>DASWUU010000206.1:0-34847 GCA_036401515.1 Steroidobacteraceae bacterium
AGCGGCCTGTGAGCACCGCGATGTGATGGAAAGCCGGCCTGTCTGTTGATCACGAAGCGATGCCACGGGGCGGCGGCCGGCGGCTGTCCATTCGAACCGTGAGCACAGAGGGACTGCGCTTCCTAATCTGAAGCACCTCGCTGCCAAGCTCAATCTTCCCGCCGTTGGCGATCACGGTGGGAGCCGTGATCTGCACGCCGTTAACACGCGTGCCATTGGTGCTTTCAAGATCCTCGACAGTGATCTGATCGGTAGCCACCACGATTTTCGCATGGCGCCGCGACACCGTGGAGGCGTCGATGACGACCGCGCACTCCTCGCCTCGCCCTGCGACGAACTCGCCTACGCTTAAAGGAATGATTCGCTCATTCCAAACAAGCTGTATCGCTTCTGGCCTTGCCGTCGGATTGCCGCCCGGCACCGAGTCGGTCACATTGGCGCAGAAGGCGTATCCGGTTTTGTAAGCGGTGCGGATGATGCGCGAGTCGCGGGATTCGTCGCCGAGTACCGAGCGCAGCGCCGAGACCAGGCGGGTAAGACTGGTGCGTGCCACATAGACATGAGGCCACAGCAGCTCATCGAGTTCTTCGTTTGCAATGACGGCGGGCCGGCGTTTGATCAAGATCGCCAGCAGCTGGTACATCTTCGGTTCGAGCGGCACGACCTCGCCGCCGCGCCACAATTGACGCTCGCTCAAGTCGAGAATGCAATCGCCGAAGATGAGTTTCATCGCGGGCTGCTGCCGGTATGTCCGATGGACTGTTCTCGCTGGGAGAGTACCGCAGGCGCATCGGAGCTGCCAAGAGATCACAACTTCCTAAGAAGTTCCTAAGGATCTGGCGTGTTCGGGGGACTAATCTGGTTCTCAAGGAAGCGGGATGGTGAATAACGAGTCCGCCTCCGCGGTTTCACCAACACTGAGGAGAGTCATCATGGCGATAGACAGTTTTTTGAAGCTCGGCACGTTGAAGGGCGAATCGGTTGTCAAAGGCTTCGAGGATCAAATGCAAATCCTCTCCTGGGGCTGGGGCATGACCCAAACCGGCACCACCCATTCAGCCTCCGGCGGCGGCGCAGGCAAGGTCGACGTGCATGATCTGCAGGTCACGAAGTACCTCGATGCAGCCTCCCCCACATTGGCGCTGGCCTGCGCCAAGGGCTCTCACTACGACACTGCCGTGCTCACCATGCGCAAGGCCGGGGGAACGGCGCTCGAATACGTCACCCTCACTTTGACCGACGTTCTCGTCAGTTCCTATTCCATACAGGAAGCGGGTGAGGATCTGCTGAAGGACACCGTATCGTTGAACTTCGGGAAGTTCAAATACAGCTACCAGCCCCAGGACAACAAGGGCGCGAAGAAGGGCGGCGCGATTGATGCCACCTACGACATCGCCAAAAACGTCGATGCCTGAGCATTGCTTACATCGACGCCTGCGTTCGATCGAATGCAAGGCGTCGATCATTTACTTAATGCGAATATCGATGGACTTAACTCGCGGCTGCGCGTCAATAAATGCCGATACAACTGGCATTCGAAATGACCTCGCTCTAAGCTCAAAACAACGGCCAAGGATCACCTACCTGTTGGGGTGTCTATGAAGAACAAGAGTAACCGCTCCGTTGGTAAGCACGTGTTGTGTGCCTTATATTGCGCCGCACTCGCTGGAGGCGGTTTGACGCTGGCTGCGCCACCCATCCCAGGCGGAGCGGCGGCGGATATCAATGCAAACCGGTTTGTTGTCGTGGACTGCCTGCTTCCGGGCCAGGTGCGCAAGCTCGGCGGGCAAATGACATACCTCAGCCCGCGTACCCCGACTAAGTCGACCGGCAGCGAATGTGAAATTCGCGGCGGCGAGTACGTTGCCTACGATCGCGCGAATTTCGCGACCTCATTACAAGTCTGGATGCCAAAGGCAAAAGAAGGCGATCCGCAGGCGGAAACCTACGTCGGCGAGATCTTCGAGAAAGGCATGGGCCAGCCTGCCGATCCCGCCAAGGCGGCGGAGTGGTACCAAAAAGCGGCCGACAAGGGCTATGCCCAGGCACAAACCAACCTGGCTTACCTCTATGAAAAGGGCATCGGCGTACCGGCCGACCCTGTCAAAGCGCTAAATCTTTATCGGCAAGCCGCAGGCATCTCGACCGATCAATTGACCTTCGCCTCTGAGGTCACCAAAGTTCAGACGCAAGCGCAGAGCCAACTCGACGCGATGGCCGCACAGCTCGAGCGAGCTACCGGCGAGGCAGACAGTTTGCGGGCCCAGCTGTTGGACAGCGAAAATCGAGTCGAGAAGCGGCGTATGGCCTTGGCCGCGGCGCGACGCGACGCCAACGACCTGCGCCAAAAACTCGCCGCGGCGAAACAAGGCGATCCCGCAGAGTCCGCTGACCGGCTTGCTCATTTGAAGCAATTGGAAAGAGATCTGAAAGATCGGGAAGGCCGAATCGCAGAGCAGCAGTCCGAGGTGAATGACCTTGAAAAGACAGCCGCGCAGGACAAGGCGCAGCTGGAGGCGAAAATCGCCGCTGCCGGTGCTCAGGACGCCGCGCTTCGCAAGGAGCTTGGCGACAAGAATACGGACGCCGCCACGCTTCGGGGGCAATTGGCCGCTGCTCAAGAACGAGTCGCTGCCACCAATCAGCGGGTCGACGAATTGACTGCGCAGTTAAACGCCGAGCGGGGCAACATCAAGCGAGAGCACGATCGACTCGCTCAAGATTTGGCGGGAGCCGGCGCCGGCAAGCAGGCGGACAACGAGCGCACGCGCCAAGCGTTGGCCGAACGCGAAGCCCAAATTAGTCAGCAGAGCGCACTGATTGCCTCGCTTCAGAGCCAAAAGAAGAGCTACGACGAGCAGTTTGCGCAATTGAAATCCCAAAAAACAGCCGACGCGAGCTCCGTACGCGGACAACTGGCCAGCGCTCAGGATCAGCAGTCCGCGACCAATCGACGCGTTGAGGAACTCACCGCACAGCTGAATGCGGAGCGAGACGCCATCAAAAAAGAACACGAGCGCATGGCGCAGGACAGCAAAGGGGCGCTCGCCGGCAAGCAAGCCGAAAATGATCGAATGCGCCAAGCTCTTGCTGATCGCGAAGCGCAGCTTTCGCAACAGAGCGGCGTGATTGCGGCACTGCAATCGCAGCGCAAGAACTATGACGATCAAATCGCTTCACTGAAGGCCCAGGAAGCGAAAGAGGCGCAGCAAAGCAAACAGCAAGCTGCTGACTTACAGAATGCCCGTGCCGAACTTGCGAGTACGCAGCAGCGTTTTCTTCAAACCCAACAACGCTTGAGCGATGCCGAATCCAAATTCAACCGCGATCGGGCACAGATCGCAGCTGAACGCGAGCAGATGGCGAAAGCGCGAGCCAGTGTAGCCGCGGATCAAATGAAAGAAGTGCAGCGCTTAGCCCAAGAAGTGGGATCGCGCGAGAAACAGCTCATCGAGCAACGCGCTCAAATAGCTGCATTGCAAGCCGAAAGCAAAGAATATACGGCGCAGATCGATCGGTTAAAGCCTGCGGCAGCGTTGGCGATGCGCAGCGGGCACGATGAAACGGAACCGCCGCTCAGCCCTCCGCACGCTTTCGCCACTCTTCCTAAGGGCGTCATCGTCGGCAACTACCACGCGCTCATCATCGGCAACAACAGCTATCAATACATGCCGAACCTCGAAACCGCGGTAAACGATGCGCGTGCGGTCGATAAAGTGCTCAAGGAACACTACGGTTTCAAGACACGCGTTTTGGAAAACGCCACCCGCGCGCAGCTGCTATCGGCGCTCAACGACTACCGCATGTCGCTGAAAGATTCGGACAACCTGTTGATATATTACGCAGGACACGGCGAACTCGACGAAAAAAATCAGCGCGGCTATTGGTTGCCGGTAAACGCCCGGCGCGAAGATAACACCGAGTGGGTGTCCGATCAGATGATCACCGATCAGATCGCCTTAATGGCGGCGCGGCATGTGCTGGTTGTCGCGGACTCCTGTTATTCGGGTTCGATGACACGAAGCTCAGGATTGCGCTTGGTCAGCAAGGGTACGGACGACGCGGAAGTAAAACGCATCACGGCCTTATCCAAATTGCCCTCGCGAACTGTGCTCACCTCGGGCGGCGAGAAGCCGGTATTGGATGGCGGCGGCGGCGCGAACTCCATTTTTGCCCGCGCGCTGCTCGACATATTGACCCGAAACGACGGCATTCTTGAGGGCTCAGCGCTGTGGAATCAAATATTTGATCCCGTGAAACATGCTGCGGCGCAGTTCAAGGTCGACCAAAGTCCGCGCTATTCAGTGTTGCCGGATGCGGGCCACATGAACGGCGAATTCCTGTTTGTGCCGCGTGCGAGCTAGACGAGGATTGCTGCATTTGCCGGCCGCATATGAAATTGCCGGCCCAAGACACCTTTTGTGCATCGAATCGGACAAGGCGAAAAAGAAATAAAATCTTGGTGGCGAAATAAATTATGCCGTGTTAGGTTTTAACCGCTGCTGAACGAACGCTCAACTTGATTGTTTAGATCGCGGATTCGGCAGCTAACAAAACGATAGGGGATGACAAGATGGACTTCGACTCCTCCACCGCTGAAGCGGGTGGCACAGGTGCGCATCGCCGCCTGAAGGCCTTTCTGCAGATCCTTTCTGTTTCGTCTGCCCTTGCCCTCGGCGCGTGTACCGGTGGGGTCACCACGGGACCGGGCACACTCCAAGAATCAATCTATTACACCATCGGCGGCACCGTCACCGGCCTCACCGGCACGGGGCTCGTTCTTCAGGATAACAATGGCGATAACCTCCCCGTCGCCTCAGCAGGATCATTCACTTTTCACACAGTACTGGCGCGCGGCAACTCCTACAGCATCTCCGTGCTGACTCAGCCTTCTTCGCCTACTCAGACCTGCGTCGTCACCGCCGGCACCGGCACTGTCACCGGCGATAACGTCACTAACGTCGCGGTGATGTGCGCGGACAAGACCACCGCCACGGACAGTGTCGGCGGAACCGTTTCTGGGTTGGCGGGTTCTGGCTTGGTGCTGCAAGACAATGGCGGCGATAATCTCGCGGTTGCCTCGAACGGCAGCTTCGCCTTCCCCACCGGCCTACCGAGCGGCACGCCGTATTCGGTGACGGTATTGACGCCGCCGATGAATCCCTTTCAAAACTGCACCATAGCGAATGGCAGTGGTACCACTAGCGGCGCCGACGTCAACAATATCGCCGTCTCGTGCAAGACGAACTCCAACCCTGCCTACACGATTGGCGGCACCATCACCGGCGTTTCAATTTCCGGTCCCATTGTTCTTCAGGACAATGGCACCGATAACCTAACGGTGTCTGCCGACGGCTCCTTTACGTTCGCGACACCGATCCCCTCCGGCAGCGCTTATAGCGTGACCGCAGTCAGTTCCACGACCTCGCAAACACGCACCTGCTCATTCACCAATGCCTCGGGCGTAGTCGGCGGCGCAAATGTTACGGATGTGAGCATCGTGTGTGCGGAATCGACGCCCGTGGTGAATATCACGGTCAATGTAACCGGCTTAACCGGGACCGGGCTGGTGCTCCAGGACAACGGCGCGGATAACCTCACCATTACGGCCAACGGCGCCGCCTCGTTCGCGACCAGCTTGGCGAGCGGTACGGCGTACAACGTCACGATCCTGACGCAACCAACCGCGCAAACCTGCACTGTCCTCAACGGCGCCGGCATGGCCTCATCAACCGCGCTCGCTGCCGCGGTCAACTGCCAAGCCAATACCTTCACGATCAGCGCCAATGTCGCGGGTCTCGCCGGCGGCGCGCAAGTAACCCTCAACGACAACGGCGTCGATGCTTTGATCGTGACCGCCGTCGGCATTTCAACCTTCGCGACGCCGATTCCCTACAACGGCAACTACGCCGTTACCGTCGTCGCGCAGCCTCCCGGCCAAATTTGCACCGTCGCCAACGGCGTAGGCGCCGGAGTGACCGCCAATGTAATCGTCGGGGTAACTTGTTCGACCCTTTCTTACACCGTGAGCGCGGCGGTCGGCGGCTTGGGCGCGGGGAAACAAGTCACCCTCGCGAACAATGGCGGCAACCCGCTCGTCGTGACCGCCAACGGTACTTTTGCGTTCACGATGCCCGTCGCCTACAACGGCACGTACGCGGTGACTATATCCGCGCAGCCAGTAGGACAGACCTGTACGGTCTCGAGC
Source organism: Steroidobacteraceae bacterium (assembly GCA_036401515.1). GTDB lineage: Bacteria > Pseudomonadota > Gammaproteobacteria > Steroidobacterales > Steroidobacteraceae > Bog-1198. The sequence continues at coordinate 6,209 of DASWUU010000206.1, forward strand.
GGCGCCGGAGCCGGCGTGACGGCCAATGTCACCGCCACGGTCACCTGCTCGACGATCACATATCCGATCAGTGCCGTGGTCAACGGCTTGACCGCGGGTAAACAAGTCACCTTGATGGACAACGGCGGTGATCCGCTCACCGTCACCACCAATGGCACCTTCCCCTTCGCCACACCCATTGCCTACAACGGCGGCTATAACGTAACGGTGGGCACTCAGCCGGTGGGAGAAATCTGCACGGTCAACAACGGCACCGGTGCCGGAGTCACCGCCAATGTCACGGTGACCGTGAACTGCGCGGTGTCCAGCTTCATAGTCGGCGCCACGGTCACCGGCCTGACCACCGGCCTACAAGTCACGTTGAACGACAATGGCGGTGATCCGCTCACCATCACCACCAATGGCACGTTCCCTTTCGCGACACCCATTGCCTACAACGGAGGCTATAACGTCACCGTGGGCACTCAGCCGATCGGCGAGACTTGCACGGTCGCCAACGGCGCCGGAAGTAATCTCACGGCAAATGTGACCGTAACCGTTTCTTGCGTCGTCTCTCGGTTTACGATTAGCGCGACCGTGTCTGGCTTATCGCAGGCATCAATTGCAGAAATCCTCGCGGGCGTTCCGGTTAGCCTTTCCGACAACGGCACCGACACGCTCAGCGTCATGGGCAACACGACATACACGTTTGCCACTTCGATCGCCTACGGCAGCAATTACAACGTGACCCTCACCTCGGCGCTTAGCACGCAAACTTGCACCGTAGTCAACGGGGCCGGCGTCGTTACAGCCAACACGAATGTTAGCGTCACTTGCGTAAACTCATTCCAGATCGACATTGCGATCACGGGTCTCACCGCGGCTGGCTTGCAGATCAGTGCACCTTCACCAGGACAGGGGACCACCACCTACACTGTGCCGGCAAATGCCGCGAGTTATGACATCACTGGCATCCTCGCAAACACTCCTTACAACATCTCAATCGTGGCGCAACCGCCCGGATTCACCGTGGTGTGTGTTGTAAACAACGGCTCGGGTACCGTCACAAATTCGAACGTCACGAACGTATCGATCCAATGCGTGCCCTCTACGCCGAACGTATCGCTATTTGCCGGGAGTCCTCTCGGGAAATTTGGCCCGGTGAACTCGGCGCCCGATGCCAATGGCAATACCTTTATTGCGGATTCGCTAGGCAACCAGATTCGCGAGATCGACTCGGATGGAATTGTTTCCGTAGTTGCCGGCAACGGCGCTCCGGGAAGCGCTGATGGTGTCGGCAACAACGCAACCTTCAACTCGCCCACCGGCATCGCGGTCGATGCCTCCGGCAACCTCTACGTTGCAGACTCCGGCAACAATTCGATTCGGATGATCACACTTACCTTCGGGGCCGGTGGCGCCCCCATTTGGACGGTGCGCACCATAGCCGGTGGCGGAGCCCCCGGACTCGCCGATGGCACCGGTTCTGGCGCTAGTTTCCATGGTCCCACGGGCGTGGCGGTGGATAGCGTCGGCAACATTTTCGTTGCAGATCAGCAGAACAACGAGATTCGCCTGATTACGCCGACTCCAGATGCTGCGGGCGTGATCCAGTACATAGTGACGACTATCGCCGGCGGAAGCGGTGGCGGATATGCGGGAAGCGGCGATGGTGTGGGCGCCGCGGCCGGATTTTACTACCCCTCTCAGGTCGCGTTGGCTAGCTCAGGTCCTGATATTCTTTTCGTCGCCGACCAACACAACAACGAAATCAGGGTCATCACGCCGAGCCAAGATCCAACCACCGGCGCCGTCATTTGGACTGTCACGACATTGGCGGGCACCACAACTCTAGGGAGTTCCGACGGCACCGGCACTACGGCTGGGTTTAACGAACCCTCCGGTCTAACCGTGCAACGCAGCTGTATCGCTGGCATCGCACTTGTTTGCACGTACAGAGTGTATGTGGCGGACACCGTCAACAATTTGATCCGCCTGATCACTGTCGGCGCCCTTAGTGTCTCTACTGCTAATACCGGTGTCGTGACTACCATTGCAGGCAGCGGCGCGGCGGGGCACGTCGATGGCACCGGCTCCGCGGCGAGCTTTAATGAACCGTTTGGCGTTTCGTTTAATTTCGCCGGCGCTCTATATGTCGATGACTACCAAAATGAATCTTTGCGATCGGTCACCACGGCGGGCGTAGTCTCGACCACGTTAAGCGCGATCGGAACGTCCGACGGCACAGGCTCGGCGGCGCTTTTCAACGCTCCATATGGCGTGGCGGTCGATTCGACTGGTGCGAATATCTATGTGGCCGATACGGGCAATAACGAAATTCGCGTCATTTCGCAGGCGGGCGCGGTAACAACCTTCGCCGGCAACCCAACGGAAGGTCATGCCGACGGCACGGGCGCCCTCGCCAGCTTTAGCACGCCGCGAGGAGTTGCGGTTGATGCAACCGGGAACGTGTACGTGGCGGATTATGCCAATAACGAAGTACGCAAAATTTCTCCTCAAGGTGTCGTTACCACGCTTGCCGGCAATCCCACCGCAGGCAGTGCGGACGGTAACGGCGCCGCCGCCAGTTTCAATGGACCGAGCGGAGTCGCGGTGGATGCGGCCGGCAACGTCTATGTTGCAGATTCTGGCAATAATGAGATTCGCAAAATCACGCCTGCTGGCGTGGTAACCACGTTCGCGGGCGCTGCCATCGCGGGCACGCCGCCCAGCTTCTCGAATCCCATCGGCATTGCCGTCGATTCTCAGGGCAATATCTACGTGAGCGACTCAGCTACCGGCGATATCCGGAAAATAACACCAGCGGCCGTGGTGTCCACACTGTTCTCGGGCAACCCTAATGTCAGTCTGGTGGGTGTGCGGGGAATCAGCGTGGATTCACTCGGCGACATCTACATCACCGACAACGCGCTCAATCGAATTGATATGTGGACGCCGACGTCCGGGTTCAGCCTGTTGGGCGGTGATACAGGACCGGGTTACGCGAACGGGCCAATTGCGACCGCAACCTTTAGCTCGCCCAGCGGTGTAGCAGTGGACATCGCAGGCAACCTGTACGTGGCAGACACCGCGAATAACGAGATTCGAAAGATTGCACCGCAATAGGAGCGGCGCGGCAGGGAATTATTACGGATATTCGCGAAAGGCGCAGTAGTGGGATCTCAGCCGATAGGGAAGCATTATGGGGAAGCTAGTTTGCGATTCGAGTTGTGTCTTCGGAAGGATGATTCGCAGCATTGGTTGCGGCCTCATTCTTCTGGGTGCACCCCTCATGGGCTATGGCCAGACTGCGGGAACCGCGCCTTCTGTGGTGCAGTTGTCGTTCACTCCCTCGACGGTCGCCAGCGGTGCGACCAGCCGGCTGACGGTAGTGCTGTCGAACACGAACGATACCGCCACATTGACGCAGGCGCTGACCGATACATTGCCGCCGGGGTTGACACTGGCGAGCGGCACGGTGGCCGGTTCGTGCACGACATCCGCCGTGAGTGCGAAGGCGGGCGCCGGCAGCTTCAGTTACAGCGCGGGGGCATCCATTCCGACCGGCGGCTGCACGATTGCCGTGACGGTGAAAGGAACCAGTGCGTCGGGCAACACCTATTTCAGCGATTCCATTCCGGCGGGCGCCTTGCAAACGAATTTGGGTGCCAGTCCGACCGGGGCGAGTGCAACACTCACCGTCCAAGCGGCAGTCATTGTTCCCAACGTGGTCGGGCTCTCCCAGACCGCCGCTGCCACCGCGCTGCAGGGAGCCGGATTGGTGCTCGGCACAGTCACCAAGGGGCCGGCGTCGACGCCGATCAACACGGTGGGCAGCCAGATTCCGGCGCCGAAAACTTCTGTGCAGGCTGGCAGCGCGGTCAACATCGTGATCTCTACGGGCACCGGCGCCCAGACAAATCCGAACAGCCCGATCAGTACCTCGCCCGGCATCAACCCGGCGCAGGTGAGCGTCGCCGCTGCGGTTGAACGCACCTGCGCCGATCTCTCCGGCATGAGTCCCTCGTCGATAACCACGCTGCAGCAGCATTTGCTGGCCAACTGTCGCGGCATCATCAGCTCCTACGGCGGCGGCAACGATCAGTCGGGACTCAAGAACACTTTGGATGCGGTTTCGGGCAAGCAGACCACCGCGCAGCAGCAGATAGGCGTGAAGTTCGCCAGCACGCAGTTTTCCAATATAGGTGCGCGTCTGGCCCAGTTGCGCCAAGGCGGGTCCTCCGGTATCAGCGCCTCGGGCCTCGATCTCGGCGGTCCGGCCGGGATGCCCGCGGCGCAACTGATGGCGGCCTTGCGAGAAGCCACGGGCGCCGCTGACTCGTCGGATCCGACCGGTATCGTCGGCGGCAACAGCGGCGACGGGAGTTCCACCGGCGCGCCGAGCCGATTTGGCTTTTTCATCAATGGACATTTGCGCCGTGGCTCGCAAGATACGACCAACATCGAGACCGGCTATGATTTCAAGGACAATGGGGTGACCGCGGGGGTGGATTACCGCCTGACCGACAGCTTGGTGCTGGGCGTCGCGGCTGGGCATTCGAACGGCTCGACCGACTTCAACGATGCCAGCGCGCACCTTGACTCGCGCAGCAACACCGCCTCGATTTACGGCTCCTTCTACAAGAACAATTTTTATGTCGACGTCATCGGCACCTATGGCCACCTTACCTATCAGGCCAATCGAACTACTTCGTTTGCCCTGGATCCTACAGTGTCAGTGTCAGCACCCAACTGTGCCGGCAGCACCTGCGAAATCAACGTCAACGGATCGACCGGTGCGCGCCAATACGCGCTCGGCACCAGTGCCGGCTACAGCTTCAATAAACGTGGTTTCGTTTTTGGGCCCGATATCGCGCTCGATTACACGCGCATCAACGTCAACGGTTTTACGGAGAATGACCCCACGCAGTCTGGTATGGCCTTGGCTTACGATGCGCAAACCGGCGAATCCCTGATCATGAAAGCCGGCGGACACCTTTCTTACGTGTTGAGCACTCCGATTGCGGTCATTTCGCCCCAAGTTCGGGTCAACTACGATCATGAATTCAAGAATGCTCAACGCGCTTCGACGGTTCACTTCGCTGCGGATCCGACCATCAATGCGCCGAACGGCCCGATCAGCAACTTCGTGGTATTCACCGACTTGCCGGATCGCAATTATTTCGATTGGGCGGCGGGAATCTCCGCACAGTTCCCCTTCGGCATCTCGGCGTTCGTCGACTATAGCTCGATCGCCGGTGAACAATATCTGAGTAGCCATGAGGTCGCGTTCGGCATAAGGTTCCAATATCTCGTGCGCTAGTAGCGAGACTCCGACGACAAGATAGAGGGCCACAGTTTTTCCCAGCAGCAATGATGGGAATAGCCCGGAATCTCATGCACGGTGCCGCCGATGCGCGCGGACGCACTGCGAACCAGTGACGCAGGCACGCTCATGTCGTTGGCTCCCACAAAGTGATCGGTGCGCAGCGCGAGCGCCGGCGAAAGCTCCACTGCCGCAGGGTTGAGCGATCCGCGCAGAGGCGTATAGCCGTGCAACTGCACCCAGGCATCGATATCGAGATTGCCGCCGATCGTGACCAATGCCTCGACCGGGAGTGCGTGCGCCAGCAGAACAGCGAGCGCAGCACCGCCGCTGTGGCTAAACAACTGCACCGACGTGGCACCTGCGCGCCGCATCTCCGAGTCGATCACCACGGCCATGCTTGCGACGATTGCCGGGCTGAAACGGCGCAACGTCCAGTCGAGAGGCTCGCAAGGCTTGTCTTCCCGAAGCCCCAGATAACAAGGTCTACCCACATACACTGCGCCTTGCGGATCCAGTGCCATGAGATGCAGCATCAGTGGCTGCAGCGGAGTGGGGTCAACGGCGACTGTCGACGCATTTAAAAACGGCGTGCCATCGCCTTCGATGTAAACCCGCAAGGTCGAGTGCCTCGCCGGCAGTCGATTGCGAAGGATGACGTGCCGGAACGGCCTCCCCTCCACCACTTCGCGTTCGAACCCATGAGCTTCAGCGAAGGCCTCGACTTGGTGGGCAGGCGAACGGCAGCCGCCCGCTGCGGCCGCGATGAGCAGCACCATGCCTAGCCTCGCTGCGGCGTTAAGGAGTCGCGTCGGTCTCACTCGCCGCTTTGGGTCGAAGTTCGTTCTGCATGGCCTTCAAGGTCGGGCTGGCAGGATCAATTTTCAGTGCATAGCCGACCAAATTCAGAGCCCGCTTGAACTGGCCTTGCTCCTCAAGCTTGCCGGCCTGTTCCTCGTACATTTTCACGATTTGCAGTATCTTCTCGGCGGCCAGATGGTTGGCGGGGTCTTGTTTCAGCACGGCTTGGAAAGCACCGTACGCCGTCGATACGCCTTCGCTCAAGTAGGCGGGATTAAATGCCTCGCGGGCCTTAGACAAGTATTCATCGCCTTGCTCCATCAGCAGAGCGACGCGTTCTGGGTCGACGGTATCGGCCGCCTCGGCATTGGGCTTCAGCAGAGAATTGACGAAGGACACATCCTCATCGGGCGCAAAAAATCGGTGCGACACCCACCAGCCCGCTCCGGCCAACGCGGCAACGCCCAGCGTCGATAGCGCGATAACCAGTCCGGTGCGCTTGACAGGCGCCCGCGGCCGCAGACCCTCGATCAGTTCCTCGACCGATCCAAGTCGCTGCGAACGGTCGAACGCCAGCGCTTGCTCAAGCGTTTTGTTCTGCAGCTTCGACAGCATCGGCAGCGGCTGCATCTTTAGCTTCGAGTTGCGCGCCTGCGCGGCCGAATCGCCGCCGAAAACATGGCGCCCGCTGAGCAACTCGTATATCACGCACGCGTACGCATAGATGTCGTCGCGCAGGTCCGCCGGTTGACCATCGAGCATTTCGCAGCTCGCATAAGCCTCCGTCAGCGCACCGAGCGAAGCGGCATCGAAATTCCATCCCCGGCCGTGGCGCATCGCCCGTGCGATGCCGAAATCCAATACTTTGGGTCGTCCGCCGGCGGTCACGAACACGTTGGAAGGCTTAAAGTCGCTGTGCACGACACCGCGATCATGCGCGTAAGCCAGCGCGCGCCCGGCTCCCTCAATAATGGGCCAGGCTTGGGCGAACGGCATGCCGCGCGCAAAGTCCTCGTCAATGAGTTCGTTGAGCGATTTTCCTTCGAGATACTCCATGGTCATAAAGACCACGGCGGCGTCGCGATCGAACGTATACACGCTGACGATGTTCTGATGCGACAAGGCCCTGCTCTTGCGCACTTCCTCATGCAACGCCTTCAAGGCATCGGGATGCTGGCGAAAATCTTCCTTGAGCACCTTGATTGCGAGAAACGGCTGTTCACTGAAGTCCGCCTCGACGAGATCCTTCGCCAGATACACGACGCCCATGCCGCCTTCGCCGATTTTCCGCTCCAGCTGGTAGTGCCGCCCCAAAATGCGCCCTAAAAAAAGCGGATCATCGCCGACGTGAGTCCACGTGTGCGGATCGGCCAACCGGTGGTCCGTATCGGCGACCGCCGTGTCCTCTTCGCCTTCGGGCTCGGATTCGGGGCTTTGGCTGGGCCGCGCCCGAAACGTCGTGCCGGCCGGCGGCGTGACGGTTCCGGCTTCAGGCTTGCGCAAGATTGTGCCCTCAGCGGCAGGGGCACGGTTGGCCGTGCTCGAGCGGGGTCTTGGCGCAGTGCTGCTGCGCCCGTCGAGAATAGCCATGAGCGCCCGGTATTCGGGAGCGGGCAAAGTTCCTCGTCGATGGGCTTGATCTAGCGCCGCGGCCGCGGTTTCTTTGGAGTCAGGAGACTGGACGATCAGAAGCTCCAATTTCGCGCTCAAGTTCGCCAGATCGATGCGACCCGCAGTTTGCTCTTGGAGAGCTTGTAAGAAGGTTTCCACTCACCCACCCCGATCTTTCAGTCTTGTGCGCCTGAAAGCATACAATAGCTGCGGGGCGACTACCGCATGGGCGGCAGCTGCGCGGCAACGAGCAACCCGCGAACCTCTAAGCCACGCTCACGCCGTAGCACCTGTTCATCGCTGCGGATCAGGCGGAAACCCGCGCTCTGCAGCGTGTTGCGTACGTAATCGAGCCGATGGCTGTAGCGCCCGTGGGGCTCGAGGCGGTAATTGCCGGGGATGCCCCCGCACATTTCTTCCAACGTCATGATGAGCCAGCCGGGCCTTTTGAGGCATTGGGCCGCTGCGGCTGATGCGTGTTCCAGCGCCCCAAAGTAGACAAAGGTGTCGGCGGATACGACGGCATCGAAGGCTTGCTGGTGGCCGCGCATGAACGCCACCAATTCGCCCACGGTCAGTTCATCGTAATGGCCCTTGGCGCGCGCTCCATCGATCATTCCCGACGACAAATCCACGCCTATCAGGCGCCGCGCGAGCGCGCGCAGCATCGAGCCGCACAGCCCCGTGCCGCATCCGGCGTCGAGCACGCAATCCAACACCGGCCGCTCGCCCAGGACCTCGGCCAACGCCGCGCTCACCAGCTGCGGCGCGCGATAGCCCAAGTTCGCCAAATTCTCATCGAAGGTGGCGGCAAAACGATCAAAGGTCTCCGTGACATAAGCGTCCGAGCCCCGTTCCGGTGCATCCTCGCCCGAGGTCGCCGCCGCCATATGCGCCGCGCTGCTGCTCGACGGGTCGCTCAGCGCCCACGCCTGATAAACCTTGGCGGCATCGGCGATGCGGTCTTGGCGATACAGCAGCATGCCGAGACTTTCGTAAACCTCGACATAATTTGGCTTGAGGGCGAGCGCGCCCCGAAAATCCATTTCCGCCGCCTCGAGATTCCCGGCATCGCGCTGCGCGATGCCGCGTTGATAATGAGAGGCCGCGTGCGCGGCCCGCAGATTGATCGCGCGGTCCAGCGCGCTGACCGCGGCGGGCGCATCGTCTAGCTTTCGCAAGCAAATCCCTAAGTTGTACCAGGCGTCGGCAAGATCGGGCGCCAGCGCCGCGGCGCGTTCGTAAGCCGCCCGCGCCTCTTGGCTCTGCTCCTGCTCGAGCAAGATGTTGCCGAGATTGAGCCAGGCGTGGGGATTGTTCGGCGCAACTTCCAGCGAACGCCGGATGCAAGCCACGCCCGCGGCGCTGTTGCCCTGATTGTGATGAAGCACGCCGAAGAAATGCAGCGCATCAGGATCGGCGGGCCGCCGCGCGAGCACGGCTTCGTATCCATCGCGCGCGAGCGCAAGTTGTCCCGCCTGGTGCGCCTTGATGGCGGCCTGCAATCGTTGTGCGTTGCGCTTATCAGAATTCGTACACGAACTCACTGTCGATGGCATTGATATGCACCCGCGGCAACTGCTGCCCATCGGCGGTTTTTTCGAGGAACCGCCGGCTGATCGATGGCAGCACGTTATTGGTGAGGATGGCATCGATCATGCGGCCGCCGCTTTCCAGTTCCGTACAGCGGCTCGCGATGAGCTTGACCGTCTCGTCGGTGTAGGTAAAGGGAATGCCATAGTTGGCGCGGATGCGTTTCTCGATTCTGCCGAGCTGCAGCCGAATGATCGCCCGCAACATCGTGTCGCTCAACGGATAGTACGGGATCACCACCAGACGCCCGAGCAAGGCTGCAGGGAATGTCTTCAAGAGTGCCGGCCGCAACGCGGCTGCGATGCCTTCCGGTTCCGGCATGAGCTCCGGGTCCTTGCACATGTTCATGATGAGATCGCTGCCCACATTGGTGGTGAGGATGATCAGCGTGTTCTTGAAATCGATCATGCGGCCCTCGCCGTCTTCCATGACTCCCTTGTCGAACACCTGAAAAAAGATCTCATGTACATCGGGATGGGCTTTCTCGACCTCGTCAAGCAACACCACGCTGTAGGGTTTGCGCCTCACCGCTTCGGTCAAGACACCCCCTTCGCCATAGCCGACATATCCGGGCGGTGCGCCTTTCAGCGTCGACACCGTGTGCGCTTCTTGGAACTCGCTCATATTGATGGTGATGAGGTTCTGTTCACCGCCGTACAGCGCCTCGGCCAAGGTCAACGCCGTTTCGGTTTTGCCGACACCGGAGGGTCCTGCCAACATGAACACGCCGATGGGCCGCGTGGGATTGGCTAAATTCGCGCGCGAGGTTTGAATGCGGCGCGCGATCATTTCGTGCGCATGCCGCTGGCCGATCACACGCGCCTCCAAAATATCGGCCAGGTGCATCACCATCTTGATTTCGTCTTGCACCATGCGTCCCACCGGAATGCCGGTCCAATCCGCCACCACGGAGCCCACCGCCTGCGCGTCGACGCTCGGCAAAATGAGCGGGTTCTCGCCCTGCAGGGCGGCCAACTCGGTTTGCAGCAGCCGCAGATCGCCCAGCACCTGCGCGCGTTCCGCGTCGCTCAATGGTTTGGGCGGCTCCGGTGCAGCCTCCGTTGCGGCGGTTTTCGCCGACGCGGCCGGCGCCGTCGGCGCCGCAACGGGCGTCGGCGCAGCCTTGGCCGCGGCCGCCTTTTCCAATGAACTTCCCGTGCCTTCGACCGGCGCCGCGCCCGCGCGCAAACGCTGCCTAAGCTCGAGAATTTTTTCCACCAGCGATTTCTCGCGCTGCCAATTGTCTTCCAAGCCCACCAGCCGCGTCTGAGCTTGCGCCAACTGTTCGGCGGCATGGGTCTGGCGGGAGCCGACTTCGATGCCGATGGCCGTTTCTCGGCCGATAATGCCGAGCTCGGTATCGAGCGATTCGATGTGCTTGCGGCAGTCATCGACCGCGGCCGGTACCGCATGTTGGCTGATGGCCACCCGCGCGCAAGCGGTATCGAGCAAGCTCACCGCCTTGTCCGGCAATTGGCGCGCGGGGATGTAGCGGTGGCCGAGCTTGACGGCCGCCTCGATGGCCTCATCCAGGACCTGCACTTTGTGATGCGCTTCCATGGTGGAGGCAACGCCGCGCAGCATGAGGATGGCGCGCTCTTCCGAAGGTTCATCGATTTGCACGTTTTGGAACCGCCGCGTCAGCGCCGGATCTTTCTCGATGTATTTCTTGTATTCGGCCCAGGTGGTCGCGGCGATGGTGCGCAACGTGCCGCGTGCCAGCGCAGGCTTCAGTAAATTGGCGGCATCGCCGGTGCCCGCGGCGCCTCCGGCACCCACCAGGGTATGGGCTTCATCGATGAATAGAATGATGGGCTTGGGCGAGGCTTGCACTTCGTCGATGACTTGCCGCAGGCGGTTTTCGAACTCGCCCTTCATGCTGGCTCCGGCCTGCAGCAACCCGACATCGAGGGTGCGCAGTTGCACTTCTTTCAGTTGCGGCGGCACATCGCCGCGGACGATGCGCTGCGCGAAGCCCTCGACCACCGCGGTCTTGCCGACGCCCGCCTCGCCGACCAGGATGGGATTGTTCTGGCGGCGGCGCATCAGAATATCGACGACCTGCCGGATTTCCTCGTCGCGGCCGATGATGGGGTCCATCTTGCCGCTGCGCGCCTGCTCGGTTAAGTCCGTCGTGAACTGCTTGAGCGCTTCCTGCTTGCCCATCTGAGCGGGCGCCATCGCACCGCTGCTCTCGCCGGGGGCGGCGCCGCCGCCCATCTGAAATCCATCCGTCGGCCGTTGTCCCTCCTCGGGCGACCCGCTGACGATCTCGGCGAACTTGTCCTTCAGCGTCTCAGATTTGACCTTGTCGAACTCCTTCGAGATCGAGGACAGGACATTGCGCAAGCCGCGCGTATCGACGATGCCCAGCATCAGGTAACCGGTGCGAACCTGCGCTTCGCCGAACATCAAGGTGGCGAAAATCCAGCCGCGCTCCACCGCCTCTTCGACGTGGGCCGACAGATCGGAAATGGTGGTCGAGCCGCGCGGCAGGCGATCCAGTGACTCGGTGATATCGGCGGCCAGCCGCGAGGGTTCGAGATTGAATTGGCGGATGATGCGGTGCAGATCCGAGTCCTGCAGCTGCAGCACCTGATGGATCCAGTGCACCAGTTCGACGTAAGGGTTGCCGCGCATCTTGCAAAACACCGTGGCGCTCTCGATGGCGCGGTATCCGATGCGATTGAGCTTGCCGAACAATGCCGCCCGACTGATTGAAGCCATGGTAAGTCTCCGGTATGCCTAATTGAGAGCCGTGTTCATGAGCACGACATCATCTGCGTCGTGAGCCCTAGAGCTCGATGCCAGCCACGACGTCCAACCCAAGCGAGTGCCCGTGCCCAGCTGCGCGCCGGGGACTTCGCTGCGCTTGAGAATGAGCTGCAAGTCCCAGTGCAGCTCGAATCCCACATAGCTTCTGACGATGGCCGCGAGTTGCTTGAGCGCGACGCTGCCCGGCAAGAAACGTTCGAACGCCCGCAGCGCCATGGGACCCGCGACGATGCGAAACCGCGACTGGGCGCCCCACACGCTGCGTCCTAAGGTTGCGTTCAAGCCCAACGTCGATGAGGTCCGGGTTCGCCCCAGATACAGCCGGTCCTCTTCCGTCAAGGCCATCCATTCGCACTGAAATTCGCGCACCCGCACGCGTTCCTCGAAAAAATCCTCGAGCACCACTTCGAGCCCTTCCGGATTCTTCACCTCGCCCGACAAGCGGCCGGCGTGAAAGAGCCGGGCGGCGTCCGGCATGGCATCCCGATTGCGAAGCGTTTCCTGGCCTATTCCGATCAAGGCTCCCACATAGGCGCGGAATCGGTCGCTATCCGGCCGATCGCTCTGTACCGTTGGCTGCGCATCGGCCCAGCCCCGATAGAACAAGCACATCAACCGATGGTGAAACACATCGGCAAAGCTCGCCAAGGTCGAATCGCGAAAATTATGGCGCCGATCGTGCGCGTATTCGCTCAAATGCAGCGGCAGCGGCCCATTGGGTCCAAACAGACCGAAGAACACGCCGCCGAGCCACAGCTTCCCGTCGGCGCGGCGCTGCGCTTCGACGAACATGGTCGGCGCGAAGGTGAGCGTGGGAACCTGGCCCAAACGCACCGCTTCGTCGGCCGAGCGCGCCGCTCGGCCAAGCCTCGGCAGGTCGGGCAGCGCGCATTCGACGCGGCGCATGGCGGCGAAGAACTCGTAAGACGCGAATCGCGTCTCGAGATCTTGCAGCAGCCTTACAGCGTCGGCCGATTGCCGAGACGCGTCGGCCATCGTGCGACCTCCCCGCGCTCCGCCGATCGCAGCACGGTTTTGGAAAATGAATTGATGGACGCGAAACGGGCGAAGAACTGTTCCAGCACCGCCGCCAGCATGTAGCTGCTGGAGCCTTGAAATGCCGCATCCTCCATGGTCAGGGTCACTTCGGTGCCGCGGCCGTAGGCTATGGGTCCGATCAAGGGTACCCGGCCGATGACGGGTTTCGAGGCCACGGCGCGCAGGCCCTCGATCTGCCGCTGCGCGGCGCTGTCGTTCGGATCAGCATACAGGCCGAGCATCTCTCGCAGCGCCGCCGCTCCCTCGCCGGGGGTATCGATGATCGATAGATAATTGAGCGACAGATGACTGATGAGCCGCCAGCTGGCATCGCCGTGCGCAAACGATGCGCGCGGGCGCGACAGGCCGGCAACGCAGCGCACGCTCTCCACCGGTGCGGCCGATTCGAGCGTGAAATCCGTCGCTGTTTTCGAGATGGGGATGTTCAGCGGCAGGTCGCGGTTGGTACACAAGGTGCTCGCCGCGAGCTGCCTTAAGTTCGAGCTGAACGGCGCTTCGTTCGGATCGACCAACGATAAGAAAATCTCACTCCCTATGTAGCTCGCGCGCGGCCCGTTCAGTCGCTGGCGCGAGGACAAGCGGCGTGCTTCGCGCCGCACGCTGAAGTAGGCCAGATCGCGGTTATGCCAGGTGGTTTCGTTGCAGGAGTAAAACGGCCGAAACTGCCGGTCGGGCTCGGAGTGATCGCCGAACCCCTGGACATCGAGCACATCGTAGACTTCGTAGTCCATCGGCCGGGTGCGATCGACCACAACGTGGTACTCCGGGACGCCCGCTTCGATGTGAATACGATCGGCGCTGCGCGGAAACAGGTTGATGGCGGCGCCGCAGAACAAACGGAAATTGTCGCTGCCGACGGTAGGCTCGAGGTTGGGTGCGGCCCGGTCGAACAGCACCAGGAGTTCGAAGCGATCGCCCGAGATCCGTTGCAGGCCGCGCCGCAGGCCCGCCAACCGCACGAACAAGAAACGCTGCGGAAAGGCAAAATATTCCTGCAACAAACGGTAGCCGCTGAATTGCCGCCGCGCCGGCGGCAGCAGCGCCTCCTCGTCGTCGTATCCCATTCGCTGGATGCTCTCGCGACCAAGGGTGACGGTGCTGGTGCCCGAATCGGCCGGGCCGCGCACCAGCACCTGTGTGCCGTTGCCCATGATCTGCGCATACAGTTCGGTCGGCAGATTGTCGGCGCCCACCAGATACAAGGCGAGATCATCGAGAGCCAGCTGCCGCGCCTGCACGCCGGCGGTGCAGCGGAAACTGAGGCGTAGCGCGGCGCGCACCTGGCTGCTCGGACGCACACCGATCGCACCCAACGCCGCCGGCCCATCCAGAATCTTGGCCTCGGTGAGTTCGATCGGCCACAGCGCCACATCATTCGCGAGCCGGAACTCGCATGACACCGTGGTATCGCGTCCCACCATGCTATGCAGCGCGGCGTCGCGCGGTACGATGACACCGGAGGCCAAGGCAGGCTCGCGCAGATCCGGCTGCAATTGCACCACGGCCATGGAAGGCGTCGGAGCAAGATACCGGGGGTAGACCATCTCGAGCAGATGCTGGGTGAAGCGCGGGAACTCGGCGTCGATTTTCAGCTGCACCCGCGCCGCGAGAAACGCAAATCCTTCCAATAGGCGCTCGACATAGGGATCGGCGCATTCCAATCCCTCCATCCCCAGCCGGCCCGCGATCTTCGGAAATTCGCGCGCGAACTCGGCCCCCATGTCGCGCACATGTTGCAGCTCCTGGTTGTAATAGCGCAGCAGCCTAGGGTCCATGACAGTTCGCTAGCGCGAGCCCTCTTCGACTCTGACCGAGCCGGTTTCGAAGTCAAACTCGGTGCGCATCAGAATGCTCTGCGGCACCGGCTGCGCCCACATTTCGGCGCGGATCATGAACACCAACGAATTCTTGTTCATGATGTCGGGTTGTTTTTCGACCGTGACGCTAAGCTTGTTGCGCAGCAAGCGCGGCTCGAAATCGAGAATCGCTTGGCGCACCCGCTTCTGCAGCGTTTCGACATTGATGTTCGCGACCGGGATGCCGGTGATCTCGGGCATACCGTAATTCAAGGTCGAGCGTGCCGCCAGCGGCGCCGATGAGAGATCCTGAGTTGCCTCCAGATGCACGCAGTTGAGCAGCCAGGCCAGATCGCGGCGCACGGCATCGCGCAGTCGCTGCCAAGACAGCAAACGTTGATCGCGCGACTCCACGCCGCCTTGAGGGTTCTCATCGGTCAGCCGATCGAGCAGTGAGGGCTGCAGGCGCTCCTGCGGCGTTAAGTCGGCCATCGAGCCGCCCGCATCATACTACCGCCGGCTGAGCGTCGTCCGAAGAGTGAAGTTCGATTCGGCGGGCATCGAGCAATCCGGTCTCTCCGCCATCGGTGATGAAAACCCGCTGCCCAACGCCGAAATAGGCTCCTTCCGACTGTTCCCGCCATTCGGTGAGACGTGCCAGTCGCAATGCGGGGTCAGGCGCCGCCTCGCTGCCGGGATATCGGCTGGGAATGAGCGCCACGGCTTCACCGCCATTGGCCCACGTCAACTGCGCCGGCATCCAAACGAAATCGCGCAGATCGGCAGGCGCTTCCATGACAATGCTGTGGAGTCGATGAAACGGAACCCAGTAATAACGGCCGCTGATGATGAGCTCGAGACAGGGCCCCATGCGCGCATCGCCGTCGGCGATCCATTCGAACGGTTCCCCGTTGAGGCTACCGGTGATCGCCGGCGCGTCATCGTAGGCGGTTTGCCGCAAGCTCGCTGCGTCCGCGGCACGCCCGTCCGCAGCCACCGATAAGCTTTGCACCAGGGGTGCAAACCACGGATCCGGCTCGCCGAGGGACATCGGCATGCGCTTGCCGGCAAAAACCGCCGCTCGATACACCTCGCAACGCAGCGCTTCCCGATAAGTCTGCACCATGAGCAGCGCGCCTGCGTCGAGCTCGCCGGCGACATTCAACTGGGTGAGCGCCCGATCCCACTCGCCGCGCACGCACAACAATTGGAACAAGAAAATACGCAGACGTGCATCGGCCGGGCGGCGGCGCACCTCGCCTTGCAATTGCGTCAGCGCCTGATCGAGGTCGCCGGCGCGCACGGCCTCCTGCGCGTCCAAGGATCAGGCGTCCACGTTCTTCGCAATGTCGTACGTCGCGTCGATGGCGCCGCCCTTCTTCGCGCCCTTGTTATCCTGAGGCTGATAGCTGTACTTGAATTTGCCGAAGTTCAGCGCAACCGTGTCCTGCAGCTGGTCCTGGCCGTTCGATGACGAGACAGAGTACGAGCTGATGATGACGTCAGTGAGCGTCAGCGTGACGTATTCAAGCGCCGTGCCGCCGGCCTTGCGCATGGTGAGCACAGCAGAGTCGTAGTGAGAGCCTTTGGCGCACGCCAGCGCCAGGGTTGGACTTGCCGCATCCAGATGCTTGGTCACATGCAGATCCTGCACATCAACCTTGCCTGCGCCGCCGCCCGAGGCGGAATGCGTGGTGCCCGTCTGGCTCATGCCCCAGCCCCAGGACAAGATTTGCATTTGATCTTCGAACCCTTTGACGACCGACTCGCCTTTCAGCGTCCCGAGCTTCAAGAAACTATCAATTGCCATGGAATTCTCCCCTAGTTAGCGAACGTTACTTAAGCCGCCTTGGCCGACGGAAGTTTCGACACCAAGCGCAACGACACCGTCAAGCCCTCGAGCTGATAGTGCGGGCGCAGGAAAAATTTCGAGGTGTAATACCCCGGGTTGCCTTCCACTTCTTCGACCACCACCTCAGCGGCCGCCAAGGGCTTGCGCGCCTTGGTCTCCTCGCTCGAATTGGCAGGATCGCCGTCGACGTAGTTCAAGATCCAGTTCGACAGCCAGCGCTCCATGTCGGAGCGCTCTTTGAAGGAACCAATCTTGTCGCGCACGATGCATTTGAGGTAATGAGCGAACCGGCAGCACGCGAACATATACGGCAGGCGCGCCGCCAAATTGGCGTTCGCCGTCGCATCCGGATCATCGTACTCGGAAGGCTTGTTCAAGGACTGAGCGCCGATGAACGCGGCGATGTCGCTATTTTTTCGATGGATGAGCGGCATAAAACCGTTCTTCGCCAATTCCGCCTCGCGACGGTCGCTGATGGCAATTTCCGTGGGGCATTTCATATCGACGCCGCCATCATCCGAGGGGAAGGTGTGCACCGGCAGGCCTTCGACCGCCCCGCCGGACTCGACACCGCGTATTCGCGAGCACCAGCCATATAACTTGAACGCGCGATTGATGTTCACCGCCATGGCATAGGCCGCATTGCACCAGGTGTACTTGCTCGAGTCGGCGCCGCTGGTGTCTTCCTCGTATTCGAACTCCTCGACCGGATTGGTCTTGGCGCCGTAAGGCATGCGCGACAAGAAACGCGGCATGGCAAGGCCCACGTATTTCGAATCGTCCGACTCGCGCATGGAGCGCCAGGCAGCGTATTCGGGGGTTTGAAAAATCTTGGTCAGATCGCGCGGGTTCGCCAGCTCGCCCCACGAATCCATTTGCATGGTGGTCGGCGATGCCGCGGCGATGAAGGGTGCATGCGCGGCCGCCGCAATTTGCGCCATGCCGGACAAGAGCTCCACATCGGGCGCGCTGTGATCGAAATAATAATCGCCTACCAGGCAGCCGTAGGGCTCGCCGCCGAGCTGGCCGTACTCCAGTTCGTACACTTTCTTGAAGATCGGACTCTGGTCCCAGGCCGTGCCCTTGTATTTCTTCAAGGTCTTGGCAAGATCCTTCTTCGAAATGTTGAAGACCTTGATCTTCAGCATCTCATCCGTTTCGGTGTTGTTGATGAGATAATGCAAGCCGCGCCAGGAGGCTTCCAGTGCCTGGAATTGCGGGTTATGCATGATCAGGTTGATCTGCTCGGCCAGCTTGCGGTCGATTTCCGCCACGATGGCGTTGATCGAATTAACCGCATCGTCGGCGATCAGGTCCTTGTCCTCCAGCACCTGCGCCGCCAGGGTGCGTACCGCGGTCTCGACCTCTTCGCGCGCCCGGTCGGACTTGGGTTTGAATTCCTTCTGCAAGAGTGCGGAAAAATCCGAGGTCTCGGTGGTTTGGCCGAGCGCTGCTTGATCTTCTTTGACGGTTGCCATGGTCGTGCTCCTTTAGCTCTTGCTCGGTTCGTCGGTGGGCTTCGGCGCGGAGGCCAGCGACTGCAGCAACGCAGGGTTCTGCAACGCCTCCGAGATGAGCTTTTCCGCGCCCGACTTGCCGTCCATGTAGGTCACCAAGTTGGCGAGCTGCGTGCGCGCTTCCAACAGCTTCGCGAGCGCACCGACCTTCTTCGCCACCGCCGCGGGCGAAAAATCATCCATGCTTTCGAACGTGATATCGACGCTCAGCTGACCTTCACCGGTCAGGGTATTGGGCACCGCGAAGGCCACGCGCGGCTTCATGGCTTTGAGCCGGCTGTCGAAGTTATCGACATCGATTTCCAGCGGCTTGCGGTCGTCGACCGGCGGCAGTTCCTCGGCCGGCTTGCCGGACAAATCGGCCAACACGCCCATGACGAACGGCACCTGCACCTTTTTCTCGGCGCCGTAAACCTCGACGTCGTATTCGATCTGGACTCGCGGGGCGCGGTTACGCGCGATGAATTTCTGACTGCTTTGCTTTGCCACTGGCCACCTCGTTAATCGGCGCTGCCGATATGTACTTACTTAGACAGGTTTCAGGATCAATTCACGCCATTGATGGTGAAATTATTTTCGCTACTCGCTCGCTTTCTCGATTCCGCCCAGCAACTCCGCCTCGGCCAGCCCACCCGGCGTCAAGTCGCGGATAATGTCCATGAATTCCTTCGACACCAACCGCTTGGCCCGGCGCAGCAGCATGGGCACGGGACTCGAGGGCTCGTGCCGGCGGTAGTATTCGCACAGCCGATCCAGCTGCAACACGACATCCTCGCGGCTGTTGATCTCCCCGGTGCCGCCCGTGCCCCTCGCCGCAGCTTCGCCGCCGCCGCCCGCCGCGTCCGGCACGCCGACGCCGCGGGCCGCAAGCTTCTCGGCCAGCACATGCTTGATCTCGGTCAAGTCGAGCATCAGAGGCTTCAATTCGGGCGCCTGAGCGCCGACTTTATCGACGAGCAGCCGATCGACGGCCCCGATGTCGCTTAAGGCAAGCGCTACTTGGGCCGCGTTCGCCTGCAGCGATTCCAAATCCGCGTCCCGGAAAGCGGCATCAATTTGAACTTGTTTCGGCGGCTCCGCTAGATTGGACGGCGCCGGCTGTTTGCCCGAGGCGATACGAACATCGCGCAGGCTAAAGCGGCCCAACGTTTTGGAGGATACGACCGGGACTTCACGCAGCGCCTTGAGCACGCCGTCCGAGGCGGCCAGGCTCAGCAGCGAATTGATGCGCAACGTCGGGTCATTGTCGTCATCGGCATCCAGTTGCGGATGCACCGTATCCCACTGGGTTTCGAGCAGGCCTTTGATCACGGCCAACCCGGAAGCGAATCCCTCGAAGCCCTCGGTCCGGAGCAGCGAGTTGGTCATGGCCACCGCCACCCGCAGATCGCGCGTGCGGCCCATCAGGCTTTCGGCGCGTTCGCGCACGTCTTGCCAGTCCGGATCTTCCGCGGGTTTGACCGAATCTCCGATGACCTGTTCCGGCCTACCTTGCTGCGCGCGGTCCAGCGCCATGAAGTCCGGGTCGTATTCAAGGTTAGGCCCGCTGGGATTGCCCTCCTCCAGCGGTGCGACAAATTTTGCGGTAGCGATCACGGCGCCGCCTCGCGTAAGCATCCCATCTGATTGGTCCCTTCCCTTGCCCCTTGTTTTCTCGCCCTACGCGGTTTCCGTCAAATCCGGCGCGGCGCGCCGGCCGGCCATTGGTGGTGCGGGGAATGCCTGAAAGTAAACCCTGGCGTTGCAAACTGTCAAGGCAAGCTCTATAGGCTGACGATATCGAGCGTCGCTGTGAGCGCTGGGGGATGCAGTCCGCCGCAATCGACCACCAGTGCGGTGACGTTGTCGGTGCTGCCTCGCACCATAGCCTGTGTGACCAGATCTTTACTGCATGCCGCGGGCTCACGGGCCTGCAGCAACTCGGCCAGCATCGCGGTATCGAGGGCCCGATACACACCGTCGCTGCACAGTAAGAAGCGATCGCCGGAGCGCACGTCGCCGCGCAGTGTCTCCGGAGAAAAAACGTCCTCGCCGCCGACCGCGCGCGTGACGGCCTGTTCCTCCACGCCCGCCGCGCCGGCCTCGCCCGCGTCCCAGACATGATCGGTGCTCAGTTGCGACAGCAAACCGTCGCGCAAGCGATAGACGCGGCTGTCGCCCGCCCACACGACAGCACAGTGTTGCTCGCGGATCAGCAAAACGGCCACCGTGCTGCCGCTGTGAATCGGATTGATCTCGCGCCTCGCGCTGCGGCGCAGATACTCATTCACCTGAGTCAGCTGACCGACGATGCCTTCGATCTGTTCGTCGAGATCCGCAGCGAGCGGGACATCGGCGAGCGAATCGCACACCATGCGGCTGGCGATATCGCCGTCCGCCAAACCGCCCATGCCGTCGGCCACGGCCCAAATCCTGAGGTCCGGCCTATCGATGAACGAGTCTTGATTGGTGCTGCGCACGTTGCCGCGATGCGAGTGCGCCGCGGAGGAAATGACCAACGCAGCGTCGAGCGGTTCGCGCACCAATGTGGAGCTTGGATCCATCTGATCCGCAGCCCCGCCCTCTGCCTCGGCGACCTCCCAGCCCGCCGCCGACCAGGCGCCATCAAGCATCGCGCAGTAGTGCGCACCGTCCGGAAGCCCATGCGTCATGAGCCAACTCGGCTCGATCGCGGCGGACCCATCGGTCCACCAGAACGCGGCATCGCCGCTCGAGTCCAGCAGTTGTCCGTAGAGCTGCAGTACCGGTGTTTCCAGAGCCGCCGCATTTTGCAGCGGCAAGCGGCGCGGACGATGGCTGGGCGCGGCCGATGCTCGCGCCGCCGCTTGAGTCAAGCGCAAAGCCTGGTCATCGGGAGGAATATCGAGGTGCGTCGCCAACTCCATGACGCTGCGGTCAAAGTCGCTGAATTCGAAATGTTCCGCCGCCAAGGTATCGAGCAGCAGGCGCTCAGCCTGTTCGAACCCGCTGCGACAACGTATCGCGATCTCCAACGTGCTGAGCTGATCGGGTGTCGGCCACACCAGCGTGAGGGGGAAATAACGTCCGACCCGATCCACGCTGGGCACCAGAACGCCGGCAACCGCGGCCGCGCCGCAGACGCCGGGCGCCAATGCAAAACGCCATACCGGACTGGTCAGATACGTATCGAGCCATGCTTGCCCAAGCGCCGCGCGGCTCTGCGCTAGGCACTCTTGCAGCCACGCGTCCCAGCCGCTGACAAAATCGTCGGCAACGCGGCGGCGCAAAAAATCGCCGTGGGTGGGCAGCTTGCCGAATAGGCCCACCTCCATGCTAGGCGCCTCCTACGTACCGCACTTGAATTGGCGCACCACCGCAGCCTGGTACGGATTGCGGATGCTGGTCGGCTCGATGGTGATCCCGCCTTGATGGGAGCCCGCCTTGAAGGTGGCTACGAAGCGCACATCGGAATCCGCGTGCATCGATGCGGCATCGAGCAGACGGAACCAGGCCCAGGGTCCCTGAAAAATCAGATTGGGACGAGCGCCCGAGGAATCTTCGAACGTCACGGAGGCCGTGCCCGGCGAAGGGCCCGGCCATTTCGCCGGCAAGCTGCGCACCGGACCGTGACGGTAATCCAGAGACTGACCGTCAACCTCGAGGGTGAAGCGCGAGGCGCCCGGGTCGAGTTCGCCCGGGGTCAACGTGAATTGCTGTTCCGGCAACTGGCCGGCAACGCCGAAATACTTCTCACGGATTTGCTGCACGAGTTCAAATTGACGCAGCATCGCACTCGATGCGCCGGGCGGGCCGCTGCCGCCGGCGCGCCACACCCACGGGGTTCGCGTCACATCCACCAACGGCGCCAAGTTTTCCTTGAAGAACGCGTCGAAAATGCCGCCGCTGCCGAACAGCCGGCCGAAATCCGCCAAGGGCACGTCGACCGCGCTGCCCGGCAAGAACGGATAACGTCCGGAGGTGATCTGCTCGCACGCCTTGACGATTTGCTCATGGTAGCGCTGTGCCAGTTCGCCGCGCGCTTGGCCCATCGCCAGCACCTCGCTGCGTCCGCCGACGTCGGCGACCAGGGCACCGATCGGCTGAGGCAAGGTGGAGGCCTGCAGTTGCAGCGCTTTTAGCGCCTCGCCTTGACCGGACTTGGCAAGAGCATCGATCGGATTGGTCTCGCCCACCCCCGTACCCATGCCGCTGATCTTTTGCTGAATTTGCTTTACCTGCGCGGTGACGGCGTCGATCGGCGCGGCGCCGGGCGGACCGGCAACGAGCGCATTGATGGGGGCAAAGTGTGCGGTAATTTTTTCGGCCGGCGACTGTGTCGGGGTTGCGGTCTTGCCGCCGCCGAATAGCTTGCCGAGCGGATTCGTCACCGCCTTCACCGCGTTGGCGGCCATGCTCGCGGCGCTGGGACCGCCCTCGGGCGGCTTAGTCAAATTCGTGTTGGCTTCGACGGTGTTCAACAAGCCGCGCAACGGCGATGTGGGGCCGCCGATGAGGCCGAGCACCTCCGCGGTCTGTGCCAGGTTTTTGAGCGGCACGATTTTGATGTCGTTGAGAATCCCATCCCACGTATGAATGTAGTCATCCGCGTATAGATCCATCAGTTGCGAGCCCATGCGCGCCGCGCTCTGCACATCGAAAGCGCTGTCGCCCATCACCCAGTTATCCTGGGAGAATTGCTTCACCAGACTCAAGGGTCCCAGCAAAACGATTTGATCGAAGACCGCCCGCGTGTACAACCCCGGAATCGGCTCGGACAACGCCTTGCCGCTCTTGCGCAACAGCGCCCGCTCGGCGCCAATCCCCGAGGAAATGTCCAGCCGCAAGTCGTGGCTGGTGTCATCCACGTGGCTCAGCCTTAGCTGGTTGTACATCAGTCGCGCGAGCGAGGCCTGGCGCACGGTGTTGCGGGTCTGCGCAATCAGGGTCTGGTCCAGGGGCAGCGGCCGCAGATTGTCCTGATCATCGAGCAAGCTCTTCCAATGCACGGTCAGCGCCTGCACGATCTCCGGCTGCGCCGCGAACATTTCCTGCCAATCGAGATTGGTCAGAAACGACAATTGTTGCTTGTCCAGATGTTCCGGCTGGCCCAGCATCAGATACGCCTTGAGGTACTGATACAGAATATCCGGCTGGGCGGCGGCGCTTTGCAGGTGCTGCTTGAACTCGCCGCCGACCCGCGGCAGTAAGCTGGCATCGAGCTCGCGCTCGTAAGCGTCATGCGCGGCCTCGCCTACCGCCGAGCCTTGGAACAAGCCGAAGCGCAAGCTCCAGGCGAGATGTCCGCGATAGCGGTTCGCCGTCTCCGCCACGCTGCGCAGCGCATCCAGCCCCGGCACGATATCGGCGAGTGATTGTTGCGGATTCGGTGCCGGCACCGCATTCAATTGATCCAAGGCCTTGGAGACGTCGGCCAAGTAGGCCTTGTTGCGGCTGAAACTGATCGAGAGCGCGATCACCCCGAGCACCGCAATCAGTAGCAAGGCCGCGTAGGCGCTCAATTGCAAGGCGGCATTGCGCAGCTCGCGGCCGCGGTTCACGCCGGCCAGTCCAGCCTCCGCAAACATCACCTCGCGCAAGAAATGCTCGATGAAATAGGCCTTGCCGCGCCCGGCCGCCCCGCCGGCGACTGCATCCGGTGCGACCGAGAAGCCGCGGCCGATCGCCGCCATCAGCCGATCGATGGGCGTGCCCTCTTGCGTGCCGCTGGTGAAATACACCCCGCGCAGCAACAGCCGGCCGTCAAAGCGCGTGGCCGCGAACACCTCGGTGACGAAGGCGGTAATGAAATTGCGCAAGCCCGCCACCTGCTGTGGAAACGCAAACGCCGCCGTACGCCGCCGCGTGTCGCGCTCTTCCTCGATGCGTCCGAACAACCGTTGATTGAGGCGCTCGACCAGCTTATTGAATTCCGGCTCGAAATCCTCTGCCGCCATGCCCGCGGTACTGCGTTCCGGCGCGAACGTCATTCCCCAGACCTGGGCGCGCCCTTCGGCGCCCAGATCATCGAAGTATTCGCTGAAGCCTGAAATCAGGTCGCATTTGGTCACCAGCAGGTACACCGGCAAGCGCACCTTCAGATGCCGATTGAGCTCATCGAGCCGGCGCCGCACGGCGGCAACATTGCCCTCGCGCTCAGGCTGGGTGTTGGTCATGAGGTCCGAGGCGCTCAAGGTGACGATGACGCCATTGAGCGGGCGGCGTTTACGATACTTCGTCAACAGATTGAGAAATTCGCCCCAGCCGGCGCTGTCCGCGGATTCATCCGAATCCTGCGTGGTGTAGCGCCCGGCGGTATCGAGCAGCACGGCATCATCGGTAAACCACCAGTCGCAATTGCGGGTACCGCCCACCCCGCGCAGCGCCTCGCGGCCGAAACGCTGCTCCAAAGGGAATTTGAGCCCAGAATTGATGAGCGCCGTGGTCTTGCCGGAACCCGGGGGACCGATGATCACGTACCAGGGCAGCTCGTACAGACTCTTGCCGCCGCCCGATTTCTTGAGCGCGGCGACCGCTTCCTCGAAGCGTTCGCGCAATTGCACCGCTTCGCGGCTTGCGCCGTCGCGGGTCGGCGCAGTCTTTTGCGCGACCACGGCTTGCGCGAGCTTGGCACTCGCGCGGCTGGCCCGCCATAGCTTCAGCAGCAGCGACAACGCCCACAGCCCCACCAAGATTCCGGTTGCGAGCAGGCGCGCGAGCGGCGGATCCAGAGGCTTATATTCGGCAAAGGCGAAATAGGGACCCGCGTACCAGATGAACAAGGACAGCAGCAGGAGCCCTATGAATATCAGCACGCCGCGGCGCTTGAAGAATTTGAACACGCCCTACCCCTCGCCGACGTGGGTGATTTCCACGCGTCGGTTACGGGCGCGGTTCTCAGGCAGTGAAGGCGGCTTATAGCGCGGCTCGGAGTCGCCGACGCCGCTGCTTTGGATACGCGCAGCATTGATGCCGGGAGAGAGCAGCTTCACCACCTCGGTGGCGCGGGCGCGCGATAAATCGTAGTTATCTTGATACTTCAAGGACCGCAACGGCTGATCATCGGTGTGCCCGACGACGAACACCTGTCCCGGCACTTGGTTCATGGCCTGCGCGATGCGCTGCAACGTCGCGGTGTATTTCGGATTCAACTTGGCGCTGCCGGAGCCGAACAGGTCAGAGGCAATCAAGGTCACCACGGTCTGATTGCCGCGCTCCTCGACGCTCAGCACGCCGGCGGCTTCATCATCATGCAGCAGTTGTTTCAGGCGCGGCGCGGCCGACGGGGCCGCCGTCACGAGCGCTTGCGCCAAGCCGATGTGCGCCAGGCGCGCGTTGACCGGTGCAGCCAGTGTTCCTAACCGGGCATGGTAATAAATGAACGCACCGGCCAGCACCGCCAGCGTGAAAGCGCCGACCACCCACCACGGCACATAGCGAATCACCGGGTTGCGCTTGTCCTGCATGCCGCGCCAATGCAAGGATAAGTCCGCCGACGGGACGCCGCGGTACTCGCGAATCTTGCGATAAAGATCCGCTTGAATCTCGGCGAGGCGCGTATGGCCGCGATCGACGACGCCGTACTTGCCGGCGAAACCGAGCGCCAGACATACGTATTGCAGTTCCATCAGATCGATGTGGCGCCCGGGGTCCGCCGAAATCTTCTGCAGCATGTCGAAGAATTTCTCGCCGCCCCAGGTCTCGCGGTGCAAAGTCACCAGCAGACTCTGTCCGCCCCAGTCGCTCTGGCCGCCCCATGGCGTGCTCAGCACCGCTTCATCCAACGCCGAGCACAGCGCATAGCGAGCCGCCAGCACGGTTTCGGTCGCGACTCCCGCGGCGCGCGCGCGCTCCTCGAATTCGCGCACTTGCTCGAGCGCTTGGCGGCGCAGGCCGGCAATGTCGGGGTTGCTCAATGAGGTGCGCAGACGCCCCATGAGGATGAGCAATGGACTCGCCGCTTGCAGCAGCGGATTGAGCCCGGGGGCCGAGAAATCGCGCACCGCTGCGGCCGCCGGCTGGCGGCCGGGCGCGGGTGAAGGTGAGTACGGTCGCGGCTCGGGACTCGGCGGGCGATCCGGACCGCGCTTGCCGGCGCCCGGGCGCGGCCGAAATACCGTCGCATCGCGTGGTGCGAAAGGATCGTCGGTATTGTCCTTCCCCATGCTTCGAGCCCTCAGCCCCGTATAGCCCACAACTCCATCTTCAATCCGGGAAACTCGCCCGCGACGTGCATGCCGATGCCGCCCGAAGCCGCAAGCTGTGTCCACAACTCGCTGGCCTGATCCAGCTCGAAATACACGAATCCGGCGTGATAGGGAATCTGGCGCGGCGCCACCGGAACCGCCTGCAGGGTGATCCCCGGCAAACCGAGATTCACGTGATCGCGGATCTTCTCGGCCGGGGCAATTTTTATCTGCGCCGGAAAGCGCTTGCGCAGCTCCTCGCTCGGCATGTCGGCGCGCACCGCCAAGACGAACACCGCCGACTTGTAGAGGCTGCGATCGGCCACCACCGCCAGGCCCAAACCGTACTTCTTCGGCTCGATGGGAATGGCAATCGCGGATTGATCGAGCACGGTGCCGAAGGCCGCGCGCAACGCCGCGATCACGGGCTCGAAAGTTTCCCGCAGATGCTCGTGCTGGTAGGCCGGCAGCGATACCGGACGCTTGGAGGTGCTGGTAAAGGTCGCGAGCTCGCCGGCGATCGAGATACAAAACTGATACAAATCCTCAGGATGCACCAAGCCGCCGCTCACCAGGTGCGTGGCCAGCGGCTCGTAGCGATTGATCGCTTGCAGCATCAAGAAATCCGCAATCTCCGCAGCGCCGCCGCGGCCCGTGGCTGACACCCGTCCCGCCAACGCTTCGCCGCGCTGGTGCAGCAGTCCTTGCAGTTCGGTCATGAAAGTCGCGAGCACGGGCGCTGCGCGTGCATCCAGCACCGTGGGGATGAAGGCATCGTCGAGCACGACGCGCTGATCGGCACGCCGCTCGGTGATCTGCGCAATCGGCACGCGCGCATAGCCTTCGAGCGGCTCATGCGACAGCATCAGGCGCGTGCGCAACGGCGCCACTTCTAGCAATGCCGAGCCGCCGGCATCCGAGGCGGTGTCGCGGATCTCAAACTCGCGGATCGAATGACGCACCACGCTTTCTTGAGCCGCGGCGCGGTCGACTTCGAAGCTGCTCGGCTGCCGCACCGGCACCACCAGGTACACGGTTTCGTCGCGCACAGTGGATGCAATGTCCAACGGCTCCGGCAAGGGCTCATCGTCCGGCATGCGAAACGGCGTGCCGTCCGGGAACACGCCCGTCACGCGACGCAAGCCGAATTTACCGATGGCAAGCAAGTCGCGCTCGATGTCGAGTTCGACGCTCCCCCAGGAATGCGCGCGCAGCGCGCTGCATCGCGTCTCCAAGAAACGTTCGATGAAACGGCTCTGCTGCTGAAAATGCTGCGGCCGCAGAAACAGCCCTTCGGACCACAGAACCTTGTTGAAGGCGGACATGGTTCGCTTACATTCCTGGCAACAGGCGCATCATTCGGCGCTCAAGGCGACGCTCGCGCGCCCCGCCGATACGTTGAGCTTGGTCTTCTTGGCGATGCCCGCAAGACCCTTATCCTGCGAACCGATCTCGGCGCGCCAAGCGGCGTTGCGGATATCGCGATAGGCGGCGGCGACCCCGACGAAACGCGCGTCGAGAGCTAGCTGGTAGTCCACGATCTTCTGCGCACCCGGCGCCACTTCGAATTCTTCGCGCGAAATCAAAGCAGCAGCCAGGGTTCCTTGTTCCTTGTCGTAGAGCGCGAAGAAGTCCGCATCTTTGAAGGCCGCGTCATCCTTCAATTGATAAACCCTGACGACGATGGGGGATGCCCGATTCTGCGCATCAGGGTTAGCGTCCGCGCTGGCCGATACGGTCAGCTTGATCGTAACCGGTTTAGGAGGCGCCGACTTACAGGCGCTGAGCGCGAGGCCGCACGCCAATAAAACTGTGATCGGAAGTATCTGCCAAGTGCGTTTTTTTGGTTGCATTTACTTGCGCTCCGCGCGATTCGCGGCCCTGAGCCGCGATAGCTGTTCTTCGTAAGCCTTCGCGAAATCATCCCCAAACAAATGTCGAAAGCTCGTGTCCGCATCCTTGACCATATCATGGAACCTGTTGCGGTAAAGTTCCCAATACTTAGCCTTGGCGCCGCCCGTCAAGAAATTCGCGCCTTTCGCCTGAGGATCGAAATCCTTTTGCAGACGGTCCGGATCGAACTCCGCGAGCATGGCCTCGTACGCGACCCGCACCCCGGCGAGCATCGCCATCTGATGATTTCGCACATCCAGAAACGCATCCTCGAAGGCTTCCACCGGCCCCAG
>DASWUU010000207.1:0-18560 GCA_036401515.1 Steroidobacteraceae bacterium
TGCACCATGGTGCTCAAGCCCTCGGAGTACTCGCCTTTCAGCGCCATTATCTGGGCGAAGGTCATGCATGAGGCAGGGGTGCCCGCGGGCGTATTCAATCTCGTCAATGGCGATGGCCAGAGTGTGGGTGCGCCCCTGTCCTCGCACCGCGAGGTGGACATGGTCTCATTCACCGGGTCGACCCGCGCCGGTACTGAAGTAGCCAAGAACGCGGCAGCATCCGTGAAACGCGTGCACCAGGAGCTGGGCGGCAAATCGCCGAACGTGCTGCTGGATGATGCGGACTTCGAACGGGCGGTCAAGCAAAGCGTGCTGCACGTTTTCCAGAATTCCGGCCAGTCTTGCAACGCGCCGACACGCATGCTGGTGCCGGCCGCCAAACTCGCTGAAGTCGAAGCCATTGCCAAGCGCGTCGCGGAATCCGTGATCACGGGTGATCCGGCGTCCGAGAAAACCAATCTGGGTCCCGTGGTATCGAAACTGCAATTCGAACGCGTCGAAGGCTTCATCGCCAAAGGTATCGAGGAGGGTGCGAAAGTGGTGATCGGCGGCCCAGGACGACCCGAGGGCCTCCTTAAGGGCTATTTTGTCAAACCCACGATATTCTCCAACGTGCGCAATGACATGACCATCGCTCGCGAGGAGATTTTCGGTCCCGTCCTGTGCATCCTGCCTTACGACAGCGAAGATGAAGCCGTGCAAATTGCCAACGACACGCCCTACGGCCTTGCGGCGTATGTGTGGTCTCAAGACAATTTGCGGGCGCGCAGAGTGGGTGGTCGGATTCGCGCTGGTCAAGTGACCTTGAACGGCGCCTCCGGCAACATGAATACGCCGTTCGGCGGATTCAAAATGTCGGGCAACGGCCGGGAATATGGCGAGTTCGGCTTGCGAGACTTTTTGGAGCTCAAGGCAGTCATCGGAGTCGACGCCGCTTGAGGCTGTGAGCCTCCGTGCGGCCGCGGTGACTGAACCTGTTCTTCGGCTAAGGAATCTTGCGAAACGCTATTCGACCGATCGCCCCGCGATCTTCGAGGGCGTGGAGCTCGAGCTTCGTCAGGGCGAATACCTTGCCATCATGGGCGAGTCCGGTGTCGGCAAGTCGACGCTGCTGAATCTTTTGGCAGGGCTCGATACGCCGGATCACGGACAAGTGCTGCTCGAGGGCATCGATCTTTCCACGCTGGACGATGACGCCACTACGCTGCTGCGGCGCCGCGCGGTCGGATTTGTCTTTCAGGCCTTCCATGTCCTGCCGTATTTGTCCGTCGAACAAAACGTAGCGCTGCCGTTGGATCTGCTGGGAGTCCCCGAGCCGGAGCGCGGCCGGCGCACGCGCGAAATGTTGAGCGCCGTCGGCATCGATGCGCTGGCCAAGCGCCACACACGCGAGCTCTCGGGAGGCGAAGTGCAGCGCGTAGCCATTGCGCGTGCACTGGTACATCGGCCCCGCCTGGTATTGGCGGATGAGCCGACGGGCAACCTCGATACCCGCAGCGCCGCGCAAACCCTGGCGTTGCTGCGCGCACAGGTGAAGGAGAATGCCGGGGCGGGCATTCTGATCACCCACTCGCGAACGGCTGCGGACACGGCCGATCGTATCGTGGTGCTCGACGCGCGCGGCTTGCATCCCTTGGCGACGCTATGAGCGCACGCACCGGCTCAGCGAGGATCTGGCTGATCTTATTGAGGGCACAAATACGCGAACAACCGGCGCGCTTTTTTGCGACCGTTGTGGCCCTCGCCCTGGGCGTCGCGTTGGGCTCCTCGGTGTACCTGGTGAATACCGCAGCCCTCAACGAATTTGGATTGGCCACCAAACGATTGGTCGGAGAGGCCGACATCGTAATTCGCGGTCCCCGCGAAGGGTTTTCTGAACAAGTGTTTGTCGATCTGGCACGCAACCCCGCCGTGAGTGCGCTGAGCCCGGTGCTTGAGCTGGAGGTGGCTCTGGCGGGGCGCACCGATGTGTTGAAGCTGCTGGGCCTGGACCCCTTCAGGGCCGCGGTCTTGCAGCCTGCGATCATCGGCGAGATCGGTGAAGGCGTGTTCCAGCTTTTTCGTTCCGATGCAATTTACTTAAGCAGCGCGGCCGCGCAGCAGCTGAAACTCAAACGAGGCGACTTGCTGCAAGTCACAGTGGGAAGTTCCTCGAAGGCATTGCGCGTGCTCGGCATTCTATCCGACGCTACCTACCCCCAACCGCTAGCGATCATGGACATCGCCTCGGCACAATGGACTTTCGATTTGGTCGGCCGGCTCAACCGTATCGACATGCGCCTCTCACCCGGCACCGACGTGGAGGCATTCCGCAAAGATCTTGCCATGCGCCTTCCGGCAGGGGTAATGGCTCTCGCACCGCAAGTCGAACGCGACCGCGCGGTCAGCGTGACCAGAGCTTACCGGGTGAATCTGAACATGCTGGCGCTGGTCGCCTTGTTTACCGGCGCCTTTCTGGTGTTTTCCACCCAGTCGCTTTCAGTGCTGCGCCGGCGCCCATCACTGGCCTTGCTGCGGGCGCTGGGGGTGACGCAGGGTCAGTTGCGCCGTGCTCTGCTGGGTGAAGGCGTCACACTCGGATTTTTCGGCTCGCTGCTCGGCGTGAGTCTGGGCGCTCTGGCCGCTGCGGCGATACTCAAATATCTCACGGCTGACTTAGGGAATGGGCAACTGCGCACGGTGGGCGCGACCTTAAGCGCAGCCCCTGTGCAAATGCTGGTTTTCTTTTTGATCGGCATTGTCGTCGCCGGAATTGGCGCGTGGGCGCCGGCGCGTAACGCCGCCCGGCAACCGCCGGCCCGGGCACTCAAAGGCGGCGATGGCGGCTACCAGGTCGCCGCACGCACGAGCTGGCGCTTAGGGGTGGCGTTGATCGTATGCGGAGCGGCCATGGCCTTGTTGCCGTCCGTCGGCGGACTGCCCGTCTTCGGCTATGCCGCCATCGCTGCCCTGCTGTTGGGCGCCGTGTTATTGGTTCCTGCGATCACCATGCAGGGTTTGGGACTGGCGCCGCGAACCCATCGCGTTGTGTTCGATACCGCCGTCTCTCAGCTGCGGGAAAATGTCGCTCTGTCCGCTTTGAGTCTGGCCTCCATCATTGTGAGCTTCAGCTTGATGGTGGCGATGGCGATCATGATCTACTCGTTTCGCGTCTCCTTCGAGCATTGGCTGGTGAAACTACTACCGGCGGATATGCAGCTGCGCGAGCCGTACGGCAACGACACGGCGTTTTGGTCCAACCATGAACAGGCAACGCTGCGCACCACGCCGGGTGTGTCGCGTGCGGAGTTTCGCCGAACGCGGCAAGTGCTTTTGGATCCTGCGCACGCCCCGGTGACCTTGATCGCGCGCGGCGCAAACGATGCTGAGACCGCGGCGCAGCTGCCTCTCATCCGTTCTTCCACCGGCGCTCCGGGGTCGGCCGCGCCGGGCGGCACGGCGCCGGCAGAACCACGTCCAAGTGCCTGGATTTCAGAGGCGCTGCAAGATCTTTACGGCTACAAGCTCGGTGACGTATTGGCGATTCCTTTGGCAGCACGAGTTCAACAATTTAATATTGTCGGTGTTTGGCGCGACTATGCGCGGCTCTCCGGATCAATCGTAATCTCCAGGCCGGCGTATACGGCCGCTACCGGCGATGACACGGCCAATGAAGGTTCGATTTGGCTGTCTCCCGGCGTCGAGGCCGGCGCGGTGGAAAAAGCGCTACGCTTCAGGGTAGGCAACGGCGATGCGCTCGAAATTACGGGCAGTACTGCGCTGCGCCAGCGGTCGCTGCAAATCTTCGACCGTGCATTCGCCATCACTTACGCATTGGAAGTCATCGCGGTGCTCATCGGGCTCACCGGAGTGAGTTTTGCCGCGAGTTCAACTGCCCTCGCCCGCCGCGCCGAGTTCGGCATGCTGAGGCACCTTGGCATGCTGCGCAGGCAAGTTATCGGCATGATAGCCGACGAGGGATTGCTCACCAGCGCCTTCGGCGTGGTCTATGGATTAGGCCTTGGCATGGTCTTAAGCTTGGTACTGGTGTATGTGGTCAACAGACAGTCATTTAATTGGAGCATCGACTTGAGCATTCCGGGATGGCAATTGGCCGTCCTCAGTGTGGTGCTGGTGGCCGCCGCAGCCTGCACTGCCATTTGGAGCGGCCGATCTGCGCTCAGTCAGGACGCCGTGCGCGCGGTACGCGAGGACTGGTGACACCGCTGCTTAGGATCATCGCGGCAATTCTCAGCGGCCTCCTCCTCGCTTTCCCCGTCGCAGCCGGCATTTTCGAGCCTGTGTCTGCGGGTTCTGCACTCGCTTTTCCGCGTGACCTTGGCAGCCATCCAAGATTTCGTACCGAGTGGTGGTATGTCACCGGCTGGCTCACCACCCAGCAAGGCGAGTCCCTGGGATTTCAGATCACATTTTTTCGCAGCAAACCGGCCATCGACGAAAGTAATCCAAGTGCTTTCACGCCCCGCCAGCTGCTGGTGGCACATTGCGCGCTCAGCGACCCCAAGCGCGGCCGCTTGTGGCAAGACCAGCGAATCCGGCGTGCGGGCTTCGGACTCGCCGATGCCGCGGAAGGCGATACCGATGTGTGGATTGAAAACTGGTTTCTTAAGCACCGAGCCGAAAAGTATGTTGCGAAGATCGATGCCGACGCATTCTCGTTGGACCTCGCGCTCTCAGAAACCCAAGCGGTCCTCATCAATGGCGAGGCTGGGGTCAGCCGCAAGGGCCCAGAACCGCAAGCTGCCAGCTACTATTACAGCCTACCGCACATGCGGGCGACGGGAAGCATTTCGCGCGCGGGCGCGATTAGCCGGGTGACAGGCGAGGCGTGGTTCGATCACGAGTGGTCGAGCAGCTATCTCGATGCGGAGGCGGCCGGTTGGGACTGGATTGGGATTAACCTCGATGATGGCGCATCGCTGATGGCGTTCCAAATTCGCGGCCTGGACGGTGAGCAGCGCTGGGGCGGCGGTAGCCTGCGCAGCGCCGACGGCACGACACAGATCTTGCAGCGTAGCGATGTTGTCTTTCGAGCGGGACGCCGTTGGCAATCCCCGCGCACCGGCATCACCTACCCGGTCGAATGGTCGGTGCGCGCAGGCGCACGCCAATTCGAACTAAAACCGCTGCTTGACGATCAGGAAAATGATACGCGGCTATCAACCGGCTCTATCTATTGGGAAGGGGCGGTGCAGGTGTTCGAAAGAGAAAAATCCGTTGGCCGTGGTTATCTGGAACTGACTGGCTACGGAGAACGATTGATTCTTAGATGATGCGTTCGATCGCGGCGTTATTCCTGCAGCACGCGATGTACCTGTTGGATGCACGCTGAGCCCTCCCCCACCGCCGCCGCGACGCGCTTGACGCTGCCGCACCTGACATCGCCGACGGCAAAAATCCCCGCAATACTCGTTTCAAAGGATTCCGGCTGCCGCGAATTCGCCCAGGCCGAGTCTCTTAAGTCTTCGCTGCGCAAGTCCGACCCGGTGCGAACAAATCCTTTTTCGTTGAGCGCGATGCAAGCATTCAACCAGCCAGTGCAAGGCAGCGCACCCGTCATGAGAAAGACATGGCCAATGTCCTGCGTCTGAACCTCGCCCGACGCGGTTTTCCAGGTCACTTGAGTAAGATGGTCCTGTCCGAGGAGCGCCGTTACTTCGGTACGCACATGCAGGCTGATGTTCTTCGTGTCTTCGATTCGGCGAATGAGATATTGGGACATGCTCTCCGCCAAGCCCTTGGAGCGAATAACCAGATGGACCGTTCGACAGGTGCCTGCAAGAAACAGCGCAGCCTGCCCCGCAGAATTACCGCCTCCGACGACGATGATCTCCGCGCCTGCGCAGCGGCGCGCTTCGGTCGCGGTTGCCGCATAGTAAATCCCCGTCCCGAGGAAACGCGACGCGTTCTCAATGGCGAGTTGGCGATAGTCTGCACCCGTGGCAATGACGATAGTGCGCGCTCTTGCCCCATGGCCATTCGCGAATTCGACGGCAAATGGCTGCTGGCGGCAATTCAGTTGCACCGCTGAATATGCCGTTCTAATTTCCGCGCCGAACTTCTGCGCCTGAATCAAGGCGCGCGCCGCCAATGCCAACCCCGATATACCTGTCGGGAAACCCAGATAATTTTCGATCTTCGAACTAGAGCCCGCCTGACCGCCGGGCGTACCCGTTTCCAGTACCAAGACATCCAATCCCTCGGATGCAGCATATACGCCGGCAGCGAGGCCGGCGGGACCCGCACCCACGACGATCACGTCGCGGATGCGGTCATCATCGATCTGCTGGTTCATCCCCAAGCACGCCGCGACTTCTTCGTTGCTAGGATTCTTGAGCACCACGGAGGCGCGGCAGACCACGACCGGAACGTCCTCGACGCTGACGTGAAAGCGCTCCAGCAAATCACGAACCGAGGAATCGCTGTCGATGTCCAAATTGACGAAGGGGTAGGTGTTGCGGGTGAGAAACTGCTGCAGCCTCAGCGTCCCAGCAGACTGAGTCGACCCCAACAATATGACGTCGCTACTTTGTCCGGTGATGAGCATTACGCGGCGCAATATGAAAGCGCGCATGAAAAGCTCGCTCAGCTCCGAATCGGTTTGGATGACGGCGCGCAAGTGCGATTCGTCGATCGCCAGCACCTCGCCGGCCTCGATAACTCGTAGACGCACCACCGCGCTGATGCCGCGCAGCGTGCCGACGTCGCCGGAAAATTTCCCGGCCGTGTGCACGACCAACTGCGTCTCGCCGTTCAAACCCGGCTGCACCACTTCGATGCTTCCGGATAAAACCACATACATGGGGACGCGGTCGCCGGGTTCTACCAGCACTTCACCTTTGCGGATGGCCAGCTTGCGGCCGTGCGCTCCGAGACGGGCGATCTGCACCGGCGTCAGTTGAGGAAACATCTGGGCGCCGCGGCCGCCATAGGGCGATTGCGTCGGCTGTTCGAGAATGGTTTCCTGGTTCACGCCTTCACCTGCTAATGATGGCTCGTCGTACCGCCCGCGAGGGCACGCTGGCTTTCCGCCGCCTGCCAAATCAGCAATATGGGCACACCGAGCGCGATATCACGCGCCCGCTTCAACAATGATACGGCCAGCCCGAATTCCGCCCCGACGCCGAACAGCGGCGCGAGCACGGCGTAGGCGGCTTCCTGCACGCCCAGCGCATTGGGGACGAAAACCGCCGCGCTACGCGCCGCGCACACCAGACTCTCGATCGCCAGCACCGATGTCAGTTCGACTCTAGTTCCTATCATGCGAAACGCCATCCAGCTGCCGATGGCGCTGGCGATCCAGGCGACAAAATGTACTGCCGAAGACAGCGCCACTCGCGCCGGGGCTCGATACATGGCATCGAAGTGGGCGGCGACCGCGGCAGTCGCCGCACCCGCACCGCGCAGCAGCCGCGCAGCGAGTTTTCCGGTCATCCACAGCCCATAGCGCTGCAATGCAAAAAACAATCCGCAACCGATGGCAGTGAGACCCAAAGCGATGGTCAGGACGGAGGTTAGCGAGCCGGCCAATGCGCTATGCGGCGCCTGCACACTCAATATCACCAGCCCCAGCGCGACAAAGGCGATCTGCGCCAACAGCTCCGTGGTCACATCGACGATGGTTGATGCGAAGGCGAGCGCCGGTGCGATGCCCTGCAGGATGGCCGCACGCGCGCCAAAGACAATGCCGCCTAACTGCGCAAAGGGCAGCACTTCGGTGGCTGCATCGCGAACCATTCGCGCGCGTATGAAAACCCACAACTTCTCGGCGTTGAGGTCCGGCAACAGTAAGTACCAGGCAAGGCCCAAGACGGCAAATAGTGCCAATCCATACGCGCATAGAACCGCGAAACCGCCCCATCCCACTGCGATGGCTGCCGACATCACGGCGCCGACGCCGATAAAAAACACCAGATAAAAGGCAAGCGCCACGCCGAGAGCCGCGATGATGAGAAGCCGCAGTTTCATGACTCAACGACGACCTTTAGACGGGGTTCGGCTTTTGTTTCGATTTCACGAAACGGCGCGCAAATCTGGCCAGGGCCGGCACAAAACGGGGGCGCAGCAAACGCCGATCATAAAGGCCCATGCGCCGCTCGTTCTCGGCCAAGCACATATCGATCAGCTCTCCGACATCGATGTCATTGCCAACCGACTTCGCCCCGGTAACAGTGAAGTTATTGTCCTGGACGCCGCTGCCCACGTCGCGGGCAATTCCGATCCGCTCCCAGATCAAAAATAACCACACAGCCATCACTTTAAGTTCGAAAAAAGGCCGGCGCCAGAAAGGCATGGTCCGCCGATACCACGCCGCCCAATTGACGAAGAAAAGAATGTGGCGCCCCTCCTCCTGAATCACCGGCTCGAAAGTGTCCACCAGCTCCGCCGGAAAGAAGCCCGAGCGCTTCGCCGATTCGAACAAACCGAAGGCGAAGAAACTGTCGATGCACTCGCTGTAGCCGGTCACCATGAAGGCCCATTCCGGATCGCCGCGCACGACGTATTCGGGTTCCGGTGCCAACGCGATGCCATAGGCGGCGACGAGATTGGACAGCACGTGCTTGTGGCGGCCCTCCTCGAACGCGTTCAGTTCAATCGCCTTACGCAACAAGGGATCGGGAGTGATGGCCGCATAAGAGGCGACATTCAGCCGCGCTCGGCCCTCGGTCTGAACTGCGATGTCCCAAATGGGCAGGCTCACCAGCCGATCACGCGTTTCCGTATCGAGCGTCGGCCAGTCGATGACCGCCGGCTTGTAGGGATTGAACGTGTCGAGCAACGTGCGGCAGAAAAGCGCTTTATGCGCCTCGCTACCCAAGCGAATGGGTGCGGTAGACTCCGAGAACACCGATGATGAACTCGCGCTATCCAACTTAGAGCCCTTAAGCGGTGTCTTGCCGCGAGCGCAAGAAGTGGAAGAACTCCACGCCTTCGCGCAAACGGCGCTTCATCATTTCCGGGCTTTTGATCATTTCCGCCACGATAGAGGCGATCTTGGACGGGCGGAAATAGAATTTTTTGTAAAAATCCTCCACCGATTTGAAGATCTCTGTGTGGCTCAGGTGCGGATAATTCAACGGAGCAATCTGCGTGCCTTCCTGCGTCAAGAGATCGACTTCTTCGTTATAAAGCCAGCCATTCTCCTTGGCCTGCTTGTACAGGAAAGTACCGGGGTATGGCGCGGCAAGGGAAACCTGAATCGTATGAGGATTGATCTCCTTCGCGAAGTCCAGCGTCTGCTGGATGGTTTCCTTGGTTTCCCCGGGAAGGCCAAGAATAAAGGTGCCGTGGACGACGATACCGAGCTCGTGGCAGTCCTTGCTGAATCGCCGCGCGAAATCCACGCGCATGCCCTTTTTGATGTTGATCAGAATCTGCTGATTGCCGGATTCGAAGCCAACCAGCAGCAAGCGTAGGCCGTTGTCCTTCATTACTTCCAGCGTTTTTCGGGGTACGTTGGCCTTGGCGTTGCACGACCAGGTCACCCCAAGCTTGCCCAATTCCTTCGCCAACGCTTCGACACGCGGCAAATTGTCGGTCAACGTATCGTCATCGAAAAAGAATTCCTTCACTTGTGGGAACGCATTCTTGGCCCACTTCATTTCCTCGACTACGTTCTCCACGGAGCGGACGCGATACTTGTGCCCCCCCACGGTCTGCGGCCAGAGGCAGAAGGTGCAGCGCGACTTGCAGCCCCTTCCTGTGTAGAAGGAAATGTAAGGGTGTTTCAAATACCCGCCGAAATATTTCTCGACCGTAAGATCGCGCTTGTAGACCGGCGTTACCCACGGCAGCGAATCCATGTTCTCGAGAATCGTGCGGTCCTCGTTGTGCACGATGCTTCCTTGCGCGTTTCGGTAGGACAGACCCTTGATACCGCTCCACGGCATGCCATCGGCGACTTCCTTGATGGTGAAATCAAATTCGTTGCGGGCCACGAAGTCCACGGACGGTCCCGCAATCAGGCTCTTGTCCGGTTCGACCGCCACTTTGGCGCCGATGAATCCAATTTTGACGTTCGGGTTGATCGCCTTGATCATTTCGGCAGTCTTGACGTCTGCCTTGAAGGATGGCGTGGAGGTATGCATCACCACGAGATCGCGGTTCTTAACCTCAGGGATGATGTCCTCGAAGCTTAGGCCATGCGGGGGCGCATCGATCAGTTTCGAACCTTCCACCAGCGCCGCCGGTTGGGCGAGCCATGTGGGGTACCAAAACGAACGCACTTCGCGGTTCATCTGATAGCGGGCGCCCGCGCCCCCGTCGTAACCGTCAAATGATGGCGGATGCAAAAACAGAGTCTTCATCGTCAGTTCCTCGAAACAAAGGTCGCGGGCGCCTAATATACAACATGCCACGCAATGATGTAGCCGGCGGGCGCTGAGGGCCTAGCGGCCCCGATTGGAGGCAATTTCTTGCCGCTGCGGTTCGCTACTCGGTAGGACTGGCCTTGGAGCCCGTGCCTTGCCCGCCCGATGTCCGGTAGGCGATAAGCGCAGCACGCAACCAGCTACTGCTGGTGACGATCGGCCCGCCCTCGCATTGGATTTGATAATCCCTGCCGCTCAGGCTGCTGTTCGACGCGGCTTGTTCGATAAAATCTTCAGCAGAATGAATGCGATCGCGCGCCACGAGAAAATCGTATTTGGTGCGCAGATGTGATTTCGCGCCGTGCGAGTCGTACCAAGCGCCGTTCCGAAAGAATTGGCAGCCTGAGCGGTCGACGAAGTTGAGCAAGTAATCTATCTCCTGGATTGCAGTTGCGGGCGGCGCAGCATCGGCGGGAGGCCAAAAGCCAAGCAAGATGAAACTCAACATACATGCAGATGTCAATCTCATAGTTCCCGCTCCAAAGGCAGAAACGATAGCAGCTTGGCCTTGAATCTCTTCCATGCGCTGCGCCCCGGCTCCTTCGTGTATTCGACGGGATGACCATTCTCCACGGTGCGCCACACGAGGTGCGGTTTGCCTCCTGCGCTAGCCGGAATCAGCGACACCCAGTAGCAGTTTTCGGGTTTGACCAGGTCTTCGAAACGATGCGCCGTTTGCTGCGCCAAGTCGGGACTGTCAATGATCAGTCCGATTTCCGTATTGATGTGTTGCGAACGCTGATCAAGATTCATGGAGCCGAAAAATACCCTATGACGATCGAATTCATACACCTTGGCATGCAATGCATAGTTGCCATAGCGCGACACTTTCCGCGACTGGCCGCTACCTCGCGTGTTGCCCAAGCGCGAGCGGATCTCATACAGTTCGATGCCGCTTTCAAGCATTGGCACACGATATTTTTCGTATCCGGATTGGGCGGAGACCTCCGTCGCAGACTCCAGCGAGTTGGTCAGAATGCGGACGCGAGCCTGGCGCTCGCGAAGCTCTACCAAGGACTTCATCTCATCCTGGGACGGTACGAGATAAGGCGTAATGATGAGCATTTCCGTATTGACCGATCGCATCGCATCTTCCACTTGGGGGACAATGAGCCGCCCCCCGACAGCGCCCTTCACTACGTCTTTCTTGTCGGGACTGTCATACACCAACTTCGCGGGCGCCCAGTATGAGGGCAACTTACCGGAGATGATGCTGTTGAACGGCTCACCCGTGGCGACCAAGGCCGCGTAGTCGATTGGGCCGGGCTTCCCTTCGTGAGCAGGGGTCTCGCCCGAGCCGTCCTTCTTCGTACCGGACACGGCATCGATGGGTTCCCGGGTGTGGCGCTCGAGCGCTTGCGCCGGAATCGCCAAATTACTGTTCCAAAATTCATCGAACGACTTGGAGAGTTCGGGAACAATGGGTCCGGCCGCGAATACATCGTCGTCCGCGAACTGCGACTCGGGGTCGATCTGAAAATACTGATTGCCGATATTGCGGCCGCCAACCAGCGCCGCCGCGTTGTCCATTACCAGCAGCTTGTTGTGCATGCGATAATCAAGACGCCGCTTTTTTAACACGAACTCGAGACGTCGCAGCACCAGCGAATGGCCGCGATAAGATGCAGGATTGAAGATCCGCAGTTCAACCGACGGGTGCTTCAGTAGTCGCAGGATTTGCTGATCGCCGGCGATGGTATCGCCATCGTCAATGAGCACGCGAATGCGCACGCCGCGCTCCGATGCACGTTCCAAATGGTCGGTGAGCAGGCGGCCGGTCTCGTCGCCGCGAAAAATATAGTACTGAAGATCGAGAGTGCGTTGCGCAGCGTCGATCATTTCTGCGCGGATTCGAAACCCGTCAGCTCCGGCGTTAATGATGTGAAAGGCTGAAGATCCAGGGTGTCGTTGAGCCGCCGCCGCAAACTGTCTGCCGAGAGTGGTCTCCTCTGGGTGAGCGAAGGCCACAGAGGGCTGCTTCGGAAAATCCGCACCGGGAGGCATCCCCGCGCAAGCATCCAGAAGCACTGAGGCAAGCAACAGGCCGGCCCATCGCCCTGCCCACCTATGCCGAAATGCCTTAAGTTGAATTTCCGCACACAAACGAACGAATACGCCGTATTGGGGCAGCAACAAAGGCAACTCCCTCGAGGAAAGGCCCTGATGATAGCAGCCGCTCGCCACCATGCGAATGGAGGAGTCCGCAGATCGACAGGTAGGCCGTTGCTAGGGTGCGGTCGACTTATGTCCCATCGGCGCCGCACAGATCCTGTTCGAAATATCTACCCGCGGCCAGCGGTTGCGCCCTCCCGATGTGCTTCGGCAGCCAAGGCGATGAGGGCGCGTATATATTTCAGATGCAATCAAGGCGGCGGTGAGCGGCGGCCCGGCGCATAATTCTGATATCAGCATGGTCCGGCTAAAAAGGAAAAACCTATGCCCCAGGAAGCCGAGATTTTTATCAATGGCAGCCGGCTATCGGAGGAAGAATCAATGACGCTTCGGATCGCGATTGATACCTTTGCGAACGCGCTTGCCGAGGAGGGTATCGGCATTGCCGATAACAGAACCTCGGTCACTGGCCGTTACATGGCCAGTCTGAGCAGGATTCAGCTCCTGCTGGAGAATCCGGCTACTCGAAATCAGTAGGCGGCAACTCCGGCGCGATCGGCCGCTTGCGCTGCACCCGTGAGCGCGCCGCGCCGGCCGGGTGCAGATACCAAAGCGGCTCGATATTCTTTCAGTGCTTCTTGTGGTCGATTCAGCGCGAACAGCAAGTCACCAAGTTGCTCCCGTGCGGGAACGATTGGACCAGGCGTCAGCGGCAGCTTCTCAATCCCATCTTCCTGG
Source organism: Steroidobacteraceae bacterium (assembly GCA_036401515.1). Taxonomy (GTDB): domain Bacteria; phylum Pseudomonadota; class Gammaproteobacteria; order Steroidobacterales; family Steroidobacteraceae; genus Bog-1198. Next base: position 13,221 of record DASWUU010000207.1, read on the forward strand.
TCCGCCGCCTCTCGAAGTTGCTGAATCGCTTCGTCCTGACGGGAACTTGCCGCTGCTTGCCAGGCCTTAGCCTCTTTGCTCAATATGTCGACCTGCGTTGTCCAGTAGGCATTTCCGGCGCTATCCAGCCGCTGTCGAGAAGTGTCAAGCCGCGCGATGTCATCGTCGGCTGCGTGAGGATGTCCGGCGCGCGCGTTGGCGACTGCGCGCGCCCAAAAGACGATAGCCGCCACCTGCGGGGCGGCTTCAGGCAGAGGTTGCAGCGCAATGGCAGCGTCCCATTTGCTCCGCTCTATCGCGAGTCGGACCGGCATGGCGGTAGCAGCGTAGCCGACTTTGAAATCACTCCCGAGCAATCCGCTCATCGTACTTAGCGCGGCAACCACTAGCTCCGCGTCAGCGTCCCGGCCGCACTGGAGGTATGCGTACACCAGATAATCCATCGCATGAAGCTCTTCGCCTACATCACCCTGACTGTGCGCCGCTGCGCGCGCCGCAATGTTCGATGCGATTGAATCATCCCACAAGCCCAGACGCGTGAAGATATGAGATGGCATATGCAGAGCGTGCGGCGCAGAAGGTGCGATCTTCGAATACGCGCGCGCAGCGGCTAACCCCCGCGGCGCTAATTCCGCGCTGTCATAGGTATGGATTAGGTAATGGGCAACGCCGGGGTGATCCGGATGATCGCGATATATCGCCTCCAGGATTGCCGCGGCACGCTTCTGATTCGCGTGGGATCGGTCTTCGGGCGCGGCGGTCGCGATTAGAGCCAGCGCGTAGAAGATCTGTACCTCAATGTCTGTCGGGTTACTGCGAGCGGCACTGCTCATCGCTTCTTCATAAGCTTTCGCGCGAATCACGTGCGGCAGGCGGCCGGAGTCATGGTAATACGCTGCAGCGGCGGCAATGAACTGCCGTTCTCGCTCCGATCGCACATTGAGCCGAATGGCCTGTGCGATTTCTGCCTGGCCCTGACTTAGCTCAACGGCTCCGGGCGGGCTCCACAACTGATGGTAATACGACATGGCCACGCCCCAATGCGCCATGGCGCAGGACGGATCTGCTGCTGCCACATCCCGAAAGGCCTTCTCCGAAGCCGTGTACGCGAAGGAATGCAGCAGGGCGAGCGCGCGCTCAAAGTCACGTGCAACGTTATGCGCGCACGAGGTCGCGAAGATCACGGTACCTAACTTTTCTGGAGGCGGATGCGAATGCGCTTCTTGAGCCGATGCAGCCGGTGCACAAAGGACCGCATGGAGAACCCATAGCGAAATGCGTGGATTCATGAATAGCTGCCCGTTGAACTGCTCAGCTTGCTCATCGCTTCGCCCCTAGTGTTGTCATGTTGTACAAGACGAAAATCACTATGGCGATACCGAGAAGCAATATTTAATTGGTCGGGGCGACAAGATTCGAACTTGCGACCCCTTGCACCCCATGCAAGTGCGCTACCAGGCTGCGCCACGCCCCGACCGGACGTAAATGATAGCCCAACTGGGCTGCAAAAGAGTTTGAATCGCTTTTCCTGTCAGCGGCGAAGAATTTTAATGAGTTCTTCAAGTTCCAAGCGCATTTGATGAATGAGCTGCTGGCTTTGATTCAGGTCCACTTGCGCGTCGTCACCCGTGAGCCGGTTGCGTGCTCCGCCGATGGTAAAACCCTGTTCATACAGCAAACTGCGGATCTGGCGGATGATCAACACGTCTTGCCGCTGGTAATAGCGGCGATTGCCGCGGCGCTTGACGGGCTTCAATTGCGGAAATTCTTGTTCCCAATAGCGAAGCACATGGGGTTTGACGCCGCATAAATCGCTGACCTCGCCGATCGTGAAATAGCGCTTCCCCGGTATCGGCGGCAGTTCACTATTATTGCTTGGTTCCAGCATATGCCTCGACGCGCGCCTTCAGTTTCTGACCAGGACGGAATGTAACAACGCGACGGGCGCTGATGGGAATCTCTTCACCGGTTTTGGGATTTCGTCCGGGGCGACGATTTTTATCGCGCAGATCGAAGTTGCCAAAACCGGACAGTTTCACTTGCTCGCCGGAGGAAAGAGCAGCGCGAATCTCCTCGAAAAATAAGTCCACGAGCTCACGTGCTTCGCGCTTATTTAGGCCCAGCTGATCGAACAGGGCTTCGGCCATTTCCGCCTTAGTCAGGGCTGCCATGCTTATTGATCTCTTATTGTGGCGCTCAATACATCCCGCAGCCGGGTAGCCACTGCGGTTACTACGGCGTCTGCGTCTACGTCAGTAAGAGTGCGGGAAGAGTCCTGTAAAATCAAGCCTAAAGCGACACTTTTTCGTCCAGTTTCTATGCTGGGGCCCCGATAGACATCGAAAACCCTCAGCTCGCTTAGGAGGCCTGACGCGCTAACAGTAACATTTTCCTGCAAGACTGCGAGGGGGACACTTTCATCTACCACGACGGCGAGATCACGCCTTACGCTGGGAAACTTCGATATTTTCTTAAATGTCAGTGGCTTGAGGCTGAAAGATGACTTCAGTTCTAACTCAAACAAAAACGCGGTAGAGGAAAGACTGAGTGTCCTCGCCACCTGGGGGTGGATCTCTCCCAGCCATCCGATCGCTTCACCGTCGCGGTAAATGCGAGACGTGCGGCCGGGACGGAGTGCCGGCAGCGACTCTGGCTCGAATCGAATGGTGGATACATCGCAGGCCATGGCCAGCAGCGCGACGACATCTGCCTTCACGTCGTAGAAATCTACAGGTTCGCTGCGAGTGCCCCATTGTTGCGGCCATCGCTCGCCCGTTGCGATGCCGCCCAGTGTTTCGATCTCTTGCAACTCGGTCGTGCGCGCGCCTTGTGGCAATCTGAATTTAGTGCCCACCTCGAATAGCCGCACGCGACTTTGCTGCCGCCTTAAGTTCTCGCGGCAGGCATGGATGAGCCCCGGCCAGAGCGAAACGCGCATCGCCGCTAAATCAGCCGAGATCGGGTTCGCCAACTTGAGGCTTGGCGTGTCCGGAAAAAGTTGCTGTTGCAAGATAGGGTCGACGAATGCATAGCTGATGATTTCACGATAACCTCGATCTGCCATCGCATACAGTACTCGATCCGTTGGCAGCCGCTTCTCGGTCGCGGAACCTGCAATCTGCTGCGTGATCGCAGGTATTTCCGGAATGCTATCGAAGCCTCGCAAGCGCGCCACTTCTTCGATCAAGTCCGCCTCGATCTTGATGTCGAAACGATGCGGGGCCCTATGCACGCGCCAAGCCTCACCGCTGACCTCAACCCGATCGCTAATTGCACTCAAAACCCCGCCAATCTCAGCTTGCGGCACCGTCACGCCGAGCAATCGAGTCACTCGATCGCCGCGCAGTGATACCCATTGCGGCTCGGGCGTGGCGGCCTTACGGTCGCCGCTGACTTGGGCGGGACCCGCGACACCGCCAACACAGGACAACAGCAACGAGGTTGCCCGTTCGATGGCAACCGCAGTCAGGGTCGGGTCAACGCCACGCTCGAATCGTTGTCCGGCATCGGTGAACAGGCCCAACCGGCGCGCCCTGCCGGCAATTGCTTCGGGCACAAAATGAGCCGATTCCAGCAGCACCTCGGTCGTCGATTCAGAAATGGCGGTGCGACGTCCCCCCATGATACCCGCGAGCCCAACCGAACCGCTTGCATCGGCGATGACTAGAAACTCCGGATCAAGCTGGTAGTCCTTGCCATCGAGCAGCGTGATGCGCTCCGAAGGCCGCGCCGACCGCACCGAAATGCCTTTATCAAGTTTGGCGAGATCGTAGGCATGCAACGGCTGCCCCAACTCCACCATCACGTAATTCGTGATATCGACGATGGCTGAAATGCTGTTGATGCCCACGCGCCGCAGGCGCTCTCGCAGCCAGAGCGGCGATTGTGCGTTCGGCTGTACACCGCGAATTACCCGGGAAACCAGCAGCGGACAGTCGGCCGATTCAAGCGCCACTGGAAATACTGCGTCCTCTGCGGCCGCCGCAACCGGCGATACGGGATACTCAAGATAGCGCCGCTGCTGCGACGCGCTGTAATCGCGGGCAATGCCGAACACGCTCATGCAGTCCCCGCGATTGGGCGTCGCATTGACCTCGAGCACGTAATCGTTGAGGTCCAATGCTGCACGCACGTCTTGGTTCAGCGGCAGCGAATCGTCCAGTTCCATGATGCCATCGTGTTCATCGCCCAAGCCTAACTCGCGCGCCGAGCACAGCATGCCGTTCGAAGCCTGGCCGCGTAGTTTTGCACGCTGGATGTGCATGTCGTTAGGCAACTGCGCGCCCACCATTGCCACTGCCACCTTAAGCCCAGCTCGGACGTTTTTGGCGCCGCATACGATCTGCAGGCGGTTCTGCCCGTCGGTAGTGACCTGGCACACAGATAACTTTTCCGCATCCGGATGGCGGCCGCATTCCAACACTTCCCCTACCACCACGCCGGAGAATGGCGGCGCGACCGGCGCCAGCGATTCGACCTCAAGACCGGACATGGTTAGCTGCGTGGCCAATTCCGCCGGCGAGGCACTGATGGGTGTGAAATCCTGGAGCCAGCGATAAGTGACTTTCATATCTTCGCGCTTCAGGGAAATTGCTTGAGGAATTGCAGGTCGTTCTCGAAGAATAAGCGCAAGTCATCGACCCCATAGCGCAACATGGCAAGCCGGTCGATCCCCATGCCGAAGGCATAGCCCTGCCACTTTTCGGCATCGATATCGGCCGCTATCAGCACGTTGGGATGGATCATTCCGCAACCTAGGATTTCCAGCCAGCCGGTATGCTTGCAAACGCGGCAGCCCGTGCCGTTGCAGAACACGCACTCGATATCGGCTTCGGCGGACGGTTCCGTGAAAGGAAAATACGAAGGCCGCAGCCGCATGCCCAGCGGGCGCTCGAAGAACTGCTCGAAAAAGGTGTGCAGCATGGATTTTAAATTCGCAAAGCTGACATTCTCCCCAATCACCATTCCTTCGACCTGGTGAAACATGGGTGTATGCGTCATGTCCGAATCGATGCGATAGACGCGGCCTGGCGCAATGATGGCCAACGGCATCGGCGATGAGCGCATGGTGCGGATCTGCACCGGCGATGTATGCGTACGAAGCAGCCGGCCGTCCGGAAAATAGAATGTATCGTGCATGGCGCGCGCAGGATGATTTTTTGGAATATTCAGCGCCTCGAAATTATGAAAGTCATCTTCCACCTCCGGTCCCGATATCACCTCGAAACCGGCTTTCGAAAAGATCTGTTCGATCCTAAGCCTGGTGCGCGTCACCGGATGCAAGCCGCCAACATCGGCGCCGCGTCCAGGCAATGTCACATCGATAGTGCCCTTGGCGAG
>DASWUU010000208.1:0-1956 GCA_036401515.1 Steroidobacteraceae bacterium
GGTGGCGCTCAAAGTCCACGCAGGCGATAGCGTGGCCAAGGGACAGGTGCTGGCAGTGGTCGACAGCCCGGATTTGACCGCGAAGATGTCTCAGGAGGAGGCGACACTCGTGGGCTTGCGCCTCGACTGGCAGCGGGCGACCCTGGACGCAGAACACAAGTTATCGCAGCTGCGCGATGTTTATAACCAAGCCGAGGTCGATCAGAAGACCGCACAGCGTGAGCGTGACCGCAGCCGCAAGGCTTTCGAGCTGGGCTCTTATTCGGAACTGCAGGCGCTTCGAGCAGAGGACGCGTTGGAAAAGGCGCAGTTTGCTTTCCAGCAAGCCAAGAGCAGCTACGATTCGCAGCCCAAACAAAATCGATTCGACATCGACAGCAAGAAAGCCTTGCTCGATCGTCAGCAATATCTGGTGGACGATGTTAAGCGCCAAGTGGACGGGCTTAATGTCAAGTCGCCGGTGGACGGCCAAGTGGGTCAGGTGCAGGTGGCGGATCGTTCGAGCGTCGCCAAAGACGCGCCATTGCTGACCGTTATCGATCTATCTGCGCTCGAGGTCGAAATCAAGGTTACCGAAAGTCTTGCGCGCGACCTGCGTCCGGGCATGACCGCAGACTTAGAAGGCGGCGGACATCACTGGCAGGGTGTGGTGAGCGGCGTGTCGCCTGAAGTGGTCGCCGGCCAAGTCACCGCGCGATTGCGCTTCGGCGCGGAGAAGCCCGCGGGCCTTCGGCAGAGCCAGCGCTTGTCAGTGCGCATTTTCATCGATCGGCGCGACAACGTGCTCATGGTCGATCGCGGGTCCTTCGTAGATCAAGAGGGCGGCGGTTTCGCATATGTCGTTCGGGGAAATATTGCCGAGCGCCATCCCGTACGGCTGGGGGCCGCGAGTATCGCCAAGGTCGAGATCCTGGAAGGACTGTCGGTCGGCGACCAAATCGTCATTTCCGGTACCGATGCTTTCAACGGCGCCGAACGCGTCATCCTCAGTCACTAATGAAACCACCAGCCTGCGAGGCAAAACCATGCTTAAAATGACTCACCTCTCCAAAGCGTATCGCACGGAAGTCGTCGAGACTTTCGCGTTGCGGGATTTCTCGATTCATGTGCGCGAAGGCGAGTTCGTTGCGGTGACCGGCCCGTCCGGATCGGGCAAAACCACGTTCCTGACCATCGCCGGGCTGCTCGAGGAGTTCAGCGGCGGCGAGTATCAGCTGGACGGCGCCAACGTGCGCGGCTTGAATGATAATCAGCGTTCGAGACTTCGAAACGAAAAAATCGGCTTTATTTTTCAGGCCTTCAATTTGATTGCCGACCTGAATGTGCAAGACAACATCGACGTGCCGCTGCGCTATCGCGGTTTCAACAGCGCCGAGCGGCGGCGGCGAATCCAGGAGGCATTGGGCCGAGTGGGTCTCTCGGCACGCTCCCGGCACTACCCGGCGGAATTGTCGGGAGGACAACAGCAACGCGTAGCCATTGCCCGCGCGCTCGCGGGGTCCCCACGCTTGCTGCTAGCAGATGAACCGACGGGAAATCTCGATACGCAGATGGCGCGGGGAGTTCTCGATTTGCTCGAAGAATTGCATCGTGACGGCGCCACCATTGTCATGGTGACGCACGATCCCGAGCTGGCGGTTCGCGCGCAGCGCGAGGTGCATATCGTGGATGGTCAGGTGGTTGATTTGGCAGCACAACCCCGTCTGGTCGCCACGGCGAGTGCAGCCACTTAGGAGTTCTCATGTTCACCTACTATTTCGGTCTCGCACTGCGCAGCCTCAAGCGCAACATCGTGCTGACGGTGCTGATGATCGTCGCGGTCGGCGTGGGGATCGGCGCATCCATGACCACCTTGACGGTGTTTCGCGCCATGGATGGCGATCCCATCCCGCAAAAGTCGCGGCAGCTGTTTGCAGTGCAGATCGACAACTGGGGCCCTGCCAGCAAGTCCATCGT
>DASWUU010000209.1:0-16871 GCA_036401515.1 Steroidobacteraceae bacterium
GCGAGGACATAGGCGCGTTTTTGAAGTCGTTGCGCTAGTCGTTAGCTAGGGAGTGATGTGAAGCGAGTGTTTCGGGCAGGATCGCTATTGCAAGTCGCGCATGCACGCAACGTGCTGACCGCGGCAGGTATCGAGAGCGAAATGCGCAATCAATACTTGGCCGGTGCCTTGGGCGATCTGCCTATGCTGGAAACTTGGCCGCAGCTCTGGGTAGAGGACACGCTTGAGCCCGCGGCGCTGCGCGCCCTCGCGAAGGCGGCGACGGCGCCCACGGGTCCGTCCTGGACTTGCGCGCAGTGCGGCGAGCAGCTCGAGCCGCAGTTCACCAGCTGTTGGCGCTGCGGTGCAGCATATCAGAGTGCATAGGCTGTGCCATATCGCATTTAGGTGCGCCTTCCCGCGCTAGTGAGTTCAAATAAGGCCAAAAACCAGTTTGCTTTCAGCGGGTTAGGGGTGCGTGTCAGACAAATCTGACAACCCTCAGCGTGATGTCCGAGATGAGGATCAGCCCCCAGCCCTGGCGACACCAGGCTGCACAGGTTACAAATTGACCCGTGTTGCGTGTAACGATTACACGAGCGCACCCAGCAGGAGATTTATAATGAACACTGTCAGCTATAGCTTTTCTGAGCGTCCCGCGCCGCCCCCGATCTTGGCCGAGCCTGCTTCCTTGTTGGGAGACTCCGCCGCGATGCGGGAGGTGTTCCGTCTGATCGAACGCGTGGGGCCCACCGAAGCCAGCGTCCTACTGACCGGTGAAAGCGGTTCCGGCAAGGAATTGGCCGCGCAGATGATCCACGAATGCAGCTCGCGCCGCGGCAAGCCTTTCATCGCCATCAATTGCGGTGCCATCCCGGCGGGGCTGATCGAAGCTGAATTGTTCGGCTATGAAAAAGGCAGTTTCACCGGCGCGGTACGCGCCCACGCCGGCGTGTTCGAACGGGCGCACGGCGGCACGCTGTTGCTGGACGAAGTCACTGAGATGCCGCTGGAAATGCAAACGCGGTTGCTGCGCGTGCTCGAATCGCGCAAGTTCTATCGCGTCGGGGCCAGCATAGAATATACCTGCGATGTGCGCGTCATTGCCGCCACCAACCGCTGCCCGCTGACGGCAGTGCAGGCCGGCCAACTGCGCGAGGATCTGCTGTATCGTGTGGCGGTATTCCCGATCGACATGCCGCCGCTTCGCAGCCGCGGCGATGACGTCGAACTCTTGGCGAATCATTTCCTGTCGCAGCTCAATGAGCAGGCGGTGAGCCAAAAGCGCTTCTCCGCGCATGCGCGAATGACGCTCAAGCAGCATTCTTGGCCGGGCAACGTGCGCGAGCTGAAGAATTGCGTCGAGCGGGCCTTCATTCTCGGCGACAGTGTCCTTGAACTCGCGCCCCTCATTCAAAACAGCAACGCTCGCGGCGGCGACTTCGTGCCGGGCAGCGTGCCTGCGGACCAGGCTAATGTCGGGTATCCAGCGGATCGCGGGCGCTTGGACATCCGTGTCGGCTCGCGCATCCACGACATGGAACGCTCGCTTATCGAGGCCACGCTGGACTATTTCAAGGGCAACAAGCGGCGCGCGGCCGATGCGCTGGGCTGCAGCCTCAAGACTCTGTATAACAAACTGAACGGGTATTCACAAAGCCAAGAATGCGCGAACTCCTAAGTTACGCGTATCCCAAGGGGAACGAAAAGTGTCAAGAGTACTGATCGCAGACGATCATGCGGTTGTCCGAGCCGGATTCAAGCAGTTTCTGGAAGCCGATTCCACCATCAATGCCGTGGGCGAGGCCGCAAGCGGCAATGAAACACTGGACGCGCTGCGTGAATCCGAGTGGGACCTGGTGCTGCTTGATATTCACATGCCGGATCGCAGCGGGCTCGATATTTTGAGGCACATTCAAACCGGCCATCCGAACGTCAGGGTACTCGTCATGAGCGGCCTGCCGGAGCAGCAGTACGCCGTGAATGTGCTGCGTGCCGGTGCCAGCGGGTACCTATCCAAGGACAGCGCGCCTGAAGAGCTCATGAAAGCGGTGCGCACCGTGTTGTCGGGACGGCGCTATGTGAGTGCAGCGCTTGCGGAAATCTTGGTGGCGGATCTGGATGGCGACCCGGATAAGCCGTTGCATGCGCGGCTGTCCACGCGCGAGTTCCAGATCTTTTGCAAGCTCGCGGCCGGCCGCGGAGTCTCCGACATCGCCAACGAATTGAGCTTGAGCGTAAAGACCGTCAGCACCTATCGAAGCCGAATCTTGGAGAAAATGAGTTTCACCGCGAATGCCGACATCACTTCCTATGCGCTGCGCAACGGGCTCATTCAATAAGTGACTTATCGTGCGCGCCACATTCGACCAACGATTCTTTAGAGCGACATGTTGATGGTTCGCTCATTGCGGGTATTGCTGGTCGAAGACTCTAAAGTGTTGACCGAGCGTTTGACCGAAGCCATCCGGCAAATTACCGACGTGGAGCTGATCGGCACGGCGGACACCGAGGCCGCGGCGCTGGCGGCCGTCAAACGCGATGCGGTCGATGTCATCATCCTGGATCTGCATCTTAAACAGGGCACCGGGTTCGGCGTGATGCGCGCGCTGGCGACCACTGCGCAAAAGCCGCGCATCATCGTGCTGACCAACTATGATCTGCCCGAGTACAAGAATGCGGCGATTGCGCTGGGCGCAACGCATTTCCTAGACAAGGCCCGCGACTACGGCCGGCTTCCCGAAGTGCTGCACGAGATTTGCGAAGCCCACCTCGCTAAGCATTAGTGCGCTAGCGCACATAACGTGTGTGCGCTAACGTACATAAGCGCGGCACTCTCCACCGCCTCGATTTTCCCGCCATCGGCAAACGCGCAAATGCGACGTAGATTTAGGGCTTTGCGCTGTCATGGTCCGTCCCACATTCACGTAATGTCTTCCACGCCGTCCGGCAATTTCTACACCAAAATCCTGCGAGCAAAAATCCGCGCGGGCAAACGCTCGCGCCGTCGGTGCGGGACCGGTTTATCGAGTTGGCACGCATGTTGCTCTTCAATGTAGGTGCCTATAATTTTAATAGGGATGCAAATGAGGCAAAAATCCTGTGAACGCAAGGTGAACGCCCGGTTTTAAATTCAAGCGGCACCTGTGGACTCCTCAAATTTACAAGTCCGCCGGTTTTGCCGCGACATATGGAGGAGTAGAGACATGAATATAGGTTTATCACATTTGGCAAAAGGCGCGAGCCTGTGCGCGATGCTCGGCTTGAGCGCCGCGGCCATGGCTGCAGATCCGATTCCCCAAGAAAAGATCGCGGTTGCCAAGTCCTCGGTGCAGCGCGCGGAACAAGCCGGCGCACCGGAACTCGCACCCGTGGAAATGGCGGCGGCACGCGACAAGTTGGCGCGCGCTGAAAGGGCGATTGCCGATCACAACAAGCAGATTGCGACCCAGCTCGCCGAACAAGCGGACGTGGACGCGCAACTTGCTGAAGCGACGGCGCAACAGCAAAGGTCGCACAAGGCGGCCACGGAGTTCGACGCAAGTCTACAAGCGCTGCGGCAAGAAACGCAGCGCACTACCAATTAAGAGGATGTCAGTCATGAATGCAAAGTTATTTACAGGTGTAGGCATTGCGCTCGCCCTTGGAGCCTGCGCCTCGATGCCGGAGCCGAATGCCGCGCTGGAGTCTGCGCGCTCGGCTGTGCGGATGGCCGAATCGGATCCCAATGTCAACAAGTACGCGCCCTTGGATTTGGACCGAGCGCGAAACGACTTGCGCATCGCCGAAGAAGCGAACATGCATCATAGGGATGCCCAAGTTGACCAACCAGCCTATTTGGCAACGCAAAATGCGCGTCTTGCCCAGGCACACGCCATGGCGAAGGCGGACGATGCGCGCGTGGCGGCCGGCCAGATCGAGCGCGACCAAATCATGCTCGCGGCACGCACGCGGGAGGCCGAGAATGCGAAAGCCTCGGCGGCAAACTCCAGGGCGGTGGCGCAGGTGGCTTTGAGCCAACGCGACCAAGCCAATGAGGAAGCGGCGCGCGCGAATGAGGATAAGGCACGCGTTCAAGCGGAACTCGATGCGCTGAAAGCAACGCCGACACCGCGCGGAATGGTCATGACCTTGGGCGATGTGCTGTTCGACACCGGCCGGGCTGAACTCAAATCCGGAGCGGGCCGCAAGCTGGATCAGCTTGCGCAATTCCTGATGGAACATCCGGATCGGCGCGTCCAAATCGACGGCTTCACGGATAGCGTGGGCACCGACTCGTACAATGAAGAGTTGTCGCAGCGCCGAGCGGATGCCGTGAAGGCTGCCTTGATCAGCCGCGGCGTGCAGCCCTCGCGGATAGGCACCGAGGGGTACGGCAAGGCGTATCCCGTCGCCAGCAACAGCGACTCCGGCGGCAGGCAGCTGAATCGCCGGGTCGAAGTGGTGATCGGCAACGACAATGGCTCGGCGATTGCGCCGCGCACCGGGACCTAGGCTTTAGCTTTCTTTAATGCAGCGACGCGGGAGGCGGGCACGGGCCCGCCTTCTTCGCTTTCGGGGAGGAGCATTCTGCTCAAAGGGATCGTCGCCGTGACGATGGTGCCGCCCGCCTCCCCCCGTCGAACATCCCCAATCCCCCCTAAGCCGGCGATTCGGTGGCGCATCGAGGCCAAGCCGTGCGATGTGCTGGTACCCGGGGCGATGCTCGGAATGCCCCTGCCGTCATCGGAAATGCGCATCGTGAAGGTGTCCGCCGCAATGGTGATGGTCAAATCCGCGGACTTCGCTTCGGCATGCTTCAATATGTTGGTGAGCGCCTCTTGCGCGATGCGAAACACGCCGATGGCCGCGTCCGGGCTGAATTTCATTTCCAATTCAGGAATGATTTCCGTACACCGCAAGCCGATTCGACGGCAGGTTTCTTTGAATTGCCACCGCAGTGCTGTAAACAACCCCATGTTGTCGAGCAGCGTCGGGCGAAGCTCCTCGACCACGCGGCGTTTCAAATCCACACCGGCGCTCAACGACTCGTGAATGCGTTTGAAGCGTTGTTCGATGGCAGGATCCGCGGTCGGCATACGCTGTTGAAGCCATGACAGATCCATGCGCGCGGCCACCAACAGCCCTCCGAGCTCATCGTGAAGCTCGCGTGACAGAGCCGATTTTTCCTGCTCCGACACCCCCTGCAAATGAGTCGAGAGCGCCGTCAATTCGCGGGTTCGTGCGGCAACCTCTTTTTCCAGTTGCTGTTTCTGTTCGCGCAAGGCCGCTGACTGGCGGGCACGCCGGCGCATGTCGCTGTAAACCAGCCGTATCGCCAGCAATACCAGGCCGATGTTCAATATGGCGCCGGCCGTGGACAGCCACCTGGAGACGCGAAAGTCTCGCCGCCACTCGGTATCGGCGGCTGCTGAACTGGCAGTTTCCTCTTTACGCATGGTCGCGATGATGGCGTCGATCGAATCCATGGTGCGCTTGCCGACATCGGTGCCCACGATGGTGGCCGCAGCCACATTGCCGCGCTTTTTCGAGAGCGCCACGCCGTCCTCGAGCTCGGCGAGTTCCTTGCTGGCCAACACCCGCAGCTGATGGAACGTGCTGCCGGCTTCGTCGCCGCCATAGACATCGCGCAAGCGGTCAAGCGATCGGCTCACTTTAGCCACCGCCCCGGCGTAAGGAATGAGGTAGGCGCTTTCACCCGTGAGCAAATAGCCCCGCTGCGCCGATTCGGCATCGGTCATGAGGCCCGCAAACTCGTTGAGCGCCTGTTCGCGCAGTTGCGAGCGGTGCAGATGCTCGTTGGCTATATTGAGCCGCGATTGCCCGGCAGCCGCCAGAAAAAAAAGCCCGATGAGAAAGCCAATGAGCAAAATCGGCGGTAAGGCGATGTACCACCGACCCATTTCGCCCAACTCCTCACCGAGAATTTTCATTTAAAGTGCCCGCATGCAGGGAACAAGTCTAACATGTGGGGCTAATCCTACAGCCAGCGCAGGGCCGAACCGATGGCTGCAACACACCGGCGTCCGCATAGTGCGACAGCTAAGAAGAATTTGACGAGCACCTCTAGCCGCGAGTCTCAACAGGAGAATGTTAATGGAAGCGAATTTTGACAACACCGCGGACGCAACCCGAGCCACGGGCCGCCGCGTGAAGAACGACCTCAGCGAAGGCGTCAGCGATATCAAAACGGCCGCCTCCGGTGAGATAAAAAATCTAATTTCCGACGTGGAAGATCTCATGGCCCGCATTGCGGATCTCAAGGATGCCGATGTAGTGCGTGTGCGCGGAAAGGTACAGCGCGCCGTCGAGGCCACGAAGCAGAGCCTGGCCGACAGTGCGGACTCGCTGCGCCGCCGGGCCCAGAATGTGGCCAGCACCGCAGATGATTATGTTCGCGACAGTCCATGGCAAGCGATCGGCATTGCCGCCCTCGTGGGGGCAGTAGCCGGCATCTTGGCGACGCGGCGCTCGTAAGGTTCAAGGCCGCAACAGTGCGAGGCTTATGGTCACTGCCCAAGGCAGGTCCCGCGCTGATGCGCCATATCGGGGCATATGTCGAACTGGTGAGTCTGGATCTCGCCAGGGCGCAGCGCGAGCTAGCGGCGCAGATCATCGCTGCGGCCGTGCTCGCCATCTGCATATTGTTCGCGATACTCATGCTGTGCCTTGGGGTGATCGCCTACACCTGGGATACCGAATACCGGGTGGCCGCTATCGCGTGGATGGGCGGAGCTTTCGTGGTCCTCGCCATTATCATGGCCGTCTACCAGAGTCGCGTGGCACGAGCTCGCGCGCCGCTGTTCGCTGATATGAAGCGCGAATGGGCGCAAGATCGCGTGATCCTCGAACACCTTCTTGCCCCGGAAGAGCATTAGCATGGCAGTGCACGACGACGCCGGCGCACGGAATTTGGTGCACACGAAACTGGCGCAAACGCGTGAGGAGTTGCGCGGCATTCTCGATCCGCCCCCTGATCACCCGGGCAACGGACAGGTGTCAGGGGCCGCTGGATTTCCGCGCAGCCGTACCATGCAATTGCTCATGAGCGGCCGAGGCCTCGGCACCTTGGGCGCTCTTGCGGGCGGTCTTTTGATGGCTCGTCCAGCCTTGGCGCTGCGACTCTTGCGGCTGGTGCCGGCGAGCGCCGTGGCGAAAATAGTGATGGGCAAAGCCCTAGGAGCACTGAGAGCAAAGGCTGCGACTGGTCCACGGCGCTAGGCGCGGCGCAGGGGGCGCTTAGCGGGGAACGCCTACCCCAAGGTGATTTCGCCGTAGTGGTATCGCCCGTCGTCCACCAGCTTGATCTCGCAGGGCGTGGCGCTCAAAGACTTGCCGTCCAACGAAGCCTGGATGATTCCTCGGTTGACCCTGCGCGGGTTTTTCACCGTAATTCGATACCGGGATGAGCCGAACTTGTAGGTGAATTCAAAGAAGGGCCATGCACGCGCAATGCAAGGCTCGATCAGCAATGTCGAGTCTCGCAAGCGTATTCCTAAGATTCCTTCCACGGCAGTGCGGTACATCCAACCCGCGGAGCCGGTGTACCAAGTCCATCCTCCTCGGCCCACATGTTGCGGAGCGGAATACACATCCGCGCAAACCACATAGGGCTCGACCTTGTAGCGATGAATACCGGCGCGGGTACTGGCGTGATTGATCGGGTTCAACAGCGAGAACAATTCGCCCGCTCTGTCCCCATCACCCATGAGCGCAAATGCCAAGGTCGTCCACATAGCGGCGTGTGTGTACTGGCCGCCGTTCTCGCGAAGTCCCGGCGGATACGCCTTGATATAGCCGGGATCCTTCGGCGTGCGGTCAAACGGCGGCGCGAAAAGCTTGACCAGCCCGTCGCTGCGGCTGACCAGCTGCGTGTTGACGGCGGCCATGGCACGCACCGCGCGGCCGCGCTCCCCGGCCCCGGAGATCACCGCCCAGGACTGCGCGATGGAATCGATTTTGCATTCATCGCTGGTGACCGAACCCAAGACGGTGCCGTCATCGTAATAACCGCGCCGGTACCAGTCGCCATCCCAAGCTTCGCGCTCGATGGCCTGCTGCAGCGCGAAGGCGTGCTTGCGCCAGCTCACGGCCTTGTCGGGCGCCGCGCGCGCCTCCGCGACCGAGGCAAAGCGCGTCAGCGTGGCATTCATGAACCATCCGAGCCACACGCTTTCGCCGCGGCCTGCGATTCCAACGCGGTTCATTCCGTCATTCCAGTCCCCCGTGCCGAACAGAGGCAATCCATGGGAGCCAATATTTAAGCTCGAGTCGAGCGCCCGAACGCAATGTTCGAACAAGGATCCCGAGCCTGCTGCGGGCGGCGCCGAAAAGCTTTCAATCTGATCTGGAGCCAAGGGGCTTCCCCCCAGAAAGGGCACTTGCTCATCGAGGATGGCGCTATCTCCCGTCACCTCGAGATAGTGCGCCACCACGAAGGGCAGCCACACACGGCTATCCGAGACCCGATTCCTTATTCCCTGACCTGAGGTGGGCAGCCACCAATGCTGCACGTCGCCCTCCGTGAACTGGCGCGCGGCGGCCCTCAAAATGTGTTCCCGCGTCAGGGCCGGTGCGGATACGCAAAGCGCCATGACGTCCTGCAGCTGATCGCGAAACCCGTACGCGCCGCTCGACTGATAAAAGGCGGTGCGCCCCCATACCCGGCACGCCAATGTCTGATACAGCAGCCAGCCGTTCACCAAAATATCCAGGGATCGGTCCGGCGTTTTAACTTGGATGACGCTCAACGTGCGATCCCAAAAATCCGTCACGCTCTTCAGCGCCGCGTCCAAATCGAGGGCGCGGTAGCGCTCAATGAGGTCTACGGCGGCGGCAGCCGAATCCTCCTCCCCAAGCAGCAGCGTCAGCTCCGCCGTCTCCCCGGGCTTCAAGGCAATCTTGGTTTGCATGGCGCCGCAAGGGTCGAGGCCGCCGCCGGCCCGATTCGCCAGCGGTTGCGGTCCCAGCAGAGCTGCCGGCTCGGCGAGGGATCCATGACGTCCGAGAAACTCAGTACGGTCCGCCGTGAAGCTTTCCTGCCGGCCGCCCATGTCCATGAATGCGACGCGCCCTTGGAAATCCGGCGTCCAAGGATTGCGGGCGAGCAACGCGCCGGTCTTTGGGTGCACGGCCGTAATGATGAAAGGAGCCGATCGATTGTTTTGATTTCCCAACACCCAGTCGAGGTAATGCGTGATTGAGAGCTGGCGCGGCCGGTCCGAGACATTGACTATTTTCAGGCGCGAAATCTTGATCGAATCCTTCAGCGGCACGAATTGTGTCAGCACCACGGAAATGTCGTGACACGTGTGCTCATACCGCGTGTAGCCGAATCCATGCCGAACCACATACTCCGATGATCGCTCGCGGATGGGCAACGGTGTGGCGCTCCACAGGTCGCCGGATGTCTCGTCGCGAATGTAAATGGACTCGGCCGGCGTATCGCTCACCGGATCGTTCGACCATGGGGTGATCTGATTTTGCTGAGCGTTCAGCGACCAGGTGCTGCCGGAGCCATCCGCGGACGCGAGAAAACCAAATTGCGGATTCGCGATGACATTGATCCAGGGCGCCGGCGTCCACTGGGCGTCATCCAACACCACGACATATTCGCGCGCCTCGCTGTCGAAGCCGCCGAGACCATTGAAATACTCGAGCGCCGGTATCGAACGCGGCGCATTGGTGCGAACTTCCTGGCCGCTATTCTCCCGGCGCAGGCGCGCCGTCAACTCCCGTTCCTGGGGCTTGACGAGTTGCTCGCGCAAGCTCCCCCGGCCACCGCCGAAAATCGCCCGTGCTGCGGTCGGCAGAAAATCGCGATGCTCGGCGGGCATGCTGTCGGCCCGCAGCAGCACGACCACTGCTCGTTCTTTGGATTTTTCAGCGCCCGGCGCATTTTTGATCGCGGAATCCAGGCTCGTTTGCACGGCCTCGACGGCTCCAGGCTCCGCCGCATTCAGGATCACCACATCAACCGAGAGACATTTCGATCGCCAATAGGCTTGTGCCCGCAGCAGCTGTTTGACCACCTCGACATCGGACTCGCTCTTGACGAGGCCCAACACAATCGGCCGATCGCCGGACACGCCGTACTTCCATAAGGCCGGTTGCCCCAGTTGAATGTTGTCGAGCAATTCGCGAGGCGCGCGCATCGAGGCGTCCGAATACAGCACGGGCTCGGCCATTTCTTGAAAAAGCTGGGCGTCCTGAAGGTCAGCGTCGAATTCGCGAAGCTGCAACGTTGCTTTGGAGGCGGCCTGCGTTTTCACGCGCCGATAGGCTGCCTCATCGCTCAAAATCTCGGCGAGGCGCAGCGCCTGATGCCGGTCGGCGGCGAGGCCCGTCCAGAAAGCAACGTGAACTGTCTGCCCGGGCTCGATGCGTACTCTGCGCCTCAATGCGAGAACCGGATCGAGCACCGTACCCACGGTGTTCGACAAAGGTCTCGCGTCCATGATGGACAACGCGGTGCGCACGTCGTGTCCCCGGCCTATGAAACGCGCCCGATCAGTCTCGAACTGTAGCCCGCCCACCGCTTCGCCGTCTAAGGAGCAGAAGTGCACCATCCACAGTTGCGCTTGGTCCGCTTCGCGCGGCCGCCGTGTCGCCAACAGCGCGCCGCGCTCCGGGACGAACTCGGTCTGGACGAACATTTTCGAGAATGCCGGATGCGCGGAGTCTGCTGCGGGCTGGCTCAACACCACTTCCGCGTACGAGGTCAGTTCAAGTTCGCGCGTGCCCCGACCCTCGTTAGTGAGGGTGAGATGGCGCACCTCGGCGTCTTCCTCGCTCGAAACCAGAATCTCCATCCGCGTGCGGATGGGGCCGTCCTTGCGGCTGATCTCTACGCGATCCTCGAAGAAGGCCGCTTCATAGGTCTCCGATTCGCGCCCTATGGGCTGATATCCGGCGGACCATACGTGTCCGTTGAATACATCGCGCAAGAAAATGTAGTAGCCCCACGGGTCGCAGGTCGGATCTTCGCGCCAACGCGTCAAAGCAATGTCGCGCCAGCGGCTATAGCCCGAGCCGGCCGCGGTCACCATGACTGAGTAGTTGCCGTTCGACAGCAGGTGCGTGCGCGGAGTCGCTTGTTGCGGAAGACTGAAGCGGCGGAATGGCTCTACCGGCATGGCGTGAGGATCGACCGGCATGGTGGATGCTGCAGCCGAATACATCGCGCTTGATATGACACGGGGTGCGGTGCTAATCCCGACCGGCGCAAAAGGTGCGCGCGGTGGGCTTATCAAAGTTTACTTTAGCCCCGGAATCTCGCGACGATGTACTCGACGCAGCGTAGCCAGGTTGCCGAGAAAGTGCGCCAGGCGCGATCGGTGCATCGACCCGAGGTCGCGTAATCCTGTACCTACATAACGCCAGCATGATCGTACCTCACGGATTTGTCCTCACGGATTCAGCTTCCAGACCGCCAGATTCATCGCCGCTGCGAAGGTCACCCACATAAAATACGGCACCAAGAACAGGGCGGCGGCGACTCGGACCCGCACGAATTCACGCAACGTCCAGCCGATCGCCAGCCACAGGGCGATGATATCGAATAAACCCGCATCCATATTGCGCAAACCGAAAAACAGCGGCGGCCAGAGGGCGTTCAGCAAGAGCTGCAAGGAGTAGGCGGCGATCGCCGTGCTACGACCACGATGATAACGCTCGCGCCAGATGAGCCACGCAGCGGTGCCCATGGATATGTAAAGAATCGCCCATACGGGAAGGAACCAGTGTTGGGGCGGAAGCCATTCAGGCTTCGCTAGGGAGGCAAACCACTGCCTGGCTGATACGGACAGGCCGGGCGAAAAAATCGCGCCCAGCGCCCCCACGGCCAGCGCCAGCCCCACGAATGCCGTGAGCGCAGGCAGATTCGGGCGCGAATTGCGCCCGCGATAACTGGTCGAACTCTCAATCGGAATTCTCATTCGATGCGAAGCCTGGTTGAGCACAGTCTAACGAACAGCACCAGGGCGGCGGTCATTTGCAATGCGCCAAACCAGCGATATTGCGTGGTTTGCACCAGCCAAATCAACCCGGATAGCCATAGCACGCCCGCGGCTATACTTAGGTCGCGTCGCGCGCTGAGCCAGCGCATCTCGGCACGCAATCGTGCGGCGCCGGCATCGACGGCCGGCACCGTCCCCTCCGCCGCCTCGCGCACCGCGGTTTGCAGGATCTGCGGCACCTGCCGCAGCGTGATGAGCGCATCGGGCAAATGGGTGCGGATTTCTCGCAGGATGGTAAGCGGGCTCGTGCGTTCGCGCATCCAGTCCCGCAGCACCGGCTGCGCCGTCTTCCATAAATCCAGTTCCGGGTAGAGCTGCCTGCCGAGGCCTTCGATGTTGAACAGCGTCTTTTGCAACAGGATCAATTGCGGCTGCACCCGCATGTCGAAACGGCGCGCCGTCTCGAACAGCCGCAGCAGCACTTGAGCAAAAGAAATCTCCTTTAAAGGCTTGTTGTAAATGGGCTCGCACACGGTGCGCACCGCTGATTCGAGTTCATCCACCCGAGTGCCCCTGGGCACCCAGCCGCTCTCGATATGCAACCTCGCTATGCGCCCGTAATCGCGGTTGAAAAAAGCCATGAAGTTTTCCGCGAGATAGTGCTGGTCGCGCGGCTGCAAGGTGCCGACGATGCCAAAATCCACGGCCGCGTAGCGCGGATTTTTTGGATCATCGACTTGCACGAAAATATTGCCGGGGTGCATATCGGCATGAAAGAAATTGTGGCGGAACACCTGAGTGAAGAAGATTTCCACGCCGTTTTCCGCGAGCTTCGCAATATCAGCACCGCGTGCCCGCAGTTCCTCCACTTGGCTGACCACGATGCCGTGGATGCGCTCCATCACCATCACATTCTGGCGGCAATAGTCCCAATAAATTTGCGGCACATAGAGGAGCTGGGAGCCCGCGAAATTGCGCTTCAACTGCGACGCGTTGCCGGCTTCGCGCATCAAGTCCAGCTCGTCCGTGACAGTCTTGCGATATTCCTGCACCACCTCGATGGGCCTGACCGGCCGGGCCTCCACCCAATACTCATCCGCGAGTCGAGCCAACGCGTCCAGCACTTCCAAATCCAAATCAATCACCGCCCGCATGCCCGGCCGCAGCACCTTGACCACCACCTCAACGCCGTTATTCAAGGTCGCCGCGTGCACCTGCGCGATGGATGCTGCGGCAAGCGGAGCGGACTCAAAACTGGCGAATATATCCTTCAGGGGCCTGCCGAAGGTCGCTTCAATCATGGCGATGGCGATGTCCGCGGGGAAGGGCGGTACGCTGTCCTGCAGCTTCGCCAATTCGTCGGCCAAATCCACCGGCAGCAAATCGCGGCGCGTCGACAGCGCCTGGCCGAATTTCACGAATATCGGCCCCAGCTCCTCGAGGGCAAGCCGCAACCGTTCGCCGCGCGAGCCGCCGATGCTGCGCTGGAACCAAGTCCACGGTGAAAAATAGTAGAGATAACGCAGCGGCCGGTACATGTGGGTTGAGCGGACAAACTCGTCCAGCCGGTGCCTCACCAGCGCCCGCTGTATCTGCAGCAATCTCAAAACTACCCGCAGCCGCATTTTAAGAATCGCCCTTCACGCGCTGTTCCAATCCCTTGAGCCGCGCCTCGATCCGGTCCACCGCATCGCGCACCGTATCGACCCCGCGCAGGAATTCCTCCATTTCTGTTTTCGAGACCAAATCGCGGCCTTCCTCTTGCAGGTATTCCGCGATATTTTCGCCTGCCGTGCGGCGTGCGCGGCGCGCCCAAGTCCTCACGCTCTTGGCAAGCAATGACAAGTGCCTCGCCGGCATATCGCCCACCCAACGCGACAGTTCTTCTTCCAAGTCCGGACGTGCCGCCGCGAACAGCTCCCGATACAGGTTGGCGATCTCGGCATCGCCGCGAATTTGCACCCCGGACGGGGTACCGCCTCTCATCATTTGCAGCAATGCCGGCGCTGATCCTGAAATGACGGCGTCGGGCGCCAATGGCGCACCCGCTGATCGATTCAAACCCGCGGCGGCCGCGCCGCTCGCTCCCACGTCCGTGGCGGGGGCTTCTTCCGCGAGCAATCCAAGCCGGCCGCCAAGCACCGTAGCCCGAACAGGCGTCATGCCGCTGACCTCGACTTGCAGGCTGGTCCCCTCGAGACGCTTGGCGAGGGCAGCGGCCGAAGTCGATATTGCAATGTTTCGATTGAACGTAGCTTCGGCCGCAGCCAGCCAGGCGGGAGTCGCAGGCATCAGATTTTGTAGCCGCGATGTACGGCGACAATACCGCCGCTCAAGTTGTGATAGCGCGCTTGCGCGAATCCGGCATCGCGCAACATGCCGAGCAGCGTTTCCTGATTGGGGTGCATGCGGATGGACTCCGCCAGGTAACGATAGCTGTCGGCATCATGAGCGACGAGGCGCCCGAGCAGCGGCAAAACCTTGAAGGAATACGCGTCATAAAGCGGCTTCAAACCCGGGGCCACGGGCGTCGAAAACTCCAGCACCAGCAGTTGCCCGCCAGGCTTCAGGACCCGGTGCATGGACCTGAGCGCCGCCGCCTTGTCGGTGACATTGCGCAGGCCGAAACCGATGGTGACGCAATGGAAGCTGTTGTCCTCGAAGGGCAGCCGCTCAGCATCGGCCACGATGCACTCCACATTGCCGACGTGACCCGCATCAAGAAGGCGGTCGCGCCCGATTTCCAGCATGGCAGGATTGACGTCGGACAGCACGACCGACCCCTCTTTTCCGACTTGCTTGAGTAGGCCGGCTGCAAGGTCGCCCGTGCCCCCGGCAACGTCCAAGGCGCGGTGGCCCGCTCGCAAACCCGTCAACGACAGCGTGAAGTGTTTCCACAACCGATGCGCACCGAACGACATGAGGTCGTTCATGACATCGTACTTGCCGGCAACCGAGGCGAACACCGCACGCACGCGCGCCGCCTTGTCGGCCGCCGCGACCTTTTCGAAACCAAAATCTACGGTACGGTCGGAATCAGCCATGGGACCCCTGGAAGTAAGGGGATATTGTAGCCGACTACGGACGCCTCGCTTAGCGCCGCTATCTACCTGATTGGCTCAGTTCCTCGCAGCGCTCCAGGTAGCGCGTCCAATTGGCGTCCCTATCCTTGCCGAGCTGGTGCAGCACGCTCCAGGAATACAAGCCTGTATTGTGTCCGTCATCGAAAAACAGGCGCAGGGCATAGTTGCCCACGGGTTCAATGCTGCTGATCCCGACGGCCTGCTTACCGAGCTGCAGCGTACCCTCGCCCCCGCCATGGCCTTTCACTTCAGCCGACGGGGAAAAGACCCGCAAATACTCGAACGGCAATTCGAAGCGCGTTCCGTCATCGAAGCTCACCTCGAGCAGCCGCGATGCCGTGCGCAACTTGATGTCGATGGGCTGCGGTGTGCGCGGCGCGCTCACAGGATATACCGCGACAAATCCTGATCCTTGGCCAGCTCGCCGAGGTTGCTCTCGACGTATTCTCGATTGATGAGCACATGGCTCCCGCTACGATCCGCGGCATCGAAGGACACGGTCTCGAGCAAGCGTTCCATCACCGTGTGCAGGCGCCGCGCGCCGATGTTCTCGGTGCGTTCGTTGACCTCGAAAGCGACTTCCGCAAGGCGCTGCACGCCTGATTCCGCAAATTCCAGAGTCACGCCCTCGGTCGCCATGAGCGCGGTGTATTGGCGGCACAGCGAGGCATCCGGTTCGGTCAAAATGCGCACGAAATCCCCGACCACCAGGGGCTCGAGCTCGACTCGAATGGGCAAGCGGCCCTGCAATTCCGGGATCAGGTCCGAGGGTTTGGACATGTGGAACGCGCCGGACGCGATGAACAGGACGTGATCGGTTTTGACGGTGCCGTATTTGGTATTCACCGTGCACCCTTCGACCAAGGGCAGCAAGTCGCGTTGTACGCCTTCGCGAGACACATCCGCCCCCGCGGTTTCCTGCCGCCGCGCGATCTTGTCGATTTCGTCGATGAACACGATGCCGTTTTGCTCGGCGTTTTCGACCGCGCGCAGCTTCAGTTCCTCCTCATTGACCATCTTCGCCGCTTCCTCGTCGACCAAAAGCTTTAAGCCCTCTTTGATCTTGAGCTTGCGCGGGCGAGTGCGGCCGCCGCCTAGGTTCTGAAACATCCCCTGCAGCTGTTGGGTCATTTCCTCCATACCGGGAGGTGCCATGATCTCGACTCCGACGGGCACCGCCCTGACTTCGATTTCAATCTCACGATCATCAAGCTGGCCCTCTCGCAGCATTTTGCGAAAGCGTTGCCGGGTATCGTTGTCCTTATTGCCGGTGTCTCCGGTGAATCCGGCCTGAGCGCGTGGCAGCAAGATATCCAGCACCCGATCCTCGGCACTGTCTGCGGCCCGGGGCCGCACCTTAGCCATTTCCTCTTCTCGCGTCATTTTGACGGAGATGTCGACAAGATCGCGGACGATAGAGTCAACTTCGCGACCAACGTAGCCCACTTCGGTGAACTTGGTCGCTTCGACCTTGATAAACGGCGCCTTGGCCAGCCTCGCCAGCCGGCGTGCAATCTCGGTTTTGCCCACGCCGGTGGGACCAATCATCAGAATGTTTTTGGGCGTAATTTCAGGACGCAGCGATTCGGCCACTTGCTGGCGGCGCCACCGATTGCGCAAGGCTATCGCCACCGCGCGTTTCGCGGCCGTTTGGCCGACGATGTGCTTGTCGAGTTCCTCAACGATTTCCCGCGGAGTCATTTGCGACACCTACAATTCCTCGATGGTCAAATTACGGTTGGTGTAGATGCAGATGTCCGCCGCAATATTGAGAGAGCGTTCGACGATGTCGCGCGCCGATAAGTCGCTTTGCATAAAGGCTTGCGCCGCCGCTTGCGCGAATCCGCCGCCG
>DASWUU010000210.1:0-3937 GCA_036401515.1 Steroidobacteraceae bacterium
CCGAACTCTGCCGTACGTACCCCTCAACGCCCACCGTGGTGAGCATGGGCGCCGCCGCCCTGAGTCCCGGCGTGACGAACGCGTGGGATGCGTGGGAGGCGCAGGGCTTGCCGAGCCGTTTTCACTTATCGGCCAACGGACAGTCGCGACTGGTGCGCATGCCGTTGCTCGACAAGGCCGTGAGCTTTACCTTGGACGGTGCCGCCGCGGCGCGGCGACCCTTAAGCCACACCGTGACGGAGGCGAATGTCGGCTCACTGTTGATGTTTCATTACCCCTCGACCTGGAACCATGTGCTCGGCGATCACGCCACCACCTTTCGCGTGTTGCCCTTGAGCCCGACCGAAACGCAGCTCACGACCAAGTGGCTGGTGCACCGGGACGCGCGAGAGGGCGTGGACTATGATGTCAGGCGCTTGACCGAGGTCTGGCGCGCCACTAACGATGAGGATCGGCGTGTCTGCCAGGAAAATCAGTTGGGCGTGAATTCGCCGAGCTACGATCCTGCGCCCTACTCGAGCGTGCACGAGGCCGGAACGCTGCAGTTCATGGATTGGTATCGCCGCCATCTCATCGCGCGCTTGAGCGAAGCGTCCGAACAGGCTGCCGATGAGCCTCGTTGATTTTGAAGATGCTCCCTTTCAACGGACTCATTGGAAACTCGCGCTCGGCGCCACCACGGGCTACATCAGCGATGGCTATACCTTGGGCGTGGTGGGGATTGCTCTAGCGGGCGCGCAAGTTCAGCTGTCTCTCTCGCCCGCGTGGCTCGGGGCGCTCGGCGGCGGCTCGCTCGCGGGGCTCTTGGTGGGCGCGCTTTTCAGTGGTCCGGCGGCGGACCGCTTCGGCCGCCGGCCGATCTTCGCGTACAACATGCTCGCCTTCGTCGCGCTCAGTCTGCTGCAATTGGCCGTCAGCTCCGCGCCGCAGCTGTTGTTGATTCGGTTTTTTCTGGGCGTGATCCTCGGCACCGACTACGTCGTCGTCAAGGCACTGCTCGCCGAATTCATGCCGCGATTGAGTCGCGGGCGGGCGCTGAGTCTCATGGGGATCGCCTGGGCCCTCGGCTATGGGCTCGCCTACGTGGCGGGTTTCAGCCTGCAAGACACGCACCCCGAGGCGTGGCGATTCGTGCTGGCGAGCAGCGCCATTCCCGCCTTGATTTCGCTGCCTCTTCGCTTGAGCGCGCCGGAGTCGCCATTGTGGCTGGCGCTGCGGGGCCGCCGCGATGAGGCGCAACGCATCATCGACACATCGCTTGGGTTCGGCTATGCGCTGCCGCCCGCGCTGCCGGCGAATACGCGACAGCGCACCGCCGCGGAGCCGACCTGGCGAGAACTGTTGTCGCCGCGCTACCGGACCGCCACGGCGGTGGCTTCGACCCTGTACGTTTGTCTGGTGATTCCCTATTTCGCGGTGAGCACCTTCATCCCGCAAGTCATGGACGCGCTGCACGTCCGCGGCAAGGGATCCGCCGGACTCATTTATATTCTGGGGCTCATGCTGGGTTCCATCGGCGGCTTTGTCGTCGTCGATTGGTTCCCGCGACGCGTGTTCATCATCGGCAGTTTCGCACTCACCAGCATGGCGCTGCTGATCTGCGCCACCCTCTCGGGCTTGCCGGATTTGATCATCGTGCTGGCATTTGTCGTATTCTCGTGTGTCTTGTCGGCCGCCCAAGCCCAAATCTATGTGTACTTGCCGGAACTCTTTGCAACACCCGTGCGCGCATCGGGGCTCGGTATCGCGGTCGCGGTCAGCCGTCTCGGCGCGGCGGCAGGCACGGCGTTGCTGCCTCTGTGCGTCGTTCGCTACGGCGTGCATGTGGCGCTTCAGATTTGCGTCGCCATCCTCATGATTGGCGGCCTCACTTGCTACCGGTGGGCGCCCGAGACCCGTCATGTACGCCTGGCGGCCGAAGTGCTGCCGGAGGCACTGCGCTAACGCCGTGCGCTACTCACTCATTAATCTTGTACGGCAGGCGCTGTCCGGGCACCAAGGCTGGGGGCCGGCGTGGCGCGATGCCGAGCCAAAACGTTCCTATGATGTGATTGTCGTGGGCGGCGGCGGACATGGGCTGGCGACCGCGCATTATCTGGCCAAGGTGCATGGCATCCGTCATGTCGCCGTGCTCGAGAAGGGCTGGATCGGCTCCGGCAATGCCGGGCGCAACACCACCATCATCCGCTCGAATTATCTCTTGCCCGGCAACAACCCGTTCTACGAGCTCTCGATGAAGCTCTGGGAGGGACTCGAGCAGGACCTTAACTTCAACACGATGGTGAGCCAACGCGGCGTGCTCAACCTGTTTCACTCCGATGCACAACGCGACGCGTATGCACGCCGAGGCAACGCCATGCGCATGCATGGCGTCGATGCGGAGCTGCTGGGGCCGGAGGCGGTGCGGCGCATGCTGCCGTTCCTGAATTTCGCCGCAGCGAGATTTCCCATCCAGGGGGGGCTGCTGCAGCGGCGCGGCGGCACGGCACGGCACGATGCCGTGGTCTGGGGCTATGCTCGCGCTGCCAGCGATCGGGGTGTCGACATCATTCAGAACTGCGAGGTAACCGGCTTCCTGCGAAACGGTGCGCGGATTACCGGCGTGCAAACCACGCGCGGCGACATTCAGGCCGGCAAGGTGGGTATCGCGGTCGCCGGCCACACCTCGAGGCTGGCGGCCATGGCTAACTTGCGTTTGCCCATCGAAAGCCACGTGTTGCAGGCGTTCGTTTCCGAGGCCCTTAAACCGTTCATCTCTTGCGTGGTCACCTTCGGCGCAGGGCATTTTTACATCAGTCAGTCCGATAAAGGGGGACTCGTATTCGGCGGGGACATCGACGGCTACAACTCCTATGCGCAGCGCGGGAATCTACCCGCGGTTGAGGATGTGTGCGAAAGCGGCATGGCGCTGATGCCGGCGATCGGCCGCGTGCGCATGCTGCGATCTTGGGGCGGCATCATGGACATGACCATGGACGGCTCGCCGATCATCGATCGCACGCCGCATGCGGGACTTTATCTGAATGGCGGCTGGTGCTACGGCGGATTCAAAGCCACGCCGGCCTCTGGTTACTGCTTCGCGCATTTGCTCGCGCTCGATGAGCCGCATGCTACGGCGCGCGCTTTTAGGCTCGATCGTTTCGTCTCAGGTCATCTTCTCGATGAGAAGGGCCAGGGCGCACAACCGAATCTGCACTGAAGGCTATGCGTATCCCCTGCCCATTCTGCGGCGAGCGAGACTTAAGCGAATTTTCCTACCTCGGCGATGCCGCGCGGCAGCCGGATCTCGGCGCCGACCTTGCCGAGCCGCTGTTTAAGGCAGTGTACTTGCGCGACAACCCCGCGGGGCCGCACGAAGAACTCTGGCAACACCTCTTCGGTTGCCGCTCCTGGCTCATCGTGACGCGCAATACCGTGACCCACGAGATTCTGGCCGCGACACTGGCGCAGCAGGCGATGCGCGGATGAGTTCACAACGCAGCGGCGCCCGGCGCAGCGGCGCCCGGCGCATCGCGGGCGGCGGCGCCATTCAGCGCGATCGGCCGGTGTCCTTCACATTCGACGGGCGGGCCTACACAGGCTATGTGGGCGACACGCTGGCCTCCGCGCTGTTGGCGGCCAACGTGAGACTGCTGGGGCGCTCGTTCAAATACCACCGCCCGCGCGGGATTCTCACTGCCGGTTCCGAGGAACCCAATGCGCTGGTTGAATTGCGAAGCGGCGCACTGCGCGAGGCCAATTCCCGCGCCACCGTGACGGAACTGTTCGATGGGCTGGAGGCGCGCAGCCAAAATCGCTGGCCGTCCTTGCGAGTCGATGTCGGCGCGATCAGCTCCTTGCTGTCGCCGCTGCTCGTCGCGGGCTTTTACTACACGACTTTCATGTGGCCCGCGCGTTTTTGGGAAAAAGTGTATGAGCCCGCGATTCGACGAGCGGC
>DASWUU010000211.1:0-22787 GCA_036401515.1 Steroidobacteraceae bacterium
GTACATTTGGTCTAAAAGTTCTCTGGGCAGAGCAAATTTTGCCGTCGACACAAGCTGGTCAGGGCGTTGCCAAGGCAATTCCTCCCAACGGAATGGCAGTCCGCGCGGCGTGCTGCTGTCTCCGCCTATCACGATGTCGTAGTTCTGAAACGCCACCAGTTTGGGCACCTCTTGCGGCTTGACTCCCCCACCGAGCACCAATCGATGCAAGTACTCTTGCTGCGAGTTGATAAACAAGAAGATCGGATTCTCAAGATAGCCCCAATCTCGATTGCCGAGGGTTGAGCCGATGATATCGTTTATATCGCCGCGGAAAACATCGGCCGTGCCTCCCGCATCATGCACGGCTTGGGCGACTGCATCGACGACTTCTGGCGCATACATCGAGGTCGTCAATATCAGCGCCTTCTGTCCTGGTCGTATCTCATAACCGGGCAACAGTCCGCCCCCCTTGCGCGCGACAAAGGTTGCCGCAGCAGCGACCAGTTCCTCTCGTGATACTTGGGCCGGCAGGTCGGGAAAACGCGGCGCCGGATAGGAGCCGCTTTGCGCGCTTGCAAAACCGCACAGGCAAGAGAGCGCGGCCGAGACCATCCATTTCAACCCAGGTTTACGAGTGCACGCGGTACGCAACTTGGCTCCTAACGGATTCAAATGTTTCATCAAGAAAACCTCGCAAGCACCCGAAGCAAGCCCATCTTGGTATCCAATGCTGGGACGAGTAAATTCCTTGCACCGCACATATGCGCCAATTTCGCGTCGGCAAATATCGATCGCTACGTACCCAGTATACATTGCCACGGAGGCGAAATTTGGGCAACATACATTTCGCGAAAACCTCCCCCATGCTGCTGGCAGGGTAAAATACGTGATACGGCGAGCGCAGTGACTGACGATACCCGTAGCGCGGATCGGCGAAGTTTTCTAAAGCACTCGCTGCTGGTCGGTCTGGGCGCCGCGGCGCCAGCCCCCGTTCAAGGCAGTGTCACCGTGTCGCAAGCTGAAGCCGCTGCAAATACAATTTATGCTGAAGCATTGCATGTTGCCGATCCTGGATCTGACTTCATGGTCGAGTCAATTAAGAAGATTGGCATACGTTATGTAGCGGCGATGCCAGGGTCAACGTTTCGCGGCATTCATGAATCGATTATTAACTACGGTGGCAACGTCGCGCCAGAATTGATTTCCTGCGTTCACGAGGAGGCTTCGGCGGCCTTGGCGCACGGGTATGCGAAGGTCGCGGGCGAGCCCATGGCCTGCCTCGTACACAGCAACGTCGGGCTACAGCATGCCAGCATGGCGATCTACAATGCCTGGTGCGATCGCGTACCGCTTATCGTCTTCGCCGGCAATAGCGTCGATGCCACTAAGCGCAGACCCGGCGTGGAATGGCTTCATGCAGCTCAGGATCTCGCTGCACTGGTGCGCGATTTCGTGAAGTGGGATGACCTACCGGCCAGTCTGGAGCATTACGCCGAGTCGCTAATGCGCGCTTATCAGATTGCCACGACGCCACCTTGCGGTCCGGTGCTGTTGGTGCTCGACTGTGAATTGCAGGAGCGCGCCATTGCGCAACGCGCGGCGCTCAAGCTCCCGCGCCGAACCGAGGCATCCCCCCCGGCAGCGGCTTCCTCCGCGCTGGAGCGGGCGGCCGGTGTGCTCGCCCAGGCCAGTTCTCCCGTGATCGTCGTCGACCGAGCGGCGCGCAACGCGGAAGGCGTGGCGCTGCTCGTCAAATTATCTGAACTTCTGTTGGCACCGGTGATCGATCGTGGCTTTCGAATGAACATGCCGACTGATCATTTTCTAAATCAGACCTTTCTTCAAAGTCAATTGATTCACTCGGCCGACGTGATCCTTGCGCTTGAGGTGGCCGACCTGTGGGGCGTCATTAAAAATGTACCGGATTTGATTGAACGTAACTCGATTCCGTTGGCCGACCCTAACGTGACGGTAATCGCGATCAGCGCAAGTTATCTGTACCAGAAAGCGAACATGCAGGATTCACAACGCTTTTATCCGCCCGAACTTACCATCGCAGCAGATGCGCAGACCTGCCTGCCACAACTAATCGCACTGATCGAAAAGGAACACAACAGCCATCGCTCCGAGAAGCGTGCAGCGCGGGGCTCGCAGTTACGTGCGCAATATCAGCGCATGCGGGAGCGTGCGGCGCAGCAGGCGGCGGCAGGTTGGGATTCGACCCCGATCAGCACCGCCCGATTGTGTATGGAGATTTGGGAGCAAATTAAGGATTTAGACTGGGCACTGGTCTCAGGCACCGAGTTCGTGAGTCGCTGGCCGCAGCGCCTCTGGGATATCCGCCGATTTCATCAATATATCGGGGGAGACGGAGCCTATGGCGTTGGGTACGGGCTTCCCGGGGCCGCAGGCGCGGCACTGGCACACCGCGACGCGGGCAGGATTGCAGTCTCGATCCAAACAGACGGGGACCTGATGGTGTTGCCGGGGGTCTTATGGACTCTCGCGCACCATCGCATTCCGCTGCTGTCGGTCATGCACAACAATAGAGCTTGGCATCAGGAGACCATGCATCTGCAACGGATGAGCAGCCGTCGCGATCGACATTCCGATCGCTTCACAATAGGCACGATGCTTGATGATCCATTTATCGATTATGCGGCAATGGCACGCAGTATGGGTGTTTGGGCGGAAGGCCCCATCGAGCGTCCGGAACTGCTTGCACCAGCTCTTGCCCGCGCGCTGGTCGTGGTCCGAAGCGGAAAACCAGCGCTACTGGACGTCATCACGCAACCGCGATGAGATCGCGCGCCTGCAGCGAGGTCTTCCTGATCAACGCGCATCGCCTCGGGCGCCCGATGCTCGCAGCGCTGCTGGCGGGGATTCTTGGCAGCGCGAGTTCGGCGGGTTCCGATCAACATGCCGACCAAACGACTCGGGTGCTCAGCGCGGAAATCAATAAAGGCAAGTTGATATTTATGCGCCAAGGTTGCTACACGTGTCACGGCGTGCAGGCTCACGGCGCTCTCGCGACCGGACCCGCATTAACGCCTGAGGTAATGGGACTCGTGCCGTTCAAAATTTACGTCAGAGCGCCTCGTGGCTTCATGCCGCCCTTCAGCGCCCGAGTGCTTGCGGAAAGCGATCTTGACGCAATCTATGCCTATGTGGCATCGATTCCCAAGGACCGCTCGCCACGCGACATCGCAGCGCTTATCCCCTATCTGCCGCCGGACCCTTGAATACTGACTCTACAGACCCTTAGCCTTCCGTTGGGCGCTCCCGGTAAGTGCAGAATCGGCCGTCCCCGCACGGTGCTTGCCTTCCGTGAAGTAGCGCTCGTTCTCCTTGGCAATCCAGGAAGCGGGGTCAGAGCCGTAATCGCGCGCGTAGTCACCGGGAACATTGATTCCGGGCACCGGCGGGATCCAGGCATCCTTCAGCAGCACATCGGGATCCCCGAACTTCGCGGCCAATTCCCGCACCTCCGGCAAATCCAGTATCGTAAGGCGCCCTTTGTTCAGAAATGTGATTTCCTTACCTTCAGCCGTTTCGAGAATCATGGTCGGGAAGTTGTTATGAACATCTAGATGGCCGTCCGGTGCCCCGTGCTCGAGAATGTATTGCTGGGTTTTGGTGGTCTGCAATTTCATGCTTTGCACGCCAAAGGCCCAATGCAGGACCCCGGAGCGAACCCGTTCGTTCATGGTACCGCCCGGAAAGCCCATCGCGCCCCGTGGCCTGAAGCCAAACGGCTGCCGGCCTAAACCACATTCCTGTACCCACCCAAAACCGGGACCGGGTTCGTAAGGCCACACCGCTGTTTCATATCCTTTGAGGATCTTGCGCCATTCATCGCCGAATCTGCCGCCGCCTTCTATGCGTTCAATCTTGCCGCCGGCGACGAAGACCTGGATCCGAGGAAAAGCCCCAATGTGATTGATGGTCCCGCCGATGACTCCGCGCAGATCGACTTCCTGATAGGTACTCGCCGATTGCGCTGCTCCGCCCTTAACGTAATCCGGCATGCACAAATGTTCCGCGCGCCAGAACTGTGCGGGCTTTGGCATCTGCTCGAGAGTTGCCGGAAGATTCCAACGAAGGTCCGTTCCCTCTGGATCTGTCACGTGTACGCGACGCGCTTGCCGAAATTGATTCCAAGCCAGTTCGTCGATCCGATCGTAGAGCTGTTTTGGCAAGTCCTGCTCGAACTCAGCCGCGAATAGGAACTCATCCACCGTAGGTCCGGGCATGTCCTCCCAGCGATACGCGGCGACCAGTGGCTTCGCGAGGTAGCCGTCGTAGTTCGCAATGAGAAGGGTGTATTTATTAAGCTGGGCGAGCGCCAGAGTTTGCTCTATAAATTGGCCGCCTCCCAGAAGCCGGCTGAGCGGTCGTCCGTTCACCCGCATGTAATGAAACAGCGGATTCTCAAGATACCCCCAGTCTCGATCTCCGTAAGTCGAGCCGATGATATCGGAGACATCTGCAGCGAATACATCAACGGTGGCGCCGGCCTCGCGGATGGCCTTTATGAGCGCTTCTGTGAGCCGCGGATCCTCCAGCGGAGTGACAACCATCAAGGCCTTCTCGCCTCGCTTAATGGCATAGCCGGGATGAGCGCGTTCGCTCGTTGATCGATTTACAATCACCCGAGCTGCCTTCAGCAGAGTCTCGTCGGTCACCACGCGAGGCAGGTAGCTCGGGAAGCGCGGCGCGGGGTACGGAGAGCTTTCGCCCGCTAGGATGATCGAGGAGCAGGCAATGAACATTGTTAGCGCGGCGGCACGAATGACTATAGACATGACATGTTCCTTGTAATTGCAATTTCGTTTTTTCGAATGACGCTTCTGTCGGGGATAGTCGCGCCATGGAGGCGCGGTCGTCGCCTCATTGCTTCGGTAGAAATCCCTCTACATACCTTGTGTCACATTGAAACTGCATGATCTGCACGTTAGGCGCCGACAGGCGGCTCTCCCGGCTCGTTAGCGGCCGCCGCAACATCACCGGATCGACCAGTGTCTTTTCAACGATCAATCTGCTGCCGTCCTCGCTGCGAGAATAGCGCTCGTACGCGCGAGCCTTAATGCTGGAGCGCGCCCCGTCTGCCCAATAGGTCAGGTGCGGTGCAATAGCTACCGTTTCTACAATTAAGCT
The DNA here is from genome assembly GCA_036401515.1 of Steroidobacteraceae bacterium. GTDB lineage: Bacteria > Pseudomonadota > Gammaproteobacteria > Steroidobacterales > Steroidobacteraceae > Bog-1198. The sequence continues at coordinate 5,140 of DASWUU010000211.1, forward strand.
CGATCCGTCATACCAACCTATCGAGTCGCCAAGACGGCTGGCGGCAATGTTTGCGCGATGGTCACGACCATCCGTGTACACGACACGCTCGGAACTCCAGAACTCATAATGGATTAGCACCCGATCCTTGAATTGCGTGATCTTGATCGGCAGTGAAGCGTCGGCAAAGTTAAATCCCGACGGCACGCACTTGTTGACCGGATCGTCGCGCTGCTCGAATCCTTTCGATGCTTCCAGCTCCGCTGCGGTGAAGAGGCTCTTGACGTAGTTGCGCCCGTAGACACTTATTTGGCCGCTGATATCTTTCAATGTCCGCACATCGTTTGCCGGGTCCGCCAGGAGCCTTTTCATGTAATCGATCGCTGCAACAGAGCAGAATGCTCCGTTGCACAGAAAGTCCTCGATTTGCCAGCGGGGATCGGCCGGCGCCGTCTGCGGCAGGATCCAGATTCCCTCTAGATTGGGCGTGCTTTGGGCCTCCGTCGCGCCAGCCATCGTCAAGCAAGATGCCCCGACCAAGACGGCAGTTCGTATGGCGTACGGCATGGGCAGTTATTTCTGCGGAGGCGATCCCGGGGGGGGTTGCTGGCCCGATTGGCTGCGTTCCTCTATCTGGCGCTTGCGCAGATCCTCAAGCCTTTGATGTTCTTCCGGGGATACCCCTTCTTCGCCAAATGCCGAAACCGCAACACCGCCATAAAGGATCGTGCCGTTCTCTTTCGTGATGGTCGTCCATAGCACCAAATTCGAGCCGTCTCGGGAAGGCCTACCCACGATCTTGACCTTCTCTCCGCTTTTCAACGAGTCGGCCTTCCACCCGACGCGCTCCAAGACACCGACCGAGTTACCTTCCGCGATCCAGTGCTGGATGTCCCCGCTCGGGGATTTGGCGTCCAAGTAAACAAGGACGTGAGGATTGACCATACGAAACGAAGTTACAACGCCCTCAACCGTGATCGACTTGTCAAGCTGGTAGTGGGATGCCGCATTGTGATGAGCGAAAACAGGCCAGGCGAGTACCATCAAAAGCAAAGCGAGAGAATATCTGCCAGTCATACAAGCTCCAAATCTTTGAACGTTCAAGGGGTCTTCAACGGCTGAAAACCGTGCTCATATCGCGTATCGCAATGAAATTCCATGAGGCTAACGCCGGGGGCATATACTCTGCTCTCCACGGTCGTCAGGGGCCGTTTCAACATGATTGGATCGACCACGGTCTTTTCGATCTGAAGTCGCGAGCCGTCCTCACTGCGTGTGAAATGCTCATACACACGCAATCGCGGGCTTGAACGCGCGCCATCCGCCCAGTAGGTCAGATGCGGTTCGATGCCAATTGTCTCGACAATCAGAGTATTGCCGTCGTACCAACCGATTGAATCACCAAGTCTGCTGAGTTTGTGGCTTGATGCGTGTTCCCGACCATCGGTGTATACGATTCGTTCGGAGTTCCAGAATTCATAATGAATAGCCACGTGATCTTTAAACTGCTTGATTTCGATCGGCAGCGGCCCGGCCGCGAAATTAAACCCGGTGGGCACGCACTTGTTGACCGGATCGTTGCGTTGTTCAAATCCCTGCGAGGTCCGCCGCTCGGCCACTGTAAACAGATCTTCGATGTACTTTTTGCCATAAGCGCGGATTTTAACGCTCAGGTCTTTCAACGATGCAGAATCGCTATTCGGATCGGCGAGAATCGCACGCATATAATCTCGTTGCGACAGCGAGCAGAACGCGCCGTTGCATAAAAAATCCTCTATTTTCCAACGCGGATCTTGTGGCATCGTCTCGCGGGTAACCCAAATCCCTTGCAGGTCCGGACGCGCCTGATCCACGGGGGCGAGCGCGTGAGCAATGTGCGCAGAGCACAGGAGGATCAGCAGCGCAGGCAAGCAGCCGGCGAGAGCCCATCGCGGCCGAGCGCAAGCCCATTTAATTCGATGCGCGCCCAAAATGGCACTGCCCGCAATATGTTGACCAGCGCGGACTATGCCATGCGCTCTGCTGACCCGCGGCGGCGGCGTTGAACTCTCACTAGCGCAATGATTCACACGCACACGGAACTGCTGCCTGCTGCACCGACCATATGGCCGGATGATGTTTTGCATTCATGCCCTCTTTGCTGAACACATTGTTTTACTCGCTCGCGCTGAGTCGGCCTATCCCAACCGCGCATGAAATTATCCTCATGCCGCACAACTTTGAAATTAACAGTCGATACATGCAATTATACTGTACACCGTATACCGTGCTCGCTAAACTGTCAGCGCACTGCCGAAAAACTGACAGCCGGCGCTAAAGATCGGCTTGGGAGAACTCGATGCGAACCGAACTTACCTTCTGCCCGCTGGTTGCCGCTGTTTGCTGCACCGCCCTCGTGAGCCCCTCGGCGCACGCCGCAGAGCAGGGCGCTGCGGAACAGCAAGTACAACTCGAGGAAATCATAGTCACGGCACAGAAACGCGAAGAGAAACTCAAGGATGTGCCTATATCTATCGTTGCGCTTTCGGGCGCGACTCTCAAGGAAACTGACGTTCGCACCTTGAGCGACTTAGCGGCTGAAGTTCCGGATGTACACATCGGCCAATCATTCAGTCAAGGCTACTTAAGCGTTCGCGGCCTCAGTTCGGGAACCAATCCCGGTTTTGAAACAACGGTCGGTCAGGTCGTCGACGGCATCTTCTACCCCCGTGATCGATTCGCCTATCTTTCCTTCCTCGACCTTGATCGGGTGGAAGTTTTGAAGGGTCCACAGGGCGCCTTGATTGGCAAGAACACGACTGCCGGCGTCATCAATATCACCACTCAGCAACCAACGGATACTTTCAGTGCATCGACCTTGATCGAGCGTGAGGTTACGGGCGATACCGGTTGGAACACTGAGACCGCCGTCTCGGGCCCTCTGACGAATACTCTCGACGCGCGAGTGGCAATCCGAACCGAGAATCATACCGGCTACGAGGCACGGGTTGTGACGGGTGGCCTGGAGCCGACGCGTGACGACAAATATGGGCGCGTGAGCTTTTTGTGGCGGCCGACCGATGATCTGACAGTGACCCTGCATGCGGGGCGCGCCGAAGTCCACCAACATGGACGTCCGATCGAACTTATCAATTGCAGTTCAGGGCTCATAACCAAGTCTCTGAAGGGGATATATCCAAATATTGAGGATTGCTCGCTTAACTGGAAGACAGCCGAAAACTATGGGCGCCCGGCGCCTTTTTTTGGCCCCGGGCAATATGACCTGCAACAAAATTACGCCAATACCGAAAGCCTGACGGTTGCTTGGAAGACACGCTGGGGAACAGTCACCTCATTGACGGGCTATGCCGATTTCAATTTCACCGGCCAGGAAACTGGGTATCGCACGGATATCGACACACGCTTCGTCGACCTCGGTGAAAGATGGGGACAGATCAGCGAAGAATTGCGGCTCGTGTCCAATCCAGGCGGGCCACTCGATTACATTGTAGGAGGGTACTATCTCACCTCTCATCAAGACACGATCGATGGGATCGCGACCTTTCCGCCGTCCAACCCGGTGGTCGAGCAATTCACTTTCGCACATGTGCACAGCGACACGTACTCAGGCTTTGGAGATTTGACGTGGCACATCAGCCATTTCTTCGATGCGACTCTCGAAGGCCGGTATACGAAGGAAAATAAACAGGCGCAACTGTACGAAGAAAACATCGGACTGGCCAATCCGGAGATTAAAAAAGGTCTGGTTTACAATATATCTCCCTCGCGCAGCGAAAATAATTTCACTCCTGGAGTGAAGCTCGCATGGAAGCCCAATGCCGACGTGCTCGCATATGCGAGTTGGAGCCAAGGCTATAAAGGCGGCGGCTTCAACGACTTTCTCACGGCTGCGAACAACACGGCCGCCACGCAACAGTCGCAATTTGGACCGGAGAAAACCAATGCCTACGAACTGGGCAGCAAAATAGCCTTCGATGATGGCAAGGCGCTGTTCACGGCGGCTGTATTTCGCAGCCAAACCAGTAATCTGCAGGTGACCGCCGTTGTCCCGGTCGGCTTGCTGTCGGGGTTTGCAGTGGAAAACGCGGGTCGCACCACCAACCAGGGTGTCGAGGCGGACTTGAGCTGGCGTCCGATCGCACCGCTCACCCTCACTGCGCGAGGGGCGTTTCTGTCGGCGAAATACGCCAGCTTTCCTGCCTCACAATGTTACCGAACCCAGACGCTTGCTCAAGGCTGCGTGCCTGGGTCGAACGGCTCATCGCAGAACCTCACCGGTACCGACATCCCGCTTGCGCCACGAACGAGTGGCAGTCTTGAAGGACGATACGTTTGGTCTTTGGTCGACGGGTGGAAGCTTTCGCTATTTGCACAAATGGTATACAGCGCCAAATACCAAACAGACTTCACCAACGATCCGAGTGCAATCGAGCCGCAGTTTGAGAAGTACAATGCGAGGCTGTCGCTTGAGAAGGACCACCTCCAGCTGTCGGTGGTTGGCCGAAACCTAACGGATACGAAAACATTCATCGGTGGCGGCGCAATCAGTCTATCGACGGGCACCACCTCAGATTACGCAGAGGTGGACCCACCCCGAGAGATCATCTTGCAGGCGGGGTATCATTTCTGACGTGGCGCGGGTGCTGCGAATGGCAAGCAGGGTTCTGTAAATCGGTTTTGCGCTTATGCATTTAGTCTCGGCATTGGCTGCGTGGCTGTCGCAAACAACTTTCAGCGCCTGGCTCGGCGAGCAGACTTGGGTTTTGCCGACAATTCAAAGCATCCACATTCTAGCCGTCGCGGTGGTGATGATTTGTATGATCATCGTCAATCTTCGCGTCCTCGGATTTTCCCTCATCCAGCAATCATTACCACAGGCTTTCTCGCGCTTTTTACTGCCGGCATGGTGTGGGCTTTGCGTCCTTTTGTTGACCGGCTTGATCATGATCATTGGCGAGCCGCAGCGAGAGCTTGCTAACACGGTGTTTTGGGTGAAAATGCTGCTAATCGTAGTCGCCGTTTTATCATCCCTCGGCCTGGCGCGCGTGGTGGGAAGAAGCGGCGCGGATATGCCGCGCAAAAAGCGACTTTTGGCGAGCACTGTCGCGGTGTCGCTCCTGTTAATCTGGCCAGCGATTCTTGCCTGCGGCCGGTGGATTGCGTACACGCAATAACTGATGGGTGCGCTGAAGCACTTTATGCAAAGGCTGACCAATTGTTGGCCAAAAAGCTCGCGGATTTCATGGCCACCGCATGCACAGTGAATGTCGAGTTGGCCGCGGAACTCGTTGCGAATACGCTTGGGCCGCCAACGAACAGATTCGCCAGGTCGTGGCTCTGGGCGTTGGCATTTAGCACGGAATTGGCGCGGTCTGAGCCCAATATCGTGCCACCCATGATGTGTTGTCCGCCGCGCGGTCCATGCCACGCCTCACGCGCGCCCGCGGCCTTGAATATTTTTACCCCTTCATCCGCCGCCTCGGCCCACAATTGGCTTGCGCTTGGACTTGCCTTGTAGGTCACTCGCGCGAGGCGCATGCCGTGTTGATCAGTTTCTTCCGCAAGTTCAATGCGATTATCGATTAGTGGCTCATCCTCGCATACACCGACCATCGAACCCATGTGACGGGCACCATCCTGCATAAACGTGTGCAGCTCGTCACCGAAAACGGAAGGGTTGCTCATCGCCACACCCAGAAGGTCATTCGGCTTTAGGATCAAGGCAATCTCCCAGTGTCTGCTGCCAAAGCCGCCGCCGTTGTGGCTGGTTTTGCCGAATGCGTCTTGGCAGAGCAGTTGCCCCCCGGTCGCACCGAGGTAGTTTTGCATCTCGTCTGGAAACATGCCGTAAACCATCACGGCCGAGTGCGACATGAGGTACCGGCCGACCATGCCGCTGCTATTCGCGAGGCCCTGAGGATGCGCGCCACTGCGCGAGTTGAGCAAGAGGCGCGCGTTCTCCACCGTGAAGGCGCATAGCACCACGACGCGTGCCGGCTGCACCACTTGCTCGCCCGCCGCAGTAAAATACTCGACACCGGTTGCGCGCTTTCCCGCCTTGTCAGTGAGCACCCGCGTCACCGCGGCATTGGCGCGGAACTGGGCGCCCGCCGTTCGTGCTCGGGGGATATAAACGATGAGCGGATTGGCGAGCGCTCCAATGGGACAACCGGCATCGCACCACCCGTCGTACAGACAGGCAGGCCTCCCATTGTAAGGTTGTGAGAGTATCGCAATGGGGATCGGCGAGGTGCGCAGACTCAGCGCGTCGAACCCGCGGGCGAGGACCGAACCGTGGTTCGTTACCGACAGCGGCGGAAGTGGATAGGCCTCGCCCGGTGGACGCCATACTTCTTTTTTTGCATCACCCGAAATCCCAACCTCGCGCTGCACCTGATCATAGAATGGCCGCAGCTCGGAATATTCAAACGGCCAGTCAAGAGAACGGCCGTACAGGGAGCGCTCGCGAAAGTCCTCCTCGTGAAAGCGCGGCCATACCCCATAATGATGAATCGCGGCCCCCCCATAGCCATGGCCCGAATTGAAATTGTTCCAAATACTGTCGCCGCCGCGCTCGATCACATTCGGGCCACCCCACTTCAGACGCCGCGCCCACACTTGGGAGCTGTAAAGGTCCGTGAGTTCGCGCGCGGCGCCGCGCTCCAGCACTATTACGGATTTTCCCGCTTCGGCCAGGGTGGCCGCGTACACACTGCCCGCGGCGCCAGCGCCGACAATGACCACATCCACCGCTTCTAAAATCTTAGGCATCCCAGTGCTCCGGCGGCATAATGTGCTGCATATAGGGAATGTTCAATTTCTTAAAACCCTCCGGTGTTCCGTACACCACGTCAATCGCATCTGAGCGCAAGCACATGTAGAAGAGGGATATCGGGAAGCCGTCATGCATTGCTCCGGGCTTTGACATCTCGCTTATAAGGGCCTTCATTCCCACCTTATCGCGCTTCTCCAACGCGGCACCGCCATCGGCCGCTAAGCCCGCACTTGCCCTTAGACCGTGCGCGTAGAAGGCCAGAAAAGGCGGCGCAACCTCGAAATACTTCGCAATGAGTAGTGCCTCATTCGGGCTAGCTGCAAGCTGATGATCCACAAAGTGTAGGAGTCCACACGCCGTTGAACCAGGGACAATTGCCTCGCCTAGCAATTCCAGCTGCCGTCCTTCCGCTGCCGTCAGCTTAAGGAGCGGAAGCTTTCGTTCTCTTGCCTCGGCAGCGGTCAGAAACAATGTGCCGGTCGGTAGGGCATAGCGCAGCGTTAGAATTGAACTCTTCATGGCGGTTTCCACGAATGTACGCCGCGTTACCTTCTCCATTTTGTTGCTCCGAAAGGCAGAAAACACTTTGTAACCCATGGAACACGCTTCGCCTATCCCGATACCGCAGGAATACATCCCTGAAGCGCACTTCTCAGTTTCATTCGTCGCAGCAGTGCTCAGGGCTTCACGCTGCCACATTTCTTGCGCAACGTATCTCGCGGCAATTCGCCAAACCGCTTTTTGTAGGCAATGCTGAAATGGCCGAGATGCTGGAAGCCGAGCTGCAGCGCGAGGGAGGTAATGGACGCCCAGTCCGCATCATGACTGGATAAGCTCTGCCGCGCTAAATCGAGTCGAAGGTCTTTCAAATAGCGCATCGGTGTGGTGCCCAGAGTGGCCTTGAAACCGGCGTATAAAGCCCGGGTACTGATGTGGGCCGCGTCTGCGATGGCTTTGGGATTCAAGGGCTTGGTGGCGTTTCCGGCCACGAAGTCGCGCGCGCGACGGATATATGATGGGGCGGGCAACGAAGCCGCTTCTTTCAACTCGCAGGCGTAATTGTGCTCAAGACACGTCAGCAAGGCCGAATGCACTAATCTTGACATCTGCACCCGTGCCAATTGCGAAGTACAGATTCCCTGACGATCAGCCTGGATCACGGATAACAGTTTCAGCAACGCTTTGATTTGTTCGAATCCTGGCGAACCGAGGGAGACGCGCGAAGCAAACTCCAGGGGGCCAGTCAAAGGATGTCCCAAATGCAACTCCAATTGTTGTTCAAGTTGCCATTTATCGACCCGTAAGATCAACTGCTCGCAACCGCAATCAAACTTCATGTCAACCCCGATTGTCGGGGCGATCATTACGCCATGCATCGAATCGCACAGCACTTCCTGCGAGCCCATCTTCACTATTGCCTCGCCCGCGATTGGGATCTGAAGAAGAAAGAAAGATCGCAACGGCTCCGCGCGAACGCGCACACGTGCTCCGTGCCGGTGATACACCAACGAGATGCCCGCCATCTGCGCCCGGCTTACGCAGACATCCAGCACTTGGCCGCGACCTAGCACTTCCAATCGATGCGGCACGAATAGCGCTCCGATGTAGTGGCGGGCCGCATCGAGATCGGTCGTGCGGTAAGGATCGGCAGAGCTCAGGGCTTGCCACTCCAGACTATTCATAGGCTCACGCAATCAAGGGCAGTGATGCCTGACTCGTTGAGAGGCGAGGCCTCGCTAGCTTGCGAGCAGTAAATCAGCATTGACCATTCTTGGTGGGCGGTTTACTCTGTACACCGTATACACTATAACAAGTCTGCCATATTTACGAACGCAAATCCATTCGTGAAGGTGGGTGGTGATCTGCAACGCGATCACCGATACGTAAATCCGCCCGTGAAGGGGAAAGCAAATGGGGAGTCTGCAGGGATTCTGTCAGTGGCTGGAAGCGCAAGGTTTTTCGGTAGCAATCGCGCAATCAACTTATTTATTCCCCGTATTGGAGACTATTCATGTATTCGCTATCGCGTTGGTCGTCGGATCGATCGCCATTCTGGATCTGCGGCTGATTGGGGTCTCCTTGAAGGGCTCCGCGGTGACCAAGCTGGCCAATGCCATTTTGCCCTGGAGCTGGTTTAGTTTTGCGCTAGCGGCACTGGCGGGAAGCTTGATGTTTGCATCGCGCGCCACCTTGTATTTCAGCAATATCCCGTTTCGCTGGAAGATCACCTTCGTGTTGCTAGCCGGCCTGAACATGATGGTTTTCCATTTGACGGTGTTTCGCCGCGTCCAGGATTGGGACTCGAAGCTTCCTCCGCCACACGCAGCGCGCATCGCCGGATTACTGTCCCTCACGGTGTGGATCAGCGTAGTGTTTTTCGGACGCTTTGCCGGCTTCGTCGAGCCGACCTGAATGTTCAAGCGGCGCAATGGGATGATTCGCGATTATTCGCACTTGCGGCAGCGCGCGCCGCCTCTAAGCTTTTGAGGGCAAAGGATGGACATGACCCGACGCACTTTATTGATGGCAGGCGCGGCGCTGCCATTGGCGAGCGGCGCTGTGCGATTCGCGGACGCCAATGAGGCATCGATGCGGCCTATGCGTCGCATCGCGGTCGAAGAGCATTTCACCATACCTGAGCTCACTGCCGCGTGGCGCGGTGTGATTCAGGCGGGGGCCGCTGACGAACCTGGCTTCCGGCTGCTGGTCGAGACGGTGTATTCAAATCCGACTCCGGCCATGGCTCTGATCAACAAGCGGCTCGCGGACATGGGCGATGATCGGATTCAGTACCTCGACAAGATGGGTATCGACCTTCAGGTCGTGATGATCGCCGCGCCCGGAGTCCAAGTGCTGCAAGCCGCAGAGGCAAAAAACATCGCCCGGCTCGCAAACGATCGGCTGGCGGAAATGATCGGATTACATCCTCAAAGATTCGCTGGCCTGGCAACGATCGCTCCGCAAGATCCGGCAGCGGCGGCCGTCGAACTGCATCGCGCGGTGAAAACCTTGGGTCTTCGCGGCGCGATAATCCATTCACACACCAAAGGGGAGTATCTGGACCAGGAAAAGTTCTTTCCCATATTCGAGGCGGCGGCCGCGCTTCAAGTGCCCATCTACTTGCACCCGCGCGAGCCTTCGCCCGACATGCTGAAAGCGTATCTTGATTATTATCTATTCTTTGCGGGTTGGGGATTTGCCGCTGAGACCGGCCTGCATGCGATGCGCTTGATTTTCAGCGGACTGTTCGACAAGCTCCCAACGCTACAGATTGTCATCGGACATCTTGGCGAAGGGATTCCGTATTGGCTTGAAAGAGTTGATTACTATCAACAATTTTTAATAGAATCCGGCAAACAAAAGCAGATGCGTAAGCCCGCAAGTGCTTACTTCAAGGATAACTTTACAGTGACAACAAGTGGGATGAACTCGCCGGTCGCGATTGATCATGCCCTGAAGGTGCTGGGAGCGGACCGGATCATGTTTGCGGTTGATTATCCCTACACCTACGGCGATAAGGATGTTGCGGTTATGAACGGCTCGACCATCGGGCACGGCGCAAAGCAGAAGATTTTCCAAACGAACGCCGAAAGACTCTTTAAGCTTTAAACCATCGCAGCGGAGCGAGCAGTGGCCGGAAGATGCCGCTTGAGCAACAGCAAACCAGACAGCGTGATCGACAGCATCATCGCTAACCCAAGAAAGAAGGGAGTCAGGCCATGGCCAAGCGCGAGAAGGCCGCTACCCGCGTACGAACTCAAAACGCCGCCGAGTCTCGCGATGCCTTGCGCCCATCCCACCCCGCCGGCGCGCAGTGAGGTTGGGTAGGCATGGGCGGCTACCGAATACATCGCCACTTGCAATCCTAAAACCGTCAAGCCCGCGAAGGTCATGACGGATAATAGTGCGACGTTGAACACAATCGATGAATTGCGCAAATCAGCGGACCAGAGTATCCACGTTAAAGCGCCAAATGCCGCGATTGCGAAAAGCGCGAAAGTAATGAGCACTGGTTTCGAGCCCCAGCGATCCATCGATTTGGCGCCGAGCAGGGCGCCGGCCACGCCGCCAAGATTGAAGAGCAAGGAGCATCGTAGGGCAATGCCCAGGGATAATCCCACGGAGGACAAGGCGGTTGGGAGCCAGCCAAATAATACGTATACGGAAAAAAGGTTAGTAAAAAAAATAAGCCATAGTATCAATGTGTCTCGCCTGTGTTGCGGACTGAGCAGGGATCCGATTGCGGAAGACAAGATACGGCCTTTTCCCGAGTCGGAGGGCGGCGAGGAAGTGGCGTCGGAATGCTCGAGAAACCGCGGGGATTCGCGAAGCCCGAACCACATCAGCACGGCGATGGCCGCGGGGAATATTGCCCCTACATAGAAAACCGAATGCCAACCGAAGGTGGGTACCAGTCGAGCCGCGACCTCCGCGCCTATCATCCCGCCTATGGGCACGCCTACTAAGGTAATCGAAACCAGAAGATTACGCACCCTGCGCGGTGTGAATTCGACCATCAGCGCAATTGCGTTCGGCGCACTTACGCCAAGACCGATCCCGGTGAAAAACCGCCAAATGATCAGCTCAGCTTTGCTGTTGCTTTGGCCGCACGCAAATGCACCAAGCGCGACTATTGCCGTCGCTATAATTAAGGTGGGACGCCGACCGTAGCGGTCCCCGAGGCCGCTCAGAAGCAGCGCTCCGGAGGCCATGCCGATCAATCCCATCGACAAAACCGGGGCGAGCGCCGCGCGTGATAGTCCCCATTCTTGCAGCACGGCGGGGGCGACGAACGCAATTGCTTGCACGTCGAAACCATCGAATATCAGCGCCACTGTCGTCAGGGCGAACACGGCAACGGCAGCGCCGCGAAAGCGAGTCTGCTCAATCACCGCAGCAGCCGGCAATAGGGTAGTGCGCAGTACATGAGCGTCTAATCGAAGTGCGCCTGCGCTGGAGGCCTTCGCTTGTCACCAAGGCCACGCGGGTGTGTCATTTGTTCATACAAACGTTTCCGTTGGCTTTCCTGCAGTTCCGTGGTAAAGCGGTCATGTTCGCCTAAATCCGGTAGCTTTGACAATCGCGTATGGGGTGTACAGTATACGGAGAGATCTCGGGTACCGTCAATTCGCGAACCGGGCGACAGAATCATACAGGTTAAGCTGCGTTGCATTGGAGGTTGGTTTTGCAAGCGGGATTGACTGACTTTGAAATTGGCGACTGGCCAAATCGAATCCTCTTTGGAGTAGATTCGGTCGGGCAACTGCAGCTTGAGGCAACGCGCTTGAAGGTCGCGCGAGTGCTTATCATTTGCGGCGCCAGCGTCGCGCGAGGTGAAATGCTGACGCGGGTGCGATCGGGTTTGGGCGCAGCTTGTGTGGGTCTGTTTGCGGACGTACAGGCGCAGAACCCCCTGCCGTGCATTCAGAAGGGGGCCGAACTGGCACTGAGCCTGCGAGCGGACGCGCTGCTAAGTGTTGGCGGCGGTAGCGCCATCGATGCGGCCAAATGCATAGCGATGTTTTTGGCCTCCGATGGCAACCTGGAACCGTATCAATTGCAGCACGCCGGGACGGTGCCGGCGATGAATCTTTCAAGCGCCGAGGTCTTGCCGCACCTGGCGGTACCGACGACCGCCGGCTCGGCGAGTGAGGTAATGCCCACCGCCGGGTGTCGTGATCCTAAGGCGCGCAGGAAACTATTGTTCTGGGATACCGCCCTGGTTCCGAAGGTGGTCATTCTAGACCCGAAGATGGCGGTGTTCAGTCCTCCTTCGCTAACCGCGCATAGCGGGATGACGGCGGTCGCGCGCTGCATCGAATCCCTCTACTCCGCTCATCGCCAGCCAATCTCCAGCGCCTTGGCGCTCAGAGCCGTGCGCATGCTCGTTCGTTCCTTGGAGCGTTGCATTGCGGAGCCGATGAATCTTGAGGCGCGCGCGGATTGCCAGATCGCCTCCTTGATGTCGGGCATCGCGGCAATCAACGCCATGGTATCGATGGTGCATGCGATATGTCACACCTTGGGAGGGCGATTCGGCATGCAGCATGGCGCCGGTCATGCAATGTTGCTCGCCCCGGCGATGCGCGTGCTACTGCCTTCCCTCGGCAGCGATCAACTCGAGCTCCTGGCAGCGATTGGCGGCGAGACGCGCAATGACGCTCCAGTCGATTCGGCCGGTTTAAGTGCGGCGCAAATCATCGCGGATTTGGCAGCTGCGTTGCCATTGCCGAGGCGCTTGCGGGACTGCGGTATTAATCAGCACCAAGATCTAGAAGATATTTCAATTGCTGCAATGAGCGATTACATGATGGCCAGCGCACCAAGGCCGATATCACGCGCGGAGATAGTAAGCCTGCTTTCCTCCGTATGGTAGAGCCCGGGTCAGGGGAGAATCGACCGTTGAATTCGCTGAGTGAAGAGATCGCCCGTTGGGTAATCTCCCTCCAACCGTCACACGTGCCGGCAGAGGTTGGAGAGCTATCCAAGCTGCGGATGTTGGACACCATAGGATTGATCTTGGCCGCTCGAGAAACCGATGCGGCCAAAGCAGCGCTGGATGTCGTCCAACAACAGGGTGGTAGAGCTGAGAGTGTCTTGATCGGCGGTACTGACCGCGTGCCCGCCGCGGCGGCTGCATTTGCGCACGGTGTGATCGCACATTGTCGCGACTTCGACGATACCTTCCTCGACTCCGTTGTTCATCCAGGCAGCGTTGTAGTGCCGGTCGCTCTGGCCGTGGGGCAAGCGGCTGTCTGTAGCGGCGCGCAAATCAAGCTGGCGATCGCCGTGGGTTATGAGATATCGGGCAGGATTGGCAGCGCGTTCGGGCGGAAACTGTATCGGGGTGGGTTCCATCCTTCGGGCATTGTCGGTCCCCTTGCCGCGGCGGCGACGGCGGGGAAATTATACGGGCTCACGAGCCCGCAGATGGTTTCCGCGATGGGCTTGGCTGGGAGCATGTCCGCCGGTCTGATGGAATTCCTGGGCGATGGGTCATGGTCGAAGTGGTTGCATCTTGGCTGGGCGGCGCACGGAGGGATCGTGGCCGCACAGCTCGCAGCGCGAGGATTTAAAGGCCCTCGCGGGGTCCTCGAGGGTCCGGCGGGACTTTATCATTCCTTCCTGCGCCAAGCGCACATCGATTTTGCCTCACTCACGGCGGGCTTAGGCGATGCCTGGCATGGCTCGGCGGCAGAATTCAAATACTATCCCTGTGCGCACGTGATTCAACCTTTTGTGGATGCAGCACTTCGGCTCAAAGTGGAACATCGACTCACCGCCGGTGCTATCCGAGAAGTAAAATGTGAAATCGCGGAGTGGTGCATTCCACTGGTGTGCGAACCCCGAGCGCCGAGGTTACGGCCCGCAACGGACATGCAGGCGATCGCCAGTTTGCCCTTTATTCTCAGTTGTGCCCTGACGGATGGGGTAGTCACGCTCGATTCGATCTGCGCCGCGAATCTGCGACGAGCGGATGTACTGTCATTGGCCGATCGTATCTCTCATTCTTCGGCGGCGTCAGTCGGTGATCGGTTTGAGGGTCAACTCGAAATTTTCATGACGGACGGCGGCCGGTTCTGCGCCATTGTAGGACTAGCGCCGGTCGATGAATTCGCGGTGCGCACTAAGTTCCGGCGCAATGCCAGCCTAGGTTTCCCGCCGCCGGCAGTTGATGCCGTGCAAGCGGCGATCGAAATGGATGTGCTGGATGCGCAGGCCCTGTTCCGGCTGCTGGCGCGCTCCTAAAGGATCTCAGCAGCGCCATTTCCGCGCTCGCATCGGCGGCCCATACCTTGAGAGCGTATTCGGGATACTGTATACTTCAATGCCTCTTACATCCGCGTATGTTGTATACTGAGTGTGAGGGTTAGGATGGCCTCCACTACGGTTCCGCGGCGGGATTGTGGCAGCCTAATAAGGAGTTAATTCATGCGCCCCAACGCGCCGAGAATCGATCGCGCCGCCTTTGCACCGGTGCAACGCGCCAGAGTTTGTAGGAGGGTGCCTGCATGAAATCCGCGCCCAACCCTCATTCGCTAGGCGCGCGTTATCCCGAGCTGGGCTCGGCGGATATTCCGATCGAGCCTTATATCTCGCCTGCTTATTATCAGCTTGAAAAGCAGTACATTTTTAAGAAGACTTGGATCCACGTGGGACGAGTTGAGGAGATTCCAAACGGCGGCGATTACTTTGTAAAACAGCTCGACGCGTGTGATGCATCAATCATCGTTGTGCGGGATCGCGCCGGTGCGATCAACGCGTTTCACAATGTCTGTGCGCATCGCATGAATAAAATCATTTACGGCACGCACGGCACCGCGCGGCGCCTGTTTTGCAAATTTCACGGCTGGTCCTACGATCTTAACGGCAACCTGGTCGGGGTGCCGGATGAGGAATGTTTTGCTAACCTTAGGCGTCAGGACCGCGGTCTAAGCCCCGTCCACCTCCAGGTATGGCAGGGATTTATTTTCGTCAATTTCGATCGAAAGCCGAGCTTGAGCCTGGAAGAGTTTCTGCGCCCGATGTATGGGGATGTCGAGGGTTATCCTTTCGAGAAGATGACGAGTTGCTACGCATGGTCTGCAGTAGTCAATTGCAATTGGAAGCTGGCGTTGGATGCTTTCCAAGAGGCATATCACGTCGCGTACGTGCACGGCAATTCGATCGCAAGTGCGCTTTTGAAATCCGAATCCGGTGGTTCACGACCTCTTGATGGGCTTTGCGGGGAATACCATCGCCGCTTGTCAATGGCGGGTAACCCCAAGTCGGTCTACGGCAATCCGCAAGCTTTGACGGCATCGGTTGAGCCGCCAAGCGGCGCGGATGTTGCCCCGTCGGATCGCCCGATAGGCGAGGCGGCACTGCGTTACGGCCGAGGCGGCACGCGGTTTTCCGTCCCGCAAAATACGCTGCCCAAGGGCGTCAATTGGACGAAACATCCGAATTGGGCGTTCGACATCAATGTCATTTTCCCCGATTTTTATGTATCGCTCAGGCCCAACTATTACCAGGCGTATAACTTTCGCCCGATTGCGCACGACAAATTTCTGTTTGATGCCCGAGTCTATTATCCGGAAATGACCACCGCCGGGGGGCGCTTCTACCAAGAATATATGAAGGTCGCACTGCGAGACGTGCTGTTAGAGGATTTGAGCACTTTGGAGCACAACCAAGAGGCCTGCGCTACGCGGGCCAAGACGCATATGGTACTTCAAGACTACGAGATCATGGTACGGCATCAATTCACCGTAGTGGAACGCCTCATCGGTGAGGGTCGTGCGCAAGTCGCATGATCAGATGGCCATGAATGAGAGCATTATAAGTTCTGCACAGGCGCGCCTCTTGCCCGGCGGTTTCGAGGATCTCGAGCCTTTTGCTGCTTGGAGCTTGAGTACCGAAACAGAGCGCATTACTCGCCGGCAAACAAGTAGTTTCGAGGAGATCGTTGCGTTTCGTAACGCCATACTCCCGTACCTCGAGAGGATATTTAGTTACTTAGAGCAGAAGCCATTGGACGCGCTGCAGCCACCGGACCGGCGCCTCTTATACCTTACCTTGTCGCTGGCTGAGATCGCGCCGTCGGTCGAATACTATCGACAACCCGCGGTGATTGAAGGGTTCAACGCCTCACGCTTCTTGCCAGTGGAAGATTCTCCTTTGCGACCTAAGATCTAATCGATTTGACGGGGTGTAAACATGGCGAAATGTAGGCTTTTTGCGATAGAGCACAATTTGAAAGAGGCCGTGCCAGGGGCGCTGTACTCGAAACATCTTTTCGGAACGAACCTCAGCGTGTCGGTGGTCAAGTTGGTGATGCCGGGCGGCCCCGGTTTGGTGGCCAAATCTCACTCACATGGAGAAGAGGCCTCTTTACAGGTCCGAGGATCATGCTCGGTTTTTTTGGGTTTGGGAGAAGGCCAAGTCGACCCGGAGTTTCCCATGCAGGAAGGAGAAGCCATGCTGATACCAGCGCAAGCCATGCACTATGGCAGCAACACACTCGATGGTCAGGGTGTTTGCATGAGGCTCAACGTGGTCACCCCGCCACGCAAAGAATTCGGGCCTGAGGACGGCGTCACCTATTACCCTTTGAAACACGCGCCTAAGGCAAGTTAGTGCATTCGGACGACGCATCAAAAGCGCAGCCTCAGGAATGCCTGGTGCTTGGGTCGCTGTCGAGTGAAGCGCGAAAAGCCGCTGCGTCCGGCGCGCATCTGGATATCGAATTTTTGCGGGTAGGACCCGATGACCGGATTGAGCGAAGCGGCGCCGCAGCAGCGGGCGAGGAGGTCGCTGTGGTCCTTGAGGGGCATTTGCACGTGGATGCTGCCGAGGAATCCTATGATCTCTCAGTGGGTGAAGGCATCATCATTCCGCCCGGCGAGGGATCGATTTGGCAGTCTGCAAATGGCGGCCTGCTGTATCGGGTGATCGTACATCCCCACACGACGCGTGAGTGAGTGTGTGCACTGGAAATAATTCGGCGGTGAGGCTTTCAGCCGAGCAACGAGTCGCGATAGTCGGTGCGGGACACTCGGGTGGACGGGTGGCGCTGCACCTGCGCGCCTGCGGATTTAAGGGTGAAATTGTCGTAATCGGCGAGGAGCCCGATTTGCCCTACGAGAGACCGCCGTTATCGAAGGAGTACTTGCTCACTAACGAGGGCGCGCCGCACGCCGGGCTCTCTTCGGAAATCGGTTGGAGGGAAGTAGGCGTTCGGCTCTGTCTCGGTACCAAAGCAATAAACCTTCAACCCTCGCGTAAACGACTGCATCTGAGCGACGGGCAGGTACTGGACTACGATCGTGTCGTACTGGCGATGGGCGCGGCGCCGCGCGAACTGGGGATACCCGGTGGGAATCGCGGCCAGGTGCTTTTGCTGCGCACACTC
>DASWUU010000212.1:0-36066 GCA_036401515.1 Steroidobacteraceae bacterium
ATGTACCGCAAAACGTAATGGAGAAACGTTTTAGACATGCGCTGACGAGGCTCTGTGGCCGGATCGGCGCCTACAGTGTACAGAGAGCCGCAAATGGCGACGCGAATTACGTCAGCCCAGTGGAATGTACGGCTAACGTAAACACGTGATGGCCGACGGCGCGATCGAGTACTACGCTTTCCACGCCGGTCTCGCCTAAACAAGATCGCGCCGACACCACGGAGCATTGTCGTTGCCCTCGCAATCACGGTCCGAAGAGAAGCGGGAGCGTATTAGTCTCCTCATCGTGGAATGGATTGTGCGACTTGGGAGTAGCGCAGAGAAACTTAATTCGAATGTCTTTTGCATCCTAGGCATTGCACCTCAGAGAATGGGTGTACCGATGAAATATGGGTGTCCTTCAGAGCACAAAGCGATTTATCTATGCAAACCACTGATTACTTAGCCAACTGCTCGAACCCCACCATACCCACCGCTATTACGAGGCTTATCGACGCAGCGGTCGCGTCTTTCGACGCGGATCGGGATAGCTCACGGCGATATCTCATGCGCGCCTCGGCGCTCCTTTGCGTAAGGCGGAAAGCCCATAACCCCAAGAGGGGTGGGCAATCGGAATCTCCAGGCCGATTGCTATCCTGGCAGCTGAACCGCGTGGTCGACTACATCGAGGCGCAGTTGGCGGAGAAAATTACCGCAACTGACCTTGCCGGTCTCATCAACGTGAGCAGGGGGCGCATATCTCGCGCCTTCAAGATTAGCGCCGGTGATACTCCCTTTCATTACATCGCCAGGCGGCGCGTCGAACTTGCATGCACGATGATGAGGACAACGCGTGAGCCACTCTCTCAAATTGCCATTGCCTGCGGGCTGTGCGACCAGGCGCACCTCTGTAGAGTGTTTCGCAGCATACTCGGCATGACGCCGTCGGCCTGGCGTCGAGCGACACTCGATTGCGCAGACACCAGAGTGATCCCTGCGTCCCTGGCGAACCGGACGCCCGATTTCTCGATTGGAGCTGCATCCTGATTGGGCAGGCGTCGTATTCGGCTTCGCCCATCTAATTGCTGTTCTCAAGACTTTCGTCCCCTGCGTTGGCAGTGAGCGAGCAATATTTTCGCTACAAACGCTCCGACATACCGTCACACTCTTGGCAACAAAAACGAGGCTAGGTCACTCGGTGGATCCGGTAGCAAGGTGGTCCGCCACGCTGTCGATCTTCTCATCGAACCGTCGTCCGTCCTTCTTCGGGATTCGAGCGACCCAGCTCCCGCTCGAACAAATGCACGAGAGTCTCATAAGGATGTTGAGTCGCGCGCGTCGATCGGATGAGCGTGCTTTGGCGGAGCGACGCCACGGGGGAGCCTGATGAGTTGCTCAAGGTCATGGGAGTCTCCGATTGAGGGCACCGCGTACAAACCGTTCCTCCGCACAGCCGGTGCCCAAACCGCCGAGCAGTAATGTGGTGCTGGATTGAATGACAAATCCTCGTCTCGACGGCGAGCAAGCCCTCCGAGAGGTGTTCATGTAGGTCTCGCTTCGCGACAAGCCCTGCCGGCGTGCCCGTGCCCAGGTGTTACAACAATCTGCGCTTTCCAATGGTACGATGTGCTCGGGAATCAAAACGAAACAAGCTCATTCAAGAGTGATCCAACTAGCTTAGCAGCAACGCTCACGCGGGTTTGGGAAGAGACCGGCTCGGGATACTCCGATGAGTACGCCAGACCGGCGGTCACAAGCTACTTGTAGAAGTATCTCTTCTTGCAGTCATCAGGCATGCCGGAAATAACTGGCGAGGCAAAGCTTAATCCTGCTGGCACCGATGCCACGCAGCCAGAGAAGCCCATTGAAATGAAGGACGGCAAGCCGGTGGAACCGTTCTCTTGGCATTCCTTTGGCGCACACTTTGTCGAGGTCGAGGTCGATGCGGAACTATTTACCACGCGAGTCAAACGAGTCACGACTGTAATGGATGTTGGACGAGTCATAAGCCCTAAGACTGCGCGTAGTCAAATCCAAGGCGGAATCATTTGGGGTGTGGGAATGGCGCTTCTCGAACGCACGATTTACGACCCACGGACAGGCCGTATTGTTACGCGAAACCTTGCGGATTATCTCGTGCCAACGCACGCCGACGCCCCCGAGATCGATGTGCATTTTCTCGATTATCAGGACCTTCGGCTCAATGTCGCCGGAGCCAGAGGAATGGGCGAGATCGGTCTTGTTGGTATGGCAGCCGCCCTAGCTAACGCGATTTTCAATGCGACAGGACGGCGAGTGAGGCGCTTGCCGATAACCCCGGATGTGCTTCTCGAGGCGACTCCGGTTTAGGCGGTAATGCACGTGTTCCATCGATACCCGAATGTGGAGCGACCATGAATCTTAACCTGAAGAACAAAACGGCTTTAGTCACCGGCAGCAGTACTGGGATAGGGGCGGCCATCGCCAAGACGCTGGCAGCAGAGGGCGCGCGCGTTATAGTCCATGGCCGGGATAAGGCGCGCACTCAGCAGGTTGCGTCCGAGATTACACAGAGTGGCGGCGATGCGCATGCGATCGCCGCAGATGTGCCAGTGGACGCGGGCGCTGCGAGGCTTATAGCTCAAGCAAGCGAGTACGCAGGCGGCATCGATGTGCTCGTCAATAACGCCGGCGTTTACTTCAATCGAGGATGGGAAGCCGCATCCAGTGACTGGAATGACATCTATAATGTGAACGTCGCCTCAGTTGTCCGGCTCATTCAAGGATTTCTTCCGAGTATGCGACAGCGGCGGTGGGGCCGCATCATTCAGATTTCGAGTGGTGAAGCGCTCGCACCGATGTCGCGCATGCCAGACTACGCTGTTACCAAAGCTGCACTAGCTAATATGACTGTGAGCTTGGCTCAGGAACTTTCTGGGACTGGCATAACCGTCAATACGTTGAGTCCAGGAATTATAGTCACCGAAGAAGTGAAACGCTTTTTCACGCAGACTGCGAAGGAAAAAGGTTGGGATGGGGACTGGAATGCAATCGAGCAAAAAGTGCTTGCCGAGATTCTCCCGAACTCTGTCGGTCGCTTAGGCATGCCGGAGGATGTAGCCCCACTCGTCGCATACGTTGCTAGCCCACTTGCGTCTTTCATCAACGGCGCCAACGTTCGAGTCGATGGTGGGAGCTGTAGATTTGTCAATTGAGGCAGGTCCCTCCGACAAGACGAAGAACATTGCACCCATTATTTTCCAACTGTGCGAATGCAAAGGTCATCGAATGAACCGTGTAAGCGAATTGCGCAAATATATCTCCGCTTTGCAATCGATCGGCGAATTGCAGGAAATTGATCAGACGGTTGATTCGCAACTGGAATAGGCGCAATCATCGTGCGCACTTATGAATTGCGAGCCCCTGCGCCTCGGTTCAAGGGTGGCAGCCGGGCACGCGGATCCCAGGTGCCCCAGGCGGAGTAAGTAGTCAACCGAGTTTATATCTTTGTCGTGGTAAAGCCAATCGTAAAGGAGTCGGCGGCTTGTACGGAAATGCGATTGGCTCGAACGAGTGGGATTTGAATCGATTGCCGGTACGGGCCCTCCTTGGATTTCCCTGCCAAAATTGTCGGTACTTTGTCTCGGTAAATCTGCCGCCTGCGGCCGCTTTCCCTCCCGGAGCGCTACTTCAGGCTTACGATCGAATGGGTTCGTTGCTTAAGACTGCGATGTTCCCCGAAACCCAAATTCCTCAAACTTCTGCCCAAATTAGCGCGCCCTGACATTGGCAGTTTGGAGCCCCGATATCGCTAAAGTTTTGATGTCTTATCCCACGGATCCAAGGGGCAACAATAGCCTCACCGCGTTTTTTTTTAAACTTCACCTTTTTTCGGGAGGGTTAGCGCCGGTTACCCGTCCGTTGCAAATTGAAGGTTGCCTTACATACTGCTGCGATTACCCTTTCGAACGGATAGGGACGTGCTGAGAATGCGCAGCGTTGCATCAGAAAGAATACCTGTGGCTCCAGTGCGGTGCTCTCGTCATAACTGCAATCTTAATCCGCGATGCATCGGAGGCGAATCTGCACCTGCAATATGTAAACTGTGAGTTCCAGCGACTTGCGCATGACATGCTCGATGACGGCGATGTACCTATTGGGCGGCTCACGCGACGAGGTAATCGTTGCGCCCGGCTCAGTAACGCTCACTTCATGAGGTCGATTTCCTATTCGAATTGGATGTTGACTCTCATATCGACTTGCTTAGTACTCATAACTCTCCAGCGAATGATGAACTCAATGAGTGTCGCAAGCGCGGGCCCCCAACGGTTCGGGGTGCGCGGCGAGGCGAGATTGACTGCGGTAGGATCTATCGCGTTACGATGATGCTTTCGGTTGAATGATGATGTGCAAACCCTACCGCATCCCGGCGGCGTCTTAGGACAACTCAGTGCGGATACCGTGCGCTTTGCTAATCATAAGTTGTCATCGCCGTCGGCCCCGCTCGTGCTCGGTCGATGCTCCGCGAAACGGTCGTTGGGCTCGAGCACTACATTCTCCCGGCAGCGATCAGGCTTCGTGCACCGCCACCTTGTGCGGCACGCCTGTTGCCCCCTCGAATTTGATTTCTCCTAGCGAGACAAATTGCAAGGTGTCCCCCTCAGTCCCTGCCGTTCTTTTGATGTTGTCTCTTCGGCCTGGCCTGACTTGTCCTTCAATACCCGTGACATGCGCTTCATTGAGTTGAAGACTGGGTCTTTTGGGATGACAAGTACTTAGGCTTAGGGATCCGCGAAGCCGAACTTAGGGCGCGAGCCCACGAGGTGTACGAATGACCAACCGAAAACCCCCAGCCACGCGTTCCTGACGTTTAGCTAGCTGAAGTACGAATTCATACTTACTTCTTGTTCGAACCTGATTTCAATTTGCCTCCCTGACAATCTTTCGCAGATCTATATCGTCGCGCGCAAGCAACAAAGGTCGGATGCCGTGATTTTGCGCCGCCAGTCCACTCGGCAAAATCCATCCTGACCACTACCTCCGGCTTGAGCCATACACATTTTTTCATTATCGGTAGTAATTCCCTGGCCCGACCGGCCGGCGCTTTTCCCTGGCAAGTTCACGAAAGGTCCTCAAAGAAGTGCGTACTTGGCCCTCGGAAGGCATTGACCCAATCCAGGCAGCCCATAAGCAACTTCACATGGCTCTCGTATTTGGGTGCATTTCCAAACACCTCACGACAATGCACGATTTGCTGTTCGATCAAGCCGCTCGTTATCGGGACATAATGATTAGCGAGGTGCGAAGTGTCAGGACTCTTGACCTTTATTGCGAGTCATCTTTGCGCTCGACCGCTCAGACAGCGCGCAATCGCGGTGCCAACAACATCGCCAAGGGACAGGCCATCAATGCAGTGACAGCAGCGGCCGTGGCTCCCCAGCTCGGTCCTGCCCAATCACCTATCACCCCGTACAACACTGGAGAAAGTGCGCCCGACCCGATTGTTCCGGTGTAAAAAAGCGCGAATGCATGCTCAGTCTTGCCCGGCGCGGCCAGCGCCGGAACGGTACCGTACAAAACCGAGGATGTTCCATTGAGCAACACACCGAGCAAAGGCAACACAATAAGCGCCGGCGTCAAAGGCAGCGCAATTACAGCGAGAATGCCGCCCGCCGTTCCGATTTCGGTTGTAAGCACCACGGTAAGTAGTCCCAGGCGTTCGCCAAGCCAGCCGCACGCAAACTTGCCGGCCGCGCCGCCCAAGAAAACGCCCGCGAGGGTCAAGCCCACGACTGGTAAGGCAGCACCTTTCGAGCTCAACAGAAACGGCAGGAACGTCAAGAACCCCATGCGCACACCGGTGTCGAGCACCCCAATCGCGAAAAGCAACCCAAAACCGCCGCGGCCTGCTCCCCTCGGCTCAACTGGACCCGTCGCGACGGACCGCGCGAACGATGGCATACAAGCGCCTATCATCACAGCTACAACGATTCCGAGAGCGGCGATTACTTCTACCGTGCGGCGCCAAGAGACCACCACCAAGAGTAACGAGACGAGCGCGGGGAGCACGGCCTTTCCTAGGTCGCCCGCAAAGTTGTATGTCCCCAACGGGCCACGGGCTTTCGATCCGTAGGCACGCGCGACGGCAGCGGAGGCCAGAGGATGTTGGGTACTTGATCCGATTCCCGACAACGTGAGCGCGCTGGCCAAGCCAATCAATCCGCCTGACAATCCAGCGAGCGCATAGCCGGTCGCGGCGAGTGCGGTACCAAGAGCGAGTGTCGTGCGTCCTCCCAGCACCTTCGCGATCCGGCCTGCAGGTATTTGCAATGCCGCCATGGCCCCGGTGTTCATTCCACGAAGCAGCGCCAGAGCGACGTAGCTCAAGCGGAACTCTGATTGCCATACCGGCAGCAGGATGTAGATGACATCAGTGAAACCGTCGTGCAGCGCATGCGACAGACCAGCAAAAGCCAGGGTGCGGCGCGCTTCGCCAGGCGGGATTTGCGCAACAACATCGCCGGACATCGGCGCGACACTCATAATTGCCTTCCAACGCATAAGTGCGGCCGAAGGAGCGCATCGGAGTTACTCCGACGCTCCGTGTGTTCCGCGGAAAAGCATCCTCGCGTTAATCTCATCGAATTTGGCATGACACTCGTGGATTCAGAAGATAATCCATAGTTGGAGCTCGGTAACCGCAATTATCGATAATGACACCACATCTGTGCCTTGATGCTCAAAGGTCATGATGGAAGGATCGTTTGACCCCGATACCGATTAAGAAATATATTTCAGGGGCCCTCTATGCCGGGACTGACACGGCTCGGGGCCGCGGTGGCCCAGCGCGCCCATCAACTGTGAACGAATCCCGGCCTCGCCGATCCCTATTGCCGCAAAGATGACAGTTGGGGCATGAGACGAAGCACATTGTCCCGTTCGATCCCCCGCATGAGCGCGCTGCTCAGACGCCGTTCGCGCAGCTCCTTTAAATTACTTTCCATGGAAACATACGGATAATCCGTGCCGAACATGATTTGCGAGGCAGGAATGTAGCTTTGGATTGCCGCCATACTGGGCCCGTAGGCCGCGTCCGCCGTATCGTAATATTGCCGCCGCAGTTCATAGTCCATGCCCCGGGGCGCGAATTTGGCAACTTCATCCGCGGGCATGTCGGCAATCAGGTTCCGTATTCTTCCTGAAAGGGCAGGGACGACATCGCCACAATGGCAAAAAATCCAGCGAATATCATGATAAGTAGAGAAAGACCCACCTATCAGAAGGCTCACCACGGCCCGGCCCGTGTCGTAGGGAAACTCGAGCAGGAGAGGTTCTTTGGAAATGACATCGGGCATCAACGCCCTACAACATGCAGCTGGAAGCGGATGGCAAAATACCACCGCTTTTCGCCGGTTGAGCTCTTCGAGCACGGGCGCAAATGCGGG
The DNA here is from genome assembly GCA_036401515.1 of Steroidobacteraceae bacterium. Taxonomy (GTDB): domain Bacteria; phylum Pseudomonadota; class Gammaproteobacteria; order Steroidobacterales; family Steroidobacteraceae; genus Bog-1198. The sequence continues at coordinate 7,404 of DASWUU010000212.1, forward strand.
ATTGCCCTGCCACCGACTGCCGTAGCTGGTCATCATGCCGATGCCCGGCGCTTTCAACTGGTCGAGAGCATATTCGATCTCGCGCAAGCTGCCGTCTATATCTGGCATGGGCAAAAATCCAAATTGCGCAAAGCGCGTCGGATGATCCTGAACCATTTTCGCGGCATAGTCGTTTGCTGCACGTGCCTGCGCACGGTACGCGTCGATCGTGACCGCGCCAGGCTCGGGAGGACGCGCTGACGTGTTGATGACTGCCATGCCGATGTTGTTGCGGTCCATCGATTCGATGTCGACGGAAGGGCTCCAGTTTTTGATGGCGGCCGGAATCTCGCCGAAGGCGGCTTTCAGGAATTTTGCACTGGCTTCCTGAAACACCGGCGGGAAAAAATGATGATGAACATCGATGGCGCGGGAAGTCGTAGCTCCACCGCCGGCGGCGAGAGCACGCGGTGAGTGCAGTATACAACCGGCCGCAAGCGCGATTGCCGATATCAGGATCTGCCGGCGGTCCAGCTCACCCGTGTGGTTCGCGATCAAGCCTTTAGGATTTCCCTTGCGCATCCCACCATCCTCTTAGTCTTTAAGTTAAGGGCGAACGCGTGCCAAGACATCGGCCTCGAACACCAACAATGAAGCGAGACTCGGCCGGGCTGCAACGCGGTTGAAGTGCAACCCGCAGTTTGGAAGCCCGGAAGTGTCGACATTGAAAATCCTAGCTCGGCGGAAACACCAAAAAAAGTAAATATCTGGCAGCGTAAAGCCGTCGAAAAACCATTCTCTTTCTCGGAGCATATTCTCGGCAATCGCGAAATTCTCAAGTAAAAGTCGCTGCGCGCAGCGCCGGACTGCATCCTCGGAGCCGGGAAGGTCGCAATACCGCTGTGGGATCAAATTTGGCGTCAAGTGCGGATGGATTCCCGATGCGCACCAGGCGAGTAACGAGATCGCCTTGAACTCATCCAATCCGGTCGGCAGCAAATGGGATTGCGGAAATTGACGTGCAATCCATTGGAGAATCGCAACGTTCTCGGTGAGGGGCTGACCATCCACCACCAGCACTGGCACCTTGTGCTTGGGATTGATCTTCAAATATTCCGCATTCATTTGCTCGCCATCCCGAATGTTCACAACGCGGACATCAAAGTGGGCGCCGGCCTCCGTGAGCGCTGCATACGGTACGAGCGAGCATGAAATGGGTGCGTACCACAGGGTTATTTGCATCGTTCAGCTTCGCACGCGGCCGCGCTAATGGATCTCAAAAATTTGCTTGGCAGTACGATGCAGACATGCGGACGGTCCGTGCGCCTCGATGAGGTAGATGTCCGTGTTGTGAACGAACATCTCATCGTTCAGGATCCCCGGGTGACATACGATGGCCATATTTTCCGCGAGCGGCATGTCCTCATCCGATCGGATCAGAGGCCTCTCGACCATGTCGTATCCCATCCCGTGCATGCCAAGACGTCGCTCCTCCCCCAAGCCATGCCGCAGAAGATAGGCGTTGAGCTCGGCGAAGATACGAGCCGGCGCCGCACCGGGCTTAAGAAGAGACAAGGCGTGGCGCTGCGCCTCGATCACGGCGTCGTGGGCATCGCTGAGCGCTCGCGATACCCGGCCCAGCACGAACATTCGCGAAAGTTCCGTGTAATAGCCTCCCGCGCCGTTGTTCTCGATTAACAGCGAATAGACGTCTCCTGATTGCAGGGTGCGGCCCTGCATGGATCGCGGACGAAACGACGCCGCCTGTCCGGCCGGTGCCGAAGAACACAGAAATATCCCTTGCTCGCTTCCAAGTTGCTGACCGACATACTGAGCATACGCGGCGATCTCGAAATCTTTCAGTCCCGGTTTGATAAATTCCGCGACACGCGCCATGACCGCATCCTGCATAGCTGCCACCTGGCGGATGAGCGCCCGTTCTTCCGCACTCTTGAGGGCTTTGATCCGGTCCACCCAGTCGGTGGCATCGACGATGTCGACACCCGTCAGCAACTCTCGAAGTGTCTGCCCGAAACTGTGATACATCGCCGCGGGAGCGACCACACCGACCCGCTTGGCGCCCCAGGAACGCAGCTCGCCGCAGATCAACTCGGCGTCGTAGATTCCCGAGTAGCCCACCGAGGGGTAGCTGGGGGTAGTCAAGCGCCGTGAGATGCCGGTCGCGGAAGCGGCCTCATCACTTGTGGTCCTGACGCCTCCAAACGGCCCTTGCTCGACCAAAGACATACCGCCGTCCAACGGAAACGCCACGCTGCTGGAATACCCGTTGGTAGCCGGCTGATTAGTGAACCAACGAATGTATCCGCCTACCCAGTCGCTCGAATTCTGTATGACCAAGGCGTCGATGGCTTGCGCTTTCATCGACTGCCTAACCAATGTCCAGCGGCGTTGGAGCTCTTGAGGAGACACCGCATTGACAGCGCGTTGGGCTGCGTTGTGAACATTCATCGGGGCGCTCCGTAATGCACGCTTACCGGGGCGACGCGGCGATCGCCGATTGCAAATAAGGCGAGGTACGGAATATCGACCCGCACCGTCTACTCCGCGCGGCCCGTCTCTATCCGAAAATTGCCATTCGGATCAAGGATGGCGACGAGCCGAACGATGCAGCCATCACCCTTCTTCCAGCGCCAGGGAAAGGCGGCGAAAGTGACGCGCTTGCCCGTGACCACATCGATGTCCCCGCCGATGTTTTCGAAGCCGCATATGCCGGCGGACAATATGGCGTTATGACAAGGCTCCCATTCCGGAAAATCCTGGATGACTTTGCGGCCGGTTTCTAGCTCGTATTCTTCGTTGATCTTCGGCAACAGCCCGTGAGGTGCCCCCGGACCGTGAGGACCGATCGCCGTGCCGAGAGGATGATCGAGTGCCTGGGTGTCGGATCCGCACATCTTCACCTTGCGCTCCACGAACCACTCACCCGCCTCCTTGTAGAAGCCCGGCGAGTACCCGTAGTAGTGCTGGTTATCGCCGTAATACTTATGCCAGCCGGTATTGACGATGGCGATGTCGCCGGGGCGGATTTTTGGGCGGGCGTCTTCGAGATCCTTGGCGGTGATCACCTCCCATTTCTTCTTCGGGATGGACACCACGACGCCGGTGCCGAAGAAATATGGCAGCGGCACTTCGTCCATGAACGGAGTTCCCTGCACGACATGGGCTGGCGCATCGATGTGGGTGCCGGAATGCATCACGGTCGTGATCTTCTGCGTCAACACGCCGGACTTCGACATGCCGTGCAGCCGTTCTATCTTCACGTCCTCGAAGTACGGCCAGCACGGCTGCCCGAGGCCCCAGGGATGACTCAAGTCGTAGAATTGCAGGCCCATTTTGTTGAGCAAATTCGATTCCTCGAACCTGCAAAGACCTTCGTTGCGCCAATCGCCGTCTTGCCAGCCTGCCATGTTGTCCCCCACTGTGTATCGCGATGCGATAATGATGTACTGCAATACGGTAAGTCGTTTGAGACTTGATAGTCAAGTTGGACCGCCCGGGGAGGCTATCATGCCGTCGTCGAGTTCAGCGCTTTCATGATCTGATCGCGCGTGGCCAGCAGTTTTTCCGCTAGGCTCAAGCGCAGCCGCTTGAAGCGCGTGGTCGGCACCGGCACGGAAAGCGCGACGGCGCGGCCGAGGGGATCGATGAAACCCGTCCCGAGGGCGGAGATGCCTTCCGTATGCTCTTCGTCATCGACGGCAAATCCAGCCCGGCGGCACTCCTGGATGGCCTTCAGCAAGTCCGCGCGCCGGGTGATGGTGTTCGGCGTGAGTCTTGGCATCAGAGGCGAGACGAGCCGGGCAACTTCCTCGTCGGGTAGCAGGCTTAAGATCGCCTTCCCGTTGGCCGTGCAGTACAGCGGAAAGCTTTCCCCGACCCCCGATACCGTGCGCAATCGGTGGCGGCCTTGGATCTGGTCGGTGAACACGGCGGAGCGGCCTTTGAGCACAGACAGATCCACCGTCTCGCCGATGGTCTGCGAAAGCTTCGCGATCAGGGGGCGGGTGACATGATCGAAGTGGACGCTGGCCGAGGCCGCGAGCCTGATGAGCGCGGGGCCCAGACGAACCCCAGCGGTCGGCGATGCGGAAATTAAAAACTGTTCCTCACGCAATGCATCCACAATTCGCTGCACCGTCGAACGGGCAAGACCCACGCGCTCGGCGATTTGGCCTAGCGTGAGCCCTTCGGCTTCACTTTCCAGGCTGCGCAGTACGTTAGCAGCACGGGAAATGACTTGAATGCGCCGCTTGGAGGAAGCCCCCGTCCGGCTCGTTGGTGTGTCGTTCAATTTCTTGACCATCGAAGAAGGTTGCTGCCCCAGAGTAACTATATCTTCACTAGATGCTTGCCTTTGAGGGCAAGCATCTCGCGCGCTTCTTGCGGCGTCGCTGGCTCGAGACCGAATTCAGCAAGGATCCGGCGAATCTTTGCGACCTGCTCGGCGTTGTTGGAAGCCAGTTGGCCGCGCTCAATGTAGAGCGAATCCTCGAGCCCGACCCGAACATTCCCGCCCATCATCGCTGCCTGGGTGATGAGCGGCATCTGATGCCTTCCTGCGGCGAGCACCGACCAGACGTAGTCCTCACCGAACAACCGGTCCGCGGTACGGCGCATGAATATCACGTTGTCTGGATCGGCGCCGATTCCACCCAGGATTCCGAATACGCTTTGGATCCACAAAGGCGGCTTGGCGAGACCCTTATCGAGAAAGTGGGCGAGATTGTAAAGATGGCCGATATCGTAGCACTCGTGCTCGTACCGCGTTCCGAAGTCCGCCATCAAATGGTACACGCGAGCGATGTCGCGAAAGGTGTTGCGGAAGATGAACGCCTCGCTGTCCTCAATATACTTTTTCTCCCAAGGAAATCGCCATTGCGTGATCTTGCCGGTCATGCCGTGGAAGGCGAAATTCATCGACCCCATGTTTAGCGAGCACATTTCAGGTTGAAACCTGAGCGCGGCGGCCAAGCGCTGCTCGACCGTCATTTCGGGGCTGCCGCCGGTGGTGAGGTTGATCACCGCGTCCGTCGAGCCATGGATCTGCGGTAGGAATTGCGCGAACACCTCGGGATCGCCGGTCGGCGAGCCATCGCTCGGATTTCGTGCGTGAAGATGAAGTATTGCGGCGCCGGCGCCTGCGGCGTCGATAGCCTGGGCTGCGATATCCGCAGGTTTGTACGGCAACCCTGACGACAAGGTGGGCGTGTGGATCGCGCCGGTGAGGGCGCAGGTGATGATGACCTTATTCGATGTCTTTGCCATAATGGGTCCTGCCGTTGATCATATGCCTTGTTCATCCAGCGCTTTCAAATAATCCAGAACCCGCCTTCGAAGCGCGTCCTGCCGCTCCAAGCTCCAATGCTGAAATCCCTCGCCCGATTTCATGCCGAGCTTGCCCTGCGCGATGAGGCGCGCAAGGATAGGCTGCGCCCCTGGCGTGCAATCTAAATCCGGGAGCACGATTTGATGGATGGCTTGGGTCAAATCGAGGCCCACTAAATCGGCGTTCTCGAGAGGCCCGAGCACGGCGAGCCTGCGACCGAAACTTGCCTTGACCACCGTATCAACGGTCTTCGCATCGCACACGCCGTTTTGCACTAGCGAAATGGCTTCGCGCCACAGGGCGTGCTGAAGTCGGTTGCCGACGAATCCCGGGACATCTTTCTCCACAGTGACTGGAGTCTTTCCGGCGGCGTTGAGAAGCGCGTTCATCGCCTCGACAGTTGCCGCGGCGGTGAAGGGCGTCTTGATCACTTCCACCAGCGGCACCAAATAGGGAGGATTCCACCAATGCGTGCCGAGGGCCCGAGCGCCGTCCTTGAGGCCGGCCATAATTTGCGTGATTGGAATGACCGAGGTATTGCTCGATAGAATCGCGCCGGCCGGGGCGGCCGCTTCGACCGCGGCAAACACCTGCCGCTTGATCGCGAGATTCTCCGGGGCCGCTTCGAACACGACATCGGCGGGGACCACCGCCTCGGCAATACTACGGTGGGCGCTGACGCGGTCCGCCGAAGCGATCTCCAAACCAAGATCGCTTAAGTTGCGGCGTATGCGCGCATGCAATGTCGACAGCACCTCGTCAGAAGGATCCTGCACCCGCACCGGATGACCGGCGCGCGCGAAAACCTGCGCGATGCCGTGACCCATAAGGCCGCCGCCGATGATCGCGATGGTCGCTGGCCTCGTCATCAACCCGCGGTGTAGCCGCCGTCAGCGTACAAAATGTGTCCGGTGTAGAAATCGGATGCCTTCGAGGCGAGGAAAAGTAGAGGGCCGGCCAGGTCCTCCGGCTCCCCGAGACGACCGAGAGGTATTCGCGCCAGCATGCCGTTGCGAGTCGCTGCGGCCTTCTCATTGTCTTCGAACATCCAGGCGGTCAGGGGCGAGCGAAAGACCGTCGGAGCGATGGCGTTCACCGTGATGCCGTACTTGCCCCACTCGCAGCCTAGCGCCCTGGTCAGCCCGTCGGTAGCCGCCTTGGAAGCGCAGTACGCGCTATACCCGGCCGGGTGGCCGAGCTTGCCGCGAGCTGATGACACGAGGACCACCTTGCCGCCACGGCCTTGCGGAATGACCCTCGAACCGAACGATCGACACAATAGCCACGCGGCCGTCACATTTCCATCCATCACTTTAGCGAACCTTTCCGGGGCCATATCGACGATTGGGGAGACCTCGTTCAGCCCGGATCCTACTACGAGTATGTCAAGGCCACCGAAGCGATCCACACCGGCTTGCATGATCAACTCGCAGTCAGCTTCGGTGTTGGGACGACGGCTGACTGCCAAAACGTCCGCGCCCAGTTCCCGGCACGCGGCCGCAGTCGCCTCGAGTTCGGCCTCTTTCCCGGCCGCGAGCACCAATCGCGCGCCGGCGCCAGCGAGGACGCGAGCAGCTACGCCGCCGAAAGCACCGGAGGCGCCTGTCACTACGGCTACTTTCCCCATGATGTCGAACAGACGAGCGGGATTCTTGAGCAGTTCGTTCATGCCGGTGCCTCTGGATAGGGCATGACGACGATAATGGTCGCAACTTCATTGCCGACGTTCTTTACCTCGCGTGTTTCTCCTGCGGGGATGCAACAGCTGTCGAGCTGCCCCAGCGTGACCTCGTCGCCGTTCGCCCGCACCATCAAGGCTCCGGCCAGCACTACATACACCTTTTCCATCGGCGAGGCATCGGGGCCGGCGCCTGCGCCCGGAAGAAAATGCGAAAGACCCACCCAGGAGCGCGTGGGGCCACCCGGCTCGAATCCCTGCAGACGCAACGACCGCACGTCGTAGTGGTTGGGTGCTTCATAAGAATTTGCATCGACGAACCGCTTGACGTGCATGACCACCTCGGTGTCCTGCGGCGGCGATACGCGCGCCGTACCCGCGCAATGTACTGCCTGTCGGTACACCGTGTCCACTTGACGGGTATGTTGCTTAGCCCTCACTATGCTGAAAACTAAAAGTGGACCTGCACGGGGAGTGTTTCTTGCAGATACCAGCAAGCAGCGTTGAGTCGGCACCGCGGCGCGCGGAAATCGCCGTGGTTGCGGTGATGGGGCTGGGCTTCGGCCTGGTCGGCATCGATAGATTCTTGATTTCAACGATGTTTCCGACAATCGCACACGATCTTCACCTCAACTATGCCGACATCGGCACAATCACCGGCGCGCTGGCGGTGGCGTGGGGAATTTCGGCGTTAGTGATGGGCAATATGTCCGATCGCGTCGGCCGCCGGCGCGTTCTGGTGGGCTCGCTAATCGTGTTCTCGCTGCTCATCGGCGCGAGCGGTCTCGCCGCGGGTCTCGCGGGCCTCGTGATGGTGCGCATCGTCATGGGCGCCGCCGATGGGGCTTATACGCCGGCCAGCATCGCCGCCACCATGGAGGCATCGCCGCCGCAACGTCACGGCCTGAATATCGGGATCCAACAGATGATGCTGCCGTTGTGCGGACTCGGGCTCTCGCCGCTATTGGTGGCGGGATTGCTGAACGTCATCAATTGGCGGCACGTGTTTTTGATCTTTGTGATCCCCGGGCTCGCGTTGGCGTACGTGGTGTACCGCGTAATGCCTGCGAGCGCGCCGTCGGTCAGTCCCGCCGAAGAACGAGCCGCGCGCAGCAGCTTTAAGGATTGGGCGGCTGTGCTGTCGGTCCGCAACATCAAGGTGGCCGCCGTGATGATGCTGTGCTGGCTGACCTGTCTCATCACCACCAGCGCCTTCATGCCGAACTATCTCATCGATTATCTTAAGCTATCGTTCGGCACCATGAGCAGCGTGATGTCGGCGATTGGTCTCGGTGCCACCGCCGGCACGCTGCTCTTGCCGTGGTTGTCGGACCAATGGGGACGAAAGCCCGTGATGGCGCTATGCACGCTCGGGGCGCTCGCCTCGCTGATTGCGCTTACCAATTGCGCGGCCTCCTTCTGGCCGCTGTTCGGATCGTTGTTCTGCGTGCATTTCTTTAACAACGCGCTCATCACCTTGACCGTTGGGCCTGTGTGCCTCGAGAGCGTGCCGGCGATGCTGGCGGCCACCGCCTCCGGGTTAGTCATCGCGATCGGTGAATTGCTGGGTGGCGGCCTCGCGCCTGCACTGGTCGGGCAGATTGCAGAGCATTTCGGCGTGGCCAATGTCCTGGTTTTGCCGATCGGTGCGATGGGGTTGGGCTTACTGTTGACTGTGCTGCTGCGTGAGACGCGATTGCGGCCGGCGTCCGGTACGAGCATGGCCCATTGATTTTCGATAAAGGGCTGGACCGCGCTGCGCCTGCGCGAAGCTTATACATATATTCATGGGGGTGGTCGATGGAATGCGAAAATTTTGACAAGGCTGCGGCTCTTAAGGGCACTACCGCAGCATTGCTGGCCGCGGTTGCGCTATGGGGTGGCGCTGGATCGGCGCTCGCCGCCGTCAACGCGTCCGAGGCAGACCAAGGGGGCCTGGAAGAAATCGTTGTTACGGCGACGCGGCGCGAAACCAATTTGAGCAACACGCCGATTTCGCTGTCGGCGTTATCGGCTACGGAGTTGGAGAGGGATAGGATCCTGACCATGGACGATGTGGCGCGTGCAGTGCCCAGTCTCGTATTCATGCCTCAGTCGGCCAGCGAAACTTACTTGTCTATTCGCGGCACATCGACCATCGACGATTCGACAGGCACCGACCAGGGCGTCAACATGTTCATCGACGATGTGGTAAGAACGGGCATCGCCGACCTTCAGCCCGATCTCTACGACATGGAGCGCGTCGAGGTGCTCAAGGGTCCCCAGGGCACGTTGTTCGGCCGCAACTCGCTCGGCGGAACGCTCTCGCTCTATACAAAGAATCCAGTCTTCAATAACGAAGGCAGCGCCGAATCGTCTTTCGGCCAGAATAACCTCATCGAAGCGAAGGGCATGTTCAATACGCCGCTGATCGACAACATTCTGGCGGCGCGCTTCGTGATCGCATCGCATTCGAACGGCGGCTATGTGGACGACGTGACCACGCATACCGATATCGGCAAGCTTAGCCGCTTCTCGGGGAGGGCCAAGGTGCTCTTCACGCCGAGTGACGACCTGCGGGTCCTCGGTGGCTTCGATTATCTGACTTCTCGCGGCGATGCGCCCGTGTGGACTCAGACGAATTTTTCACCCGCTCTCGAGCCCACCTACATCAATGGTCCGACGCGGACCTCGCAGGCCGACCCCGGCAAGCGGAATCAGGATATTTGGGGTCTGAATGTGCGCGCCGATTGGACTCAGCCCGTCGGAACCTGGACCTCGATCACGGGCTATCGGCATTTAAACGTGCTCGACCGCACGCTCGAGACGGGCGACCCCCTGGATGTGCTCACCTTGCAGACGCAGGAAATGGATCGTCAGTTCAGCGAGGAACTGCGGCTCGCCTCGCCGGCAGATCAACGCCTCAGTTGGGTGGCGGGACTCTATTACCTGAATTCGGACAAGTCGCGGCCCATCAACGGCGAACTCAATATTCTCGATTGCGGCGCCGTATGCCATGGCCCCGGGGGCGGCCTGCCTGGAGTCGCCGACTACATCGCCACGCAGGATACGCGTACCATTAGCTATGCGGCATTCATCGACGCGATATTTGCGGTCACGGAAACCTTCAAGATCGATCTAGGCGGCCGGTACACGTTCGAGAAAAAGGACGGCTTCGCCAATCTCAATCACTCGAATCATTTTTTTGGTCCCCCGATCAGCGGACCCTTCTCGGACTCATGGAAAGCCTTTACGCCGAAGCTGACGTTGACATACAAACCCATCGACTCGCTCATGACCTACGCTACGGTCTCGAAGGGCTTTCAGAGCGGCGGCTTCAATACGCAAGGCGGTGATCAGGCTTCCCTAACGCGGCCGTTCGATTCAGAGTACGTCTGGAACTATGAAGCGGGGCTCAAGTTCGATGGTTTGAACCATCGCCTCCAAGCCAATGCCAGTGTGTTCACGGATCACTACTCGAACCTGCAAGTCATCCAGAATGTGACCTCTCCGGAGGGTTTCTTCACGGCGACCACCAATGCCGGGGCCGCTAGGGTGGACGGGTTGGAAACCGATATCGAATACGCTCCCGCCAATTGGCTCTTGCTCGGCCTACGCTATGACTACCTCACGAGCAAATTGACCAAATACTCGATTGACAATGGAGATGGGACGTCCACGACCTATAACGGCAATCAGGTGCCATTCATCGCGAAGAACCGGGTGACCGCATCGGCCGACATGCATACCGACTTGTCGGGGGGAAGGGGGCGTGTAGCCATCGGCGGCGACTATTCGTATCGCAGCCCTTATTACATCACTCCCGGGAACACCACAGATACGCCGGATTACGTTACGCGCCTGACGGCCTGGCGCGGATTGGTCAATATGCATGCGTCGTGGACGTCCGAGAACACCCGTCATGAGGTCGCTCTGTTCGCGCAGAACTTGACCAACATACATTACGCATTGCTGCCGGCGGATCTGTCTGTCTTCGTGCAGACGGGCCCCGAGCATTTCAATGTGCCCCCGTACTATCTTTACAATATGCGGCCGGGTCCGTATCAGTCGATCGGTATTACCTTTCGTGAGAAATTCTGATTGCGCGGGCACGGAGTTCGTTGATGAAGGCTTGGTGTGCGGCGGGACTTGCCCTCTCGATGCACTTCGCGGGAGCACCGGCGCAGCGCGCACATTCGTCCCACGCGCATTCGCCGGACCGCCTTTACTCGATCGTTGCTTCGATTCCAGGACCGGACGGCATGTGGGACTATGCGGCCGTCAGTTCTCAGGAGCAACGCCTGTATCTCGCGCAAGGCGAGTACATTTCGATCCTCGATCTTGCGGCCCAAAGCTGGGCCCGTACGGGTCTGCCCGGAGCAATGTGGCACGGGGTCGCGCCACTGGAGTCCCGCGGGCTGGTGCTCGGCACCAACGGGCAGGCTCATGCGCTCACACTGTTCGATGCGAAATCGCGTGCGGCCGTATCCTCCATCACCACCAGTAGCGGTACAAAATCGGCACTCTTCGGCAAGCTCGCGAAATTTGCCGTCCTCGCCGACCCCGACGCGCTCGTCATCGAGCCGAAGACTGGGCTAGCTGCTGCCGTCAACGGCGGAAGCGGCGAGGTCGTTTTTGTGGATCTAGATAAACAGACCGTCGTCGGCAGGGTCATGGTCGGGGGTAAGCTCGAATTTGCTGTGACCGATGGCCGAGGCAGGCTATATGTCAACGTGCAGACGGCGCACGAGATCGCGGTGATCGACGTCCCGACGTTCAAGCTCGTACGGCGAATCCCATTGTCGGGCTGCACCGAACCCAAGGGACTGGCTTACGACGCGAAATTGGACCTGCTGATTTCGGGATGCGACAACGGTGTGGCAAAGTTCATTCTGGCTGAAAAGGCCGAGGTGGTCGGAACCCTAGCCGTAGGCCGCAGTTCCGACGCCGTGCTAGTTGACGAGCAGCGCCATCGTGCCTTCGTGCCAAGCGGCGACGACGCCACTTTGAGCATATTCGACATCCACGATCCGCATCGCGTCGTGCTGATGCAGACGCTGCGTACGGAAAAGGGTGCTCGTCTCGGCGCTGTCGATCCGCAGACCGGCCGGGTCTACCTGCCATCCGCCAAACTCGGCCACCCCATTCCACCACGTCCCTGGCCTTCTGCGACGCCGGGTTCCTTTCACGTTCTCGTGATTGACCTCCCGAGCGGATCGTGACGTGAACCTATCCTAGGAGAGGCGATGAATCCGGAGATCATTTCGCTCGCTGACCATGCCTTGGGGATTCTTTGTCGCGACCCCCTACGGTTTGCCGCGCTTGCCGCCCCTGCCGCGAGGGACGCCGCGAAAATCGAGCGCCGGACGATTTTGAAGGGTGCCTTGGGTTTTATGGTGGCGGGTGCGCCCACAGCCTGGGCGGGCGCCACCGACAGTGCATTACCCGCCGCGCCAGCCAGACGTTTTCGCATCGATATTCATCATCATATCGCTCCGCCGGCCTATGTCGAGGATATGAAGTCCCTGCTGTTCGGCCCCACACTGGGATGGTCGCCGGAAAAATCTATCGAAGACATGGATCGGGCGGGCGTCGCCACGGCCATCACGTCGATCACCACGCCTGGCATCTGGTTGGGGGATGACAAGCAGGGGCGCCGGGTCGCGCGCGAGTGCAACGACTACGGCGCGAAAATGTCAGCCGACTTTCCGGGCCGCTTCGGGATGTTTGCTGCGCTCCCGCTGCCCGATACCGAGGGCAGTTTGCACGAAATCGAATACGGCCTCGACACACTCAAGGCCGACGGAATCGCATTGTTCACGAGCTATCGAGACAAATGGCTCGGTGATCCGCAGTTCGATCCGGTGATGGAGGAGCTGAATCGACGCAAAGCTCTGGTGTATGCGCACCCGGATGCGCCTCTGTGCTGCCGCAACCTGCTGCGCGACCTGTTTAACAACTCAGTGATCGAGTATACGGCGGATACGACCCGCGCTATCGCGAACTTGCTGTTCAAAGGCGCCGTCAGCCGTTACCGCGATATCCGCTGGATTTTTTCGCATGGCGGAGGAACCGTTCCGTTCGTGGCCGAACGGCTGATACGGATTCCGGAGACCTACCGGAAACTGGCTGCCACCGTGCCGAACGGCGTCATGGCGGAATTGACACGGTTTCACTACGACCTCGCGCAAGCTTCGCATCCGGGGGCGCTGGCGGCCCTCACCAAGCTGTTCCCGGTCTCTCAGCTGCTGTGGGGCACAGATTTCCCATTTCGCCGGGGCGAGGAGTACGTTCAGCAGCATCTGGCTTACGGATTCAGCGAGAGCGACCTGCGCGAGATCGGGCGCGACAACGCCCTACAATTGCTGCCTCGGTGGCGGGCGACGGTCTGATCGTGACGGCGACGAATACACGTGCGACGCTTTTGGTGTGCGCAGCCGCCGCCTTGTTCGAAGGGTTCGACAATCAATCCATGGGCGTCGCAGCTCCCCTGGTGTTCCGCGAGTTCTTGATCCCGCCGTCGCAGGGGGGAGTTATCTTCAGCGCCGCGACCTTGGGCCTTTTTCTGGGAGCGGCCGTGGGCGGACGTATGGCCGATTACATCGGACGGCGGCGCATGCTGATGGTGTCGTTGCTTCTATTCGGCATCGGCTCATTGTTTACAGCGGCGGCACGAAGCGCCGACATGATCCTGCTGACCCGCCTGTTGACGGGCCTCGGCTGCGGCGGTGCCATGCCGAATTTCATCTCGATGACCGCCGAGGCCGTTGATCCACGGCGCCGCTTGAGTGCTGTCACCGTGGTCATGGCCGCACTTCCACTGGGAGGTGCGTTGGCAGGTGTGGCCGCGCTCGCCGATCGGTTGGGCTGGGGTTGGCGTTCGATCTTCGTCATCGGAGGCGTTGCGCCGATTCTTGCAGCGCTCCTCATCCCGCTGGTATTTCGCGGCCCGGAAACCGCAGCGCGCCGCGCAGCGACTGCTAGCACCTCCATCGGATCCCGTGCGATCGAGGGGGTCGGCGCCATATTGTGGGGAATGCGGCGCGCACGCACGACGGCACTGCTGTGGACGGGATTTTTTTTCACCCAGCTCGTGCTTTTTTTGATGCTCAACTGGTTGCCGAGCCTGATCGTGGGCTTAGGTTACTCGCGAGCGCAAGCAAGCTTGGCCTCCATCGCATTCAATATTGCCGGAAGCGTGGGCGCGGCTTCGCTGGGGCGCTTTCACGCCGGCGAGCGGCGGCGCCAATGGGTGGTCAGCACTTACACCGGCATCGCGCTGGCCCTGATGGGGTTGGTCGCGATGTCCGCGATCGGACAATCGTTTGCGACTGTCATCCTGTCGAGCTCGGTTGCGGGTTTCTTCATCATCGGCGCGCAGCTAGTGTTGTTTGCACTCGCTCCTCTTTATTATCCCAGCGCAGGCCGCGGCACCGGCGTCGGGGCGGCAGTGGCGGTCGGAAGGTTGGGCTCGGTCGCGGGCCCGCTGTTCGCTGCCACGTTGCTGGCGTCGGGCCGTGCGAGCGGCACCGTTCTGGCCGGCATCGTACCCTTCGTACTGATTGCCGGCAGCGCTGCCTTGGCCTTGACATGGCAACCTCTGGAGCAGCCTGAATGTCCACCACAGATATGAAGCGACGAGAATTGATCGGCGCGATGTTAGCCGGAACCGCGATGTCGGGGATGATGGTAAGGGCCGAGGAGGTGGAGAAGGCGGCGCAGTTTCCGGTCAAGTCGGCGCCGATGCGCAATAAGATTACCCTCGAGGAGCACTTCGTGCTGCCGAGTTCGCTGGGCACGACGTTTCACCCCCCGGGTCTGTCGGCGGAAGCCTGGAAACGCATCGAAGGCAGGCTGCTCGACGTCACGGAACAACGCCTGCCACAGATGGATGCCAACGGCGTGGCGATGCAAGTGGTATCGCTCACCGCCAACGGCATACAAGGCGAGACCGACACTCGCGCAGCGATAGATCATGCGAAGGCAGCGAACGACTGGTTGGTAGAGAGGTTCGTCGGGCCCCATCCCAAGCGCTTCGCGGGATTTGCCGCGGTGCCCTTACAGGATCCGCTGGCCGCGGCCGCGGAGACTGAACGGGCAGTGACCCAGCTAGGCTTCAAGGGCGTACTGGTCAATGGCTATACAAATGTAGGCGACGAAGATCACGCCGAATACCTGGACCTCCCGAAGTTCTATCCCTTCTGGGAGCGAGTGGAATCGCTGGGCGTACCGGTGTATTTGCATCCGCGCTCGCCGTTGCCCAGCCAGCGATTGATCTATGAGGGACATGACGAGATGATGGGACCGATGTGGGCATTCGGCGCGGAAACTGCGGCGCACGCGTTGCGGCTTATGACCAGCGGTCTGTTCGACCGTTATCCCAAGCAGCAACTCATTTTGGGGCATTCGGGCGAGGGCCTGGTCGCGATGATGGCCCGCGCGCAGCGCCGTTTTGAATATGGCCCGTGCGGGAAAGTGTTGAAGAAGCCGTTGGGACAGTACCTCAAGGACCACTTCTACATCACGACGAGCGGTAACTTCCACACGCCCACGCTGAACAACGTCATCGACGAGATGGGTATCGACCGGGTCATGTTCTCCGTTGATTACCCATACGAGAGCATGCCCGAAGGGGTGGGTTGGTTCGACGGCTGTCCGCTTCAAGGCGAAGCCAGGCTCAAAGTAGGCCGTTCAAACGCCGAGAGGCTGTTGAAGCTCGGGGCGGGGTGACCCCACCTACGAAGCACGCTCGCCGTGCTCAAGCCAGGAGAACGCTCGGGTGTAATCAGATCCAGTTCTCGGGAGTAATATGTTGGGAAGCGGCAATTGGTCAGCCACTTTGAATTCGGCTTTCGCGACACTTGCGCATGCTGCTGAAACTACAACTGGCTTCGGAGAACACTCCGCGTGCTTGGGCGCGCGAGAGAGCTTCCAGTTGTATGACCACCATAATGGATCGCGCCAGCCCCGCATACACCAATACGGGTGCGTCATTGACCTACACGGCGTCAGGACACTGCCGGGATGTGGCGGTTTCGGTCCGCAATCTAGAAGCGAAGGCAACATGCGGAGCGGGTGCGACGGTCGGGCCGATCGGCGCGGTCTACCTCGGCGATCCTCGTAACTGACCTACCTATCGGAGTGCATTTCTAGTGGAGAATTTCCGGACGCATAGCGCCCTCAGCGCATCTCATGTCGCTTTGGTGCCGACGCCCTACGTGGCGACTCACTTCGAAACAATTGCATCGGATCTGCGTGATGGCGGCGTCAATGTGACGATCTTCAAATCGGTGCAGGAGTGTCTATCGAAGCATCGGGAACAGGCCATCGATGTCATCCTCGCAATGCATAACTTCCCAATGTCACGGGATTTCCTGTCTGCGACACCGGGCCTCCGAGCTGCTCTCTCGTTCATCACAGGCACCGAGGGGTTCGACGAGAACGCTGCGACGGACCTCGGAATCATCGTCGCTAATGGCCAAATTCCTGAGAACTTTCACAGTATGGCGGAGGCGACCATCTTGCTGATGCTCGCTGCGTTTTACGACCTCAATGGGGCGCAACGGAACTTGCGCGAGAAGCAATCCTCAAGTGGGCAACTCCGCGCCAAGATGCTGATGGGCAAGACCGTTGGAATCGTCGGCTTCGGCAAGATTGCTCGAGCCTTGACAGTGCGCCTCGCGGCCTGGGGCATCCGAATACAGGTCTACACCCGGAGGCCGGACGTCACGCTGCCTCACCCACTGGTCAGGGTTGAGCTCGACGATCTGTGCCGGACCAGCGACTGCATCGTCCTGCTCGCAAATCTTAATAGCGAGAGTCGGCATCTTCTCGATGAGCGACGCCTCAAACTGATCAAGCCAGGCGCTATACTCGTGAATACGGCTCGTGGCGGACTTATCGATGAACGCAAGCTTGTCGAAGTCGCAAAACAGGGGCGCTTCCGTATGCTGGCGCTTGATACGTTTGAGCATGAGCCATTGGCGGACGACAGTCCGCTGCGGACCCTTCCCAATACCATCCTAACAGGGCATGACGTAGGACACACAGTGGAAACCCACGAAGCGATGGTGGCCACGGCCGTCGAGAACATCATGCGCATCCTGCGTGGCCAACTGCCTAGCAATATCCGCAACCCTATCGTCATCGACCGCTGGCTGAGCCGATGGCACAAGCCCACTTAAACATCGCGGACGCTCTTGGCCAGAGACCTCGGTAGCCCGCCGCGGTTTCGTTTCGACACGCGGACTGATCGTACTGATTTCGGCGGAACGCCTTGGGGAAGAAAGGAATTAGGGCCCAGCGCATAGGGACGCCTTGGCGTTCCCCATTCAGCATGCGGATGACGGGGACGATTTGCTTGGGAGCGACGTTGAATGAGGGCCGGAAACTCCCTCTCGGCGTGGACGAGATTAGATTCACGTTCGATGAGGCATCGCCTGGACTCACGTATCGACCGCACATGCTTAAAGATCCATCCAAAGGACTACCTTTCCGACCTTAACGGAATAGCCAGCGTGGTCGTCAGAGGCCGAGTGACGCGACTCACAAATACCGCACTGCAGCACGCCCAAAGCCTCTTGGGTGAGTCGTAATGTAGCTATCTGCCGACTTATGATGCCGGTGCCAATAAATCCGATATTCATGCACAATCTCTCGTGCAACTGGCCGCAGCTACCGATCGCCGGTAGTGTGACGGGACCCGCGTTGACACCGACGCTGCTACGTTGCGCGCTTATTGAGCACGAATTCAAAATCGACTTGATAGAAAGGTGTCGTGCTATGCGGACCGTCGGGGATTTTGCCGGATTCATGTCGCACCCACTGAGTGATCAGTGATGATCTGACCCCAAATACAGCATCTGAATCTAAGTACGGATCACTTTCTCTAAATATGTGAGTAACGAGGGGCTTGTATCCTGGCGCATTGATCAATAAGTGCATGTGCGCGGGCCGCCATGGATGTCGGCCCGTGGCCTTGAGCAGGTCCGACCGGACCATCGGTAGGGATCGGATAGGCCTCGGGCAGGATTGACTTAAAATACAGCTGGCCTCGCTCATCGGTTCGCAACATCCCACGTGCTCTGCCCGTCGTTTGAGCGCTGCACGTCATATAACCCATCGGTGTCGGCTTGCCAAACGTCCGCGATTGCGCCAGCCACCACTTCCCCGTCCAGCCCCTTCACAACTGCGTTCACATAGCACGGCTCCCCTTTTGCGCCGTTGGCAATATCGGCTCCCAGTGCGAAAAACGGTGGGCCCGTTACATGGAAATGGCCGAATACGGTACCTTCAGTGCAGCCTACGGGTTTGCGTTTATTCTGCTCAATCACAAACATCGATAAGCCGAGCACGTCGGAAAGGAGGATGAATTCCTGGCGCTTGTCGTCCGTCATATGCCCAGCGTCGGTGAGAAAATTCATGCTCTCGAGCACTCGGCTTCCGTGAGTGAGACCTCGAGGGCGAAGTCGTGAAGATGCCGCACCAGACTCTCCATAACAGTCTTCACGCGAGGGTTAGGCGCATTGGCCATCCTTCGTATCGCTTCTTCTGTAATGGTGTTTTCATCTACGTTGCGCACGTCTTGGTCACCTTCGAAATATTGGTCGGATCAATCGCCATCTGTGGGTACTGAACGCGATGGGAGATGTAAGCAAACGGCGCTCGCTGATGAATCGAATGGCTCTCTCTTCATCGAAGATATCGTACTCACAGAATTTTGCAGTGTTAGTGAACGAAACGATTGGCGAAGGAATTTAGAGAGATGAGTACTGCTGAAACCGGGAAATCGAGGGGCTCTGGCTGCACTCGAAGAATTGAAGCAGATGCGCACGCAGGAGAAGGCGGCCGCGAACCCCTGACCGCGATTCGATTGATTGAACCGGGCCATCATGCGGGTCTCTTGGTACCCCATAGCGAGACTGAACCTCAGGAGCTCAGAGTCCTAGCTCTGAAAGGCCTGGGTGATCTTTGGGTCGCGCACCAGATCGGTCCCAACGAAAGCATCGATCGCTATCCCGGATTGGCGAGTCATTGATCGAAGCAATTCGCCTGCGGTTCAACCCGTCGTCGTCAAATTCCCAATTCTCATTACCGTACGCACGGAACCATGCTCCTTCACTGTCCCTACATTCATAGGCAAAACGGACCGCGATGTGATTGTCGTTGAAGGCCCAGAGCTCCTTTATAAGCCGATATTCGAGTTCGCCAGCCCATTTTAGATTTAGAAACGCCTCAATCGCGGCTCGCCCCCGAATGAACTGCGAGCAGTTGCGCCACTCGCTGTCGATCGAACAACTAGGAGCCACACGCGCCGCATCGCACGTATTCCATGCGTCCTCTGCGAACCGGACTTTCAACATTGCCGCTGACGCGTGAACGGCGGGGCAGGGCGGTCGTTTTTCATACATGTTAGTTTCTCTCGTGGCTAGCTCGCTCGATAGGTGGATTTTCGCCATGCTCAGACAACACGCTTCGTAGCAGCAAAGGCCTCTTTGAAAATGTCAGAAACCGATTCGACGGAACTCTTGGGTATAGTGGCAAGATCCTCGCGCGTCCACTTATAGCGATACGCGAGTTCCACAAAGACGCGCTGGTCACCGGGGAGTTGCTTCAGGATATTTTCAAGCCGAGCCCTAAGATCCGATGCAGCAGGACATTGGCGAGGAGAATCAGATTCGCGGGAGAGCCGCCGCCCTATGACTTTGGCGAGACGTGTGAGCCATGTCGGCGCGTACTCCCTGAACATCTTCCGCACTTCCCTCGCGCTTTCGCGCAAGGCACTTATTTGGTTTTGCGGTGTGGCAGGCAGATCGGGCAGCCGCACCATCTCAGGCAACCTCACGTCTTTGGGAGCATTCAGCAAGCTGTGCGCGCCTCCAGCGGCCAGGAGCCTCGCCCATGAACCGTTTAAATACGGTCGAGAAGTGGGCCTGCGTCTGAAACCCGACGGTCAGTGCGATGTCGAACAGCTCGCGCGAGTTCTGTAAGAGGAGCCGTTGTGCGATCTCGATCCTTTGCAGAAGAATAAAGTCATGAGGCTTGCAGCTGGTGGCAAGACGGAACTGCGCTGTAAAGTGTGTTCGGGATAGCCCGGCCGCTGCCGCCAGATCGGCAAGCGATATAGTCTCGGAGATGTGAGACTCGACATAGTCGATCACCCGCCTCATTCGCCACTTGGGGAGGGGCAAGACGCGAGTTTTTCCTTGGCGGATTTGCGCTGCGCGCATTACGATCGCCCGAGCCAGCGTCTGGATGTAGTTTGCGTCCGCCTCATCCTCTGCCGTTTGAAGCGCCCGCGCGAGGTGTTCGATGAGGGCATCGCGGGCGAGTATGGTCACACGCGAGGTTTCGATATGCGCGCCCGCATTTATTTCTGCTGTGGCGTGCTTATGGATCGAACCGCCGGAAAAGTAGAGATTTAGAATGTCCGCCGGCCCCGCGAACTCCGCGTGCAAGGTTTGGGATGGGCGGCAGACGTAGGTCACGCCGGACGCCATCACGCCGTCGAAGATCGTCTCTCGCCCACTGAGTAACCGGGCGCGAGTCGGCCTAAGAACGACCCCGAGCACGAACTGACCATCCGGCGCGACGACCGCCGCTCGCCGATCCTGCGTGCGCGCGTCGGTCCAGCGAGCGACGGTAATTTCATCCGCACGCCGAGGTGCTCCGTTCGCTAGGCCGGCGTGAGCCTCTGATTCGGATTTGAGCATCGTCATTTCACAAACCCCTCTAAGATCAAACTGATCGCCGCCGATGCTCATGTCTCTGGCGGGCAATCGGCAGGGTCAAGCTAGCTGAGGTCCGGGCGTTTGGCGTGTCAACGCTCGTCACACCGAGTGAAGCGTTGTCAGCCGCCGTCAAGGTGGTGGCGAGGCGGCTTTTGTACTCCATTTGTGGAGCAATCAAAGCTCGTGAACTTACGATGCCGAGCGACTTCATTACGTTCCCGTCCGAATCAGTAAGCGCCTGACGTCTAGAGTTGCTCCGTGCACTCGCCCTTAAGGAATCTCACCCCGTCGTATGGTTAGGCAATCCGGCTCCTTTCTCGAAAGCACAGATCGCGCCTCTTCTTTATCCTCCAACCCAGCCGCTCCAATGGACGGCGATTCCAGAACCGCTTGGAGCATGACATGAAAGAAATCAGTACCTCGAAGCACGAGGCCGCCACACTGGAGACAACTCCCACCCGCTTCGTTGAGGGCAAGGGCATCCGCTTCGCCTATCGCCTGCTCGGCCCGTCGACCGGGATACCGCTGGTTTTACTGCAGCACTTCTCGGGCAATATCGACGCCTGGGACCCCGCCGTCGTGAACGCAATGGCACTCGATCGTCCCGTGGTCGCCTTCGACAACGCCGGCGTCGGCCTCTCGACCGGCCAAACCCCCGACAATGTTGCGGCGATGGCCCGCGATGCCGTTACGTTCATCGAGCTGCTCGGCTTCTCCCAGGTCGACCTGCTGGGTTATTCCCTCGGCGGCTGCGTCGCCCAGCAGATCGCGGCCGAGCACGGACAGCTGGTCCGCAAGCTGATCCTCGTCGGCACCGCGCCGCGGGGCGGTGAAGAGCACCTGCTGGCGGTCCTCAATGAAGCTTTCTCGCACATCGAGGCGCCGGATCCGCGGCTCCCGCTGTTTTTCACCCAATCGTCCGCGAGCCAGGACGCCGGTAAGTCATTCCTAAACCGGGTCTACGCCCGCAAGAACGATCGCGACACCGATAGCGGAAGTTCCGTGACCGAGCCGCAGGCCAAGGCTCTGATCACGTGGTGCGCTACGCCCGATCCGAAAGACACCCTCCTGCGCGCCATCACTCAGCCTGCCCTCGTGGTGAGCGGCAGCGACGACACCATGCTGCCGGCGAACAACGCTTACGCGATGTTCAAGCGTCTGAGTAACGCTCAGCTGATCCTCTATCCCGATTCCGGCCACGGCGCTTTGTTTCAATACCACGAGATCTTCGTCAGCCACGTCCAGACTTTTCTGAACGCGTAATCTCGCCTGATCGCGGCGCCGGTCTTTCGCGCAACCGTGCAGGGCGGTTCTGGCGCCACGCCAGTGCGCGGTCCCTGTGTCGCACCGCGAAACTTGCCCAGAAATTCCTATCGAAGAAGGAAGAGAGATCATGATGAACAAGCGTACTTTCTCGACCGCTCTGATTGCGGAAGCCGGCGTGTCGCTGATCTCCACCGCGGTATGGCCGCTATCCCTGCGCCGATCAGGGCGCGCAACGTCGTCCTGGTGCATGGCCTGTTCGCCGACGGTTCATGCTGGTCCGAGGTGTTCGCACGATTGCAGGCGGCAGGACTCAACGCGACGGCGGCGCAAAATCCTCTAACAACGCTCTCGGAAGCCATCGAATGTGCGCGGCGCGTACTTGATCGGCAGGATGGCCCAACCGTGCTGGTCGGGCATTCCTTCTCCGGCTTGATCGTCCCCGAGGCAGGCGTGCATTCTAAGATCTCATCTCTGGTGTATGTGGCGGCGCGAGCGCCTGACGCGGGCGATGATTACACCGCTCTGGCCAAGACCTATCCTACGCCGCCGGCGTCCGCCGGTATCGTCTTCGACGGCGATGAGGGACGCCCCACCGAGGCAGCCTTTCTTCGCGACTTCGCGGGCGACCTGCCGGAGCGAAGGCGAAGGTTCTTTATGCTCTCCAAGAGCCCTTCCATAGAGGTTGCTCGTCGGCAAGACCAAGAAGGCGGCCTGGCGCTCGAAGCCGAGCTTCTATGCAGTCTCCAGCGAGGATCGCGCGATTAACCCGGATCTTTAGCGTTTCATGGCAAAACCAGTGGGCGCAAAGCGATCGATAATTCAAGCCATCTCTCGCTGATTTCCCATCCCGACGAGATCGCCAGGCTCATCCTGGAAGCAGCCGGACAACCCAGCTAGACCGAAGGCGGGTTTGCGAAGTTTCCACCGCTGCAACCCAAGGGCGAAGAACAATGAAGAGTTCGGGATCCGCCGCCTACGGCCCAATACTGTCGGAGTACTTCGACAACCATTGATAGGTTCCAACCCCGCCGGTATTCATTGCGATTTAGCTGCTAATCGTTCTCATCAATCGCCAGGTCGCGTGAACGCCCAATAGGATTACTGGCGATCAACGTGCCCGGTGCCGAGTCGCTGCAATCAGTCGAGCTCTTTATAACGATTGACATCTCTTTACTTGTCCATGGCTCCTGCAGCGCGCAATCTTGCGACCCGCGAAGCACACGCGACGCCAAGTGAGGCGCCGAGCGCCGCCATGCACGACATGGATTTTCGCGGAACACCCCGACGACAACCACGATCACAATTGGAGCCTGTTATGAAATCTCTGCTTATTCCTGCTGCGCTGTCAGCAGCCTTCACCCTCGCTGTTGCTCCGGCCACAGCATTGACCGCGTTGCCGGCCGGGACCGTCAAGAACATCGTACTTGTTCACGGCGCCTGGGCCGATGCAAGTAGCTGGGACAACGTCGCACACGTATTGAAAGCCAAGGGCTATCACGTGACGGCGGTAAACATTCCGCTGACATCGCTTGCAGCCGATGCCGCTGCGACGAAGGCGGTCATCGATGCGCAGGATGGGCCTACAGTGCTTGTTGGTCACTCGTGGGCGGGCTTTGTAATCGGTGAAGTCGGCGAAGACCCAAAAGTTGGCGCACTGGTCTATGTCTCGGCTTTTGCGCCCGAAAAAGGTGAGAGTGTTGCGTCGCTGAGTGCCGGCGGCCCGCCCTCCAAAGGCGTGCAGGCTATCCGGCCGGACGACAAGGGGTTTCTCTACCTCGACAAAACGGCTTTCGCTTCGGTATTTGGCCAAGATCTCCCTGCAAGCAAAGCAGAATCGCTGGCTGACGCGCAGCTGCCAATCAATCACACGGCCTTTGCAGAGCCGGCGACGGTGGCGGCATGGCATTCAAAGCCATCATGGTTTGTCGTATCCGACAAGGATCTTATCCTTGATCCCAGCGCCCAGAAGTTCTTCGCGAATCGAATCAAGGCCACGACGACGATCGTTGAGGGGGGCCATGACACCCTGATTGCGTTTCCCAGACAAGTTGCCGCGGCAATTGAAGCCGCTTCGCGCGGAGCGAATCTGTGAGAACCACTGACATGATCAAAATCAACAGACCTATAGGAGATACTGAATTGCAAATGCAAAGAAAACTGACATCGCTGATGGCATCGTTAGCGTTGAGCGTGCTGGCTCTTTTCGCAGCCAATTGGTCGGAGGCAGGAGATGAGCCGATTTCAAAAACCAAGAGCGTTATTCTCGTCCACGGTGCCTGGGCGGACGGTTCAAGCTGGTCAAAGGTAATTTCATTGCTGGAACGAAGAGGATTTCACGTGATAGCTGTGCAGCTTCCGTTGACCTCCGTGGCGGACGACGTTGCCACGTTGAAGCGAGCGATGGAGTTCGAGGCCGGCCCGATACTTCTCGTGGGCCACTCGTATGCCGGAGTCGTGATTACCGAGGCAGGCAACGACCCAAAAGTGAACGGGCTGGTTTACATCTCCGCGTACGCACCCGACGTGGGGCAGTCGGTATTCTCCTTGAACGCAATGCTGCCAAAGACGCCCGTCAATCAGGAAATCATAGTGAATGAGGGTTTCCTGAGCCTTACCAACAAAGGTATCAGCACTGATTTCGCGCAAGATCTTGCGGAGGCAGAAAAACAAACCTTGGCAGCCACGCAGGGGCCAGTTGCTCTAGTCGCATTTCAGACAATGACGACCGCCCCCGCTTGGTATACCAAACCGTCGTGGTACATGATCGCCAGCGAAGATCGAGTCATCTCTCCTCAGCTTGAGGCCATGATGGCGCAAACGATCAACGCCGCAACGATGACAGTGCATTCCAGCCACGTCATCATGCTGTCGCGACCGGAGGTCGTAGCCGACTTCATAACACGCGCTGCACACGGACATGACTGAAATCGCAAGCGCAAGGTTGCGCTTCTACCCACTTTATCGCGCTGAATGAAGAATTGGCTTGGGCAACAGGTCCTGACGGCAACAACATGAGATGCTGGCACGGCACGACATAGAAGCGACGGCCAGCACTCCTTCTACGAACCTGACTCGGATGATCGAGCGTGAGCCGGCGCTGGAGTTATGGGGCTACCATTAAATGCCGGAGCTTCCGTTAGATGCCGGACTGATTGCGCAGAATTATGAGTTGAACGATTTTGTTGTTGTAGGACGAAAAGTAGAAGGCGAGCACAAGTGGGTTCGGGAGCCCACGCTTATCGAATAGTCCGTCCACATGAGCGGTCACAATAGAGTGCCCGTAATGCTGGACATTCTTGACAACTTTGAGAGTCAATTGCTCGCCGATGATCTCGCGGGCAGCCCAAGCCGCGATCGCTTCCTTGCCCCAATAGTCTGTAAGTTGATCATTGACGAGTGCGTCATCGACGAACGTCGCTAACAGGGCGTCGAGATCGCAAAGGTTGGTCGCCTTAATGTAGGCGGTGACCGACGGGGGCAATCCGTCGGTCACTTTGCCAGTCGGGTCCGTCTGCGTGCCGGTGTCTTGCTTCTTCTCCAGATGTGACATTGTTGCCCTCGTTTCAACTCTGGCGAGATAGTGCCTGAGATGGACGATGAGGGCGCGTTATTCGGTGTTAAATGCCGTCAGTGCCCTGCCCGGTCAGCTCGATCCGCTCGCCATATTAATAGGAGCAGCGCAGCGTCCGAATTCCGCCAGGAGTTGGCCCGCAAGTTTCAGATCCGTCGTTTGAAATCCCTCTCCAAATTCCAGGTAAATGGGCTCGAGCAGGTCAGCCGCGGCAGATAACTTGCCCTGGGTCGCCCACAGTCGCGAAAGAGCCATAGCCGACCGAAGTTCGAGGCTACGGGCCGACTGAACTCTTGCTTGCTGAAGGGAGTGTTGGAATGCACGTTCGGCAGCGACGGCGTCGGGGGGCGTTGTTTGGAGCCATATCTCGCCACGTGCTCGCAGTAGTTCAGGTACGTTCAAGTTTTCACCGAACGCCTCACTTAGGATCAAACCTGCGTCGACCGTTGTTGCAGCCTCATCAACCTGCCCTGCCTTCATGAGTCCTTCAGCTAGCGCCACATGAAAGGCGGGTATAAGGGCGTGATGTTTGGCTGCACGCAAGAGATCGAGAGCGCACCGTAAGCACGCCACGCCTTCCGAGGAATCGCCGCGCGCAACGGACAGTTGGCCGTTCAGCGCCATACCGACGGTACGGCAGGGCCCGAGTGAATGTCGGGCTGTGTGAGCGATGAGGCGTCGGATGAGTTGCTCTGCCTCATCGAGGTCGCCTCGCCAGAGAAACACGGTGGCCGTAAAGATCAAAGTCATGCACAAATTGAAAGGATTATTGCGTTTGGTCGCCACGCTGATCGCCCGCCGCGCAGTCTTGGCGGCACGATCCGGAAACCCGATCAGCCAGTAACAGCGCGCAAGCATCATCAGCGCGCGAATCTCATGGTCATAACCAAAGAAGGAGACCCTTTCGGTGCCCGCAGCCTCAGCTTTCATCAAGCCGCGTTCGCAGCACCGTCGAGCCGCCATTTGGTCTCCAATAAAGTGGTAAGCCACACCCAATACCGACTCTCCCGCGGCGATCACGCCGGGCGAGCCAATCGCCTGGGTTATTGTGATGCCACGTTGAGCCAGTGCGAGAGCGCTCCGGAAATCGCCGATGCGGCTCAGGAAGATACACAGACCGACAAGGAGGTGCGTCTGATACTCCTGGTCGCCGCGTGTGTCTGCCAACCTCAGCGCATCCTCGATGCCTCTGCGCACTTCGTCGCTGTTGCCTTGCGTAAGCATCCTTGAGGCGGCGAGGAATGCCTGCAACGTCAGATGCGTTGCGCTCCCGTGGTCACCTTCCGGCAATTCTGCGAGTCCCTGGCCGCACCAGCGAAGACATTCGAGAAACAAGGAAAGATCAAAGAACAATGGCGCCGCTGCCGCTGCCAGTTTTACGCCGATCGCTATTTCGCCAGCGCCGGAAAAGCTGCATTCGAGGGCCGCACGAATATTGCCCAGGTACGGTGCAGCGAATGCCACGTCTTCAGGGGTGATTGAAACTCCCTTGCCTGCGCGGCTGGAAAGATATTGCGCGTAGTAGCAAGCGTGCCGTCTGGCAGCCGCGTTCTCCTCGGCTCTTTGCGCGAGTTTTTGGGCCGCATAGGCTCGCGTTAGGTCGAGTAGCCGATGGTGTGCAACGCCGTCGATCGGCACGACCCAGACGAGGGATTTGTTGATCAAGCTGGCAATGGCGTCGGCGGCCGCCATTGCATCGGTTTGGTGGTCGGTCGCCACGGCTTGGGCGGCCTCGAGCGTGAACGGACCGATGAAAATGGAAAGTCGGCCGAGCACGCAGCGGTCCCGCTCGGACAATAGATTGAAGCTCCAGTCCAGCATGGCAGCCATTGTTCGATGACGGGGCGGGGAGGTCCGGCGACCCTGCCAAAGGAGCTTGAATCGATTGCCCAGCAAGTCAGCTGTCCCCTGGAGTCCATAGGCGCCGACGCGGCTGCCTGCGAGTTCGACCGCGAGTGCGATGCCGTCCAGTTGGCGGCAGATCGCCGCCACCGTCGGCGCATCGGCATCTGTTAGCTCCGAGGCGTAGCCGCTGGCGAAGGCGCGCTCCATGAACAACTGCACGGCGGGTGTAGCAAGGGCTTCGGCGGCGGTCAAGTCTTCTCCTGCAGTCGGATAATTCAGCGGCAACAAGAAGTGCACATGCTCCCCCTCCACGCGCAGCGACTCGCGGCTGGTCGTTAGGATGTGAATCCCAGGCGCCTCGCGGTGGAGGCACTCGGTGAGCGAGGCCGCCGCGTCGATGACATGCTCGCAGTTGTCGAGGACCAGCAGAAGACGGCGCCCTGCTAGAAAAGCTATCAGACCGGGTAGAGGATCTTGCGTTTGTCCCGAAAGGCCGAGCGCCGCAGCTACAGCGCTCGGAACAAGATTCTCGTCCGTGACGGTGCCGAAATCAACGAAGTACACAGCATGGCCGAACTCATCGAGCAGGGCGTGGGCGACAGAGACAGCGACCGTCGTTTTCCCCATGCCGCCCGGGCCCACCACGCTCACGAAACGTCGCGCAGTGAGCAACATCGACAAGGCCTCAACGGCGTCGTTACGTCCCACCATGCGCACCAGTCGCGCCGGAAGTCTGTGCTTTGGATGAAGGCGAGCCTCGGAAACAACGGGAAGCGACGTCGATGCCAATGGCCGCACCGTGGAGCGATCGACATGCGCGACAAAACAGTAGCCTCGTCCGGCCACGTTTGAGATGTACCGCATGCCGTCCTGGCCATCACAGAGCACCTTGCGCAGCCCGCCGATCGCCACTCGAAGGCTGCCGTCACCCACCACTACGTTGGGCCAGGCTCGACGCATCAACTCCCGCTGCCCAACGACTTCACCTGCGGCCTCTACAAGTGCGATAAGCACATCGAGCGCTCGACTACCGACGTCGACAGCCTTCCCGCTTTTCCACAGTCGCCGCTCCGCCGGAATCAAGCAGTAAGGTCCGAACGAAATGATGTCGCCAGCAGTCATAGTTTCTAACATCCAATCAATAACGTTGACATTTCCCGTCGGCCTTCACCTTTCGTTCGAACTGCCTTTGCGATTGCCACTTCGCGGTCGAGGTCAGGCGGCAACGCCGCTTGCGAATTCAGCGAAGGCGCGGAGCTTCGCATCGA
>DASWUU010000213.1:0-26523 GCA_036401515.1 Steroidobacteraceae bacterium
CAACGCTGTTTGTGCAAGCACTGAACCTTGAGGTGCAGCCTCATGATATCGATCCAGAGGCTCCCTTATATGGGGAGGGGCTGGGATTGGATTCGATCGACATTCTGGAGGTGGCGCTGCTCGTCTCCAAGCAGTACGGCATCCACTTGCGGGCCGACAGCCAGGAGAACCAGCATATCTTCCGTTCATTGAGGCACTTAGCAGAGTACATTGCGGCGCAGAGAACCAAGTAGCCATGGTTTCGGGGCGTAGGCTGCAGCTTGCTGCGGTCGTCGTATTCTTCCTCGCTTACTCAGTTTTGGCGCACTACAGCAATTCACATCCGACTATGCAGGATTTGGGCGCTGCTCTCTCCCTCGCGCCCATGCTCACGTTCGGCCTGATACTGATTTGGCGATGGAGCGGCGCGCCCCTGGCCCTTGTTGCAGCTGCCGCGGCCGCCTTGCTGCTGCGCGAATTTTGGCCCCGGGTAACCCAGAATTTTTCCCTGGTGTATTTGATTCAGCAGTGCGGTTTCTACGCCCTCATGGCCTTGACTTTTGGGCGCTCGCTGTTTAAAGGACGCGTGCCTCTGTGCACCCAGCTCGCTGATAAGGTGCACGGACCTCTATCGGCACTGGAGCTTCGCTACACTCGCAAGGTCACGTTAGCTTGGGCGATTTTCTTTTCGACGAACGTGGGGGTGACGTTTCTGCTGTTCGAGTTGGCTCCATTGTGGATTTGGTCGGTATTCGTCAACTTTTTGTCGCTGCCCCTGATCGTGCTCATGTTCGCGATCGAATACGCGGTGAGGCGACGCGCGCTGCCCCAGGTGAAGAGCAGCAGCTTGATCGCCACTTTGCGCGTGTATTTCGCCAATCCGCGTTAACGTCATGGACGCCATTGCGCTGCTCTCACACTCCTCACCGACAGCGACCGTCGCTTATCGCGCCGGTATCCCGATCACAGCGCGGCAATTCTTGTCGGATGCTCGACAATTGGCGAATCGCCTGCCCGATTCCGTGCATGTCTTGAATGTTTGCGCCGATCGGTATCACTTCACCGTCGGACTTGCGGCCTGCCTCCTGTCGCAGCGGATCAGCCTGCTGCCCTCAACCCATACCCCTCAGGTCATTGCTCAGCTCTCCGCCTTTGCGCCCGATGCGATTTGCCTGACCGACGATGCGCGCTGCGATATCGACTTACCGCAGGCTTACTTTCCCGCCGACTTACCCGCAGCGGTTTCTTCCGGGGCGCAGGAGCACTTTCGCATTCCCACCATCGCGGCCTCCCAGCTCGCAGCCATTGTATTTACTTCGGGCTCGACCGGCGTACCGATGCCATTCAAAAAAACCTGGGGGCTGCTGGCGCGCTGTATTCAAAGCAGCGCACCGCGCTTAGGGTTAGCAGACGGCAGGAGCCACGCGATCGTGGGCACCGTGCCCGGCCAGCATATGTACGGATTTGAATCGACGGTGCTGCTTGCCCTCCTTAGCGGCAATGCCTTCTGTGCCGAGCGGCCCTTTTATCCGGCCGACGTGGCGGCCGCCGTTAAAAACGTTCCCCGGCCTCGCGTTCTAGTGACCACGCCCATTCACTTGCGCACCCTGCTTGGCTCCGAGGTGAAATTCCCGCCGCTGGATCTGGTGGTCTCTGCGACGGCGGCGTTGAGTCAAGCGCTTGCCCGCGAAGTGGAAGAAAAATACCGCGCGCCGCTGCTCGAAATCTACGGCTCGACCGAGACGGGTCAGATTGCCATGCGCCGCACCGCTGACACCCACGCGTGGCGGTTATGGCCCGGCGTTCGACTGAGCATTTCGAACGATCAAGTGTTCGCGCAAGGCGGCCACATCGAGCAGTTGACGCCCCTGTGCGATGTGATCGAGATTACGGGCGAGGAAGAGTTCTTGCTGCACGGTCGCACGGCCGACCTGGTCAACGTGGCCGGCAAGCGCAGTTCCTTCGGCTACTTGAATACCCAGCTTAACGCCATCCCGGGAGTTCTTGACGGTGCATTTTTCATGCGCGAAGGCCCGACCGGGTCTACCGGCGTCGACCGCTTGGGCGCGGTGGTTGTCGCTCCGGGCATGAGCAGCGCAACGCTTATCGAGCACCTGAGACAAAGGATCGACCCGGTGTTTTTGCCGCGGCCATTGCTCATGGTGGAGGAACTGCCGCGCAATGCGACCGGCAAGTTGCCGCAAACAGCGCTGCAGGGATTCGCGGAAAGCCGATTACGCAACGACGACCCGCCGTGACGATGCGCAGCATGATGAAAGTCGCCGCGGACCATCCTGCCTTCGCGGGGCATTTCCCGGATTTTCCGGTGATGCCCGGCGCCTTGCTGCTGGACGAGATGCTCAAGACCATTGAATTGGCTCGAGGAATTGATCTTAAGCGTTGGCACATTGGTTCCGCGAAATTTTTCGACGTCGTGCGTCCGCTCGATACCCTTCTCTTGGAACACGACGCAACTGCGGCGGGCTTGATTCACTTCACGATCCGAGTCGAGAATCGCAAAGTGGCAAGCGGCTCGCTACATGAGTCCTAATCAAGCAAACGCGGCGCAGTGGGTCAGCTATCGCGAGCGCGGCAGTCTGCGCTTGCTCAAGCTCATGGCATTTCTGTCGATCCGCTTCGGCCGCACTTTAAGCCGCTGGATTCTGTACGGAATCGCCATCTACTTCTTTTTGTTCGGCCCCAGCGCCCGGCGTCATTCGCGCAGTTACTTGCGGCTCGCATTGAGCAGAGAGCCCACCGCGCGGGACCGCTTCCTACAAATTTTAAGCTTCGCGACCACCATTCACGACCGCGTTTTTCTCATGCACGAGCAGTTCGAGAAATTCAATATCTCTTTGGAAGGAGAGGCCATGGTGTTGGCTCAGGTCAGCAAGGGCCGTGGTGCGCTGTTGTTGGGTGCCCACATGGGCAGCTTCGCGGTCATGCATTCCTTGAGTCAGCGCCAAAGCGGGCTGCGCGTTTCGATGGCGATGTACGAAGAGAATGCGCGCAAGATCAGCGCCATCCTCGCAACCATTAATCCGCAAACTGTTCCCGATATTGTGGCGCTTGGCCAGATTGATGCCATGATCAATATTGCTGAACGCCTCGATCGCGGCGGCTGCGTCGGTGTTCTCGCTGATCGCACCTTGGGCAAAGAGCCAACCCAAGCGGTAAGCTTTCTAGGAAAGCAGGCTTGTTTGCCCACGGGGCCCATGCGCGCTGCCGCCATCCTACGCTGCCCCGTGTTCTTCATGGTCGGCCTCTATCGAGGCAAGAACAACTACCATGTCGTTTTCGAGCGAGTCGCGGACTTTTCCGCCGTGTCGGTGGGACGCCGCGATCTTGCGGTGCGCGCAGCCTTGGAGCGTTATGCTGCAGTGCTCGAGGCTTACTGCCGCAGCGATCCCTACAACTGGTTCAATTTTTTCGATTTCTGGCACCGGCCGGCGGAAATTCGGAGCAACTAATGCCTCGCACACTGTTGTTGATGATGGCGGTGGGCCTTGTTGGCGCCACAGCGCCATCGTTCAATGATCTCGACCAGGTCATGGGCCTGCTCGCGATGCGCCAGCACGGCCGGGTCGAGTTCGTCGAGCAGCATTTTCTGCACGTCTTGAGCCATCCGGTCGAATCTTCGGGAGAATTGCGGTACGACGCACCTGACCGGCTCGAAAAACGCACGCTCAAGCCGCATGCGGAAAGCTTGATCTTAAGTGGCGGCACGTTGACGCTGGAGCGCGGCCACAGCCTCCGCGTCATGGATCTGCACGCTTACCCGCAGGTGCTGCCTTTCGTCGAGAGTATCCGCGCCACCTTGGCAGGCGATCGGCGCGCCCTGGAAAAATTATTCCATTTGGAATTCAGCGGAAATCTTGCCCGCTGGACCCTGACGCTGGTGCCGCTGGAATCCAAGGTCAAGAACTCGGTTGCCCAAGTGCGCATAGATGGTATGCGTGATCAGTTGTTGAAAGTCGAAATCCGCCAACCCGATGGTGATCGTTCGCTAATGACATTGCGCCCCGCTCCGCCATGATCCTAAGCCGAGCGCGCGTGCTCATCGCCTGGCTGAGCTGCATCGGGCTCGCTGCGATCGTCGTGGCGCGCGCCCACTACATTACGGATTTGTCCGCATTCTTGCCGGCTCATCCTACGCCGACGCAACAGTTGCTGGTGGATCAGCTGCGCGATGGACCCGCCTCACGACTGATCCTGATCGCCATCGAGCACGGCGATGTCGCGCAACGTGCCCGGGTATCCATCGCCATGGCTGACCGTCTACGCCAGGACCCGGAATTTTCCAGTGTCAGCAACGGCGAGCTCATCGCGGCACAAAGAGATCGGGAGTTTCTGTTTCAGCACCGGTATCTACTGAGCGAGTCGGTCAATGCGGAGCGTTTCTCGACGGCCGGGCTGCAGGCTGCGATCCAAGACACCATCGATAGCTTGGCATCGCCCGCGGGCGTGCTGTTCAAGTCCCTGTTGCCGCGCGACCCGACCGGCGAGTTGCTCAATATTCTAGACCAACTGACCCGCTCGGCGGCGCCTGAAAGCCGCGACGGAGTATGGGTGTCGGCCGACGTAACCCGCACCTTAGCCGTGGCGCAGACCACGGCAAGCGGCTCCGACAGCGACGCGCAAAGCAAGGCAATCGATGCGATCCGCGCAGCCTTTACCGCCGCCGTAGGAACATTGCAAAGCGCGCCAGCCGGCGATCTGCAATTGCGTCTCAGCGGGCCCGGCGTATTTGCCGTGGAAGCGCGCGCCAAAATCGAAAAGGCCGCCATTCGCCTGTCCATCCTCAGCAGCATTCTGGTGGTGGCGCTGCTGCTAGCCGTCTATCGCTCGTTGCCGGCGCTGGGCTTAGGGTTGCTGCCGGTCGCCAGCGGGGCGCTGATTGGCGTGGCTGCCGTAGCCTTGGGCTTTGGCGTCGTTCACGGCATCACGTTGGGCTTTGGCATCACGCTGATCGGCGAATCGGTCGATTACTCGATCTATTTTTTCATCCAGTCGCGCCAAGCATCTTCGGATGTTGCGGGCAGTTCGTGGCGCCAGCTTTGGTGGCCGACCATTCGGTTAGGCATGCTGACATCGGTTTGCGGATTCGCTTCGCTGTTGCCCTCGGGATTTCCCGGACTCAAGCAGCTGGGACTGTATTCCATCAGTGGCCTGATCGCCGCCGCCCTCGTGACTCGGTACGTGCTGCCGGCAATGCTCCCTTCAGGATTCGCCATCCATGATGTCAGCGGCTTCGGCGCCGGAGTTGCCCGGCTGTTGCTCAGATGCCGACGGATCGGCCGCGGCGCACTGATGTTGTCAGGCGGCGTGTTGGCGATTCTGACGCTCGCCGTGCTGTATCAGCATAGGAGCACGCTTTGGAATCGCGAGCTCTCGGCATTGAGCCCGATATCGACCGAAGAGCAGAGCTACGATGCAAAGCTACGCGCCGATCTTGGGGCCGCCGACGTCCGGGATTTGGTCATCGTGTCCGGGCCCGACCTGGAATCCGTATTGCGCAGCGCGGAGCGCGCCGCCCATACCCTGCAAGGGTTGGTGGTCGATAAGGCGATCGGCGGCTATGAAAGCCCCGCCAATTACTTACCCAGCGTGGCGATGCAGGAAATGCGTCGCAGCAGCCTGCCCGCCCCTGCGCAGTTGCGCACCAATTTGCAACAGGCACTCCAGGGTTTGCCGCTGCGCTTGGATCGCTTGCAGCCTTTTCTGGAGGATGTCGAGGCCACCCGCCACATGGCGTTGCTGACGCCCCGAGACCTGGTGGGTACCTCTCTGAAAGTAGGCTTCGATGCTTTGATCCTACATCAAAGCGACAAATGGAATGCGTTGCTGCCGATGCGTGCTGCTGCTGTCGGCCAAGAAATCGACAAGACCCGAGTGGCGGCAGCGCTGCACAACGGCGATTTACCCGAGGCGCGCGTGCTCGATCTCAAGGAGGAGTCCGACGCCCTCTATGCGAGCTATTTATCGGAGGCTATTCATTATTCGGTGGCGGGATTCTTGGCGCTCAGTGTCTTGTTATTGACGGCGCTGCATTCGCCGTTGCGGGTTGCGCGCGTGCTCGCGCCCTTGGTGTTGGCGGTGCTTACTGTGGCGGCCGCGTTGGCGATCAGCGGTGTGCAGTTGAGCATCCTGCACTTGGTGGGCATGCTGCTGATTGTTGCCGTGGGCTCCAACTATGCGCTGTTTTTTGACCGTCAAGCCAATTCGCCGGAACAGGCCAGCCAATCCCTCACCCTCGCGTCCCTGGTCATTGCCAATGCCAGCTGCGTGATCGGATTCGGGCTGCTGTCCTTCTCTCAAGTTCCGGTGCTGGTTGCATTGGGGACGACGGTTGCGCCGGGCGCATTTCTCGCGCTGCTGTTCGCAGCCATCGGCTTTGGCGCCAGCCCTCGTGCGCAGCATTTTTAGCGCGGCCAAGGCGGGCGCCAGGGCGACGACGCAAATGATCTGGTTGCCCGGAGCCTATCATTCGGCCCGTGATTTCTTGCATGCAGGATTCGCCCAGGCCGTTATCGACCGCCAGGTCGCCTTGGATCTCACCTTCATCGACCTAGAAATGCAGCACCTGGATGATCGAGCGGCTCTGCAGCAGTTGCGTTCCGACATCGTATTGCCGGCGCTCGCGTCGGGAGAGTCGGTTTGGCTGGCAGGAATCTCGCTGGGCGGCGCGCTGGCCCTGGACTACGCCAGTTCCTATCTCGATGATGGGCTAGCCGGCCTATGCCTGCTGGCACCTTATCTCGGTAATCGCATTCTGATCACGGAAATTGCGGCCGCCGGCGGGTTGACGGTATGGGACCCGGGCGAGCTTGCAGAAACAGACTCGGAACGCCGAATATGGCGCCACCTCAAGACACGGGCATGCTCGTCTTCGTTGTTCTTGGGTTACGGGCGCGATGATCGATTTTCCCCGGCGCACAGCCTGCTTGCGAAAGCACTGCCGGCCGATGCCGTCGAAGTCATCGAGGGCGAACACGAATGGCGTACCTGGTCCAAGCTGTGGGAGAATTTTTTGGATTCGCATTTCAAATGAACGACAATGAGAATTTATCCCGGGCTTGGACGCCATCGCCATTGCTGTATGCGACCGGCGCGGTGCACTTGGGCGCGGCCGCTGCACTGATCGCGCGTCCACGCATCTGGCCCTGGGCCTTGAGCGCTGTGCTTGCAAACCATGTTGCCTTGGCCGCGGCGGGCCTTTGGCCGCGAAGCCAGCTGCTCGGCCCCAATTGGACGCGACTACCTACGCAAGGGAGCGGCGCCGCCGGAGTAGCCATTACCATCGATGATGGCCCCGAGCCGGGCGTCACACCGCAAGTGTTGGCGCAACTGGACGAATATCGCGCAAGCGCCACATTTTTTTGCGTGGGCGAACGCGTGCTCCTGTATCCGGACTTGGCACAAGAGATTGTCAGACGGGGCCACACGATAGAAAACCACAGTCAGCGCCACCGCCACAATTTCTCATTGCTGGGCCCTAGCGCTATGAGCGCGGAGATTTCGCGCGCCCAAGAGAGCATCCATCGCGTGACCGCAACCTTGCCCCGTTTCTTTCGGGCACCGGCCGGTCTGCGCAATCCGTTCCTTGACCCCATCTTGGTGCGGCTGAAACTGCGCCTCGCCAGTTGGACGCGCCGCGGCTACGACACCATGAATTCTGATCCCGATGCGGTGTTCAAGCGCCTGGCAAATCCGCTTCAGCCTGGGGACATCTTATTGCTGCACGATGGCCACGCGGCGCGCAGCCGCAGCGGAAAGCCGGTTATTCTGGAAGTCTTACCGCGCCTGCTGCAGGCGCTGAACTCCAAGGACTTGAGGCCGGTAACCCTGCGTTCGGCATTGCCATGAGAAGCATGCGGCCACTGCTGCTGGCGGAATTTACGGCGACCAGTTGCATCGGCCGCGGCGTCGCACCCACGCTTCAGAGTCTGCTCGAGCAACGCAGCGGACTTACGCGCTGCGCATTTGAGACCGTGAAAATCGATACCCATATAGGAGAAGTGCCCGGTGTCGATTCGCAGCGGCTGCCGAAGGCGCTGCAGAGATTCAACTGCCGCAACAACCGCTTGGCCGAGCTCGCCTTGCAGCAGGACGGGTTTTTCGAGACGGTGCAGAGCGCGGCCACGCGTTGGGGCCGCCGGCGTGTCGGGGTATTTATCGGCACGAGCACGGCAGGCATCATGCAAACCGAGCTCGCTTACCGTGCGCGCGACCCCGTCAACGGCGCGCTGCCGTCGAGTTTCGAATATGGCACCACGCACAACTCGTTTTCCGTCGCGGATTACCTGCGTCAGCGTTGCGGCTTGGAAGGTCCGGCAGTGGCGGTGTCCGCGGCGTGTGCATCCAGCGCCAAAGTATTCGGCTCGGCGCGCCGTATGATCGAGTCAGGGCTCATCGATGCAGCCCTGGTCGGCGGAACCGATTCGCTGTGCCTTACCACCTTATATGGGTTTCATTCGCTGCAGCTCTCTTCACCGTTGCCGTGCCGGCCCTTCGATGCCGCGCGCGATGGCATTTCGGTGGGCGAAGCCGCCGCGTTCGCCCTGCTGGAGCGCGTTCCGGAAAATCTCGATGTCAACTCCGTGCTGCTGTTGGGCGTAGGAGAATCAAGCGATGCCTACCACATGTCCGCGCCGCACCCGGAGGGGTTAGGCGCCAAACGCGCCATGCAGGCCGCCTTGAATCTAGGCTCGATGGAACCGGGCGACATCGATTACATCAACTTGCACGGCACCGGCACCCCCAGCAATGACCGGTCGGAAAGTCAGGCAGTCACCAGCTTATTCGGGCCTACTACGCCTTGCAGTTCAACCAAAGGCGCAACCGGGCATACCTTAGGCGCCGCGGGTGCTTTGGAGGCAGTGATCAGCGCGCTCGCCATCCAGAACGGCTTGATGCCCGGGGGCGTACAAAGCACTCGGATTGACCCAACGCTTACTGCACACTACATCAGAGAGAATCGGCGAGCACCGGTCAGAAGAGTGCTCAGCAATTCCTTCGGATTCGGCGGCACGAATTGCAGCTTGATTTTCGGCCGCGCCGGATGAAATTGTCCGCATACATCGGCGGGATCGGCATCTTAGGTCCCGGCTTCGATAATTGGCCGCAGGCCGCCGCAATCCTTTCCGGCCGCCAGCCATACCGATCTGCGCCGACGGGACTGCCCATACCTGGAATGTTGCCGCCCGCAGAACGACGGCGCACCGGTCGCGTCGTAAAGTTGGCACTGGGGATTGCGCTTGAAGCGGCCTCCAATACGGAAGCGGACGCCACCCAAATACCCAGCGTATTCTCCTCCTCGGGAAGCGACGGACATATCTGTCACGAAATCTGTCAAGCCTTGGCGCTTTCCTCCCGCGAAGTCTCGCCGACGCGCTTTTCCAACTCCGTGCACAATGTTGCAGCGGGTTATTGGAGCATTGCCACCGGCTCGATGGCCGAAGCGAATGTCCTTTGCGCCTTCGATGCCAGCTTCGTCGCCGGATTATTGGATGCGCTCGCTCAGACCGCGGTCGATCAGCAGGCAGTCTTGCTCGTTGCGTATGACACGGAATACCCGCCGCCCCTGCACGCAAAGCGCCCCATACCGGACGCTTTTGGCGTCGCGATGGTTCTGACGCCCGAAAGGATCTCATCCTCGATGGCTAAAATTGATCTTGTCCTTACCGACGAGAACGCTGACGCGATGCAGGACGCGGAACTGGAGGCATTGCGAGGTGCGATTCCTGCCGCTCGATCCCTGCCGTTGCTTCGCTTGCTCGCAATGGGTGCCCCAGGGCGCACGATTCTCGATTATCTGGACGTGTCGCGAGCAGCCGTGCAAGTGCAACCATGCTTCTGAACCGAGAAGGGATCGAGGCGCGTATTCCTCATCGAGGCCGCATGTGCCTTCTGGATGAAGTGATCGAGTGGAATGCGCAGTTCGTCCGTTGCCGCACGGGCACGCACCGCGCGCTCGACAATCCGCTGCGTTCGCACCAACGATTGGGGACTGCCTGCGGCGTAGAATATGCCGCGCAAGCCATGGCGCTGCATGGTGCCCTGACCGGCGGAGCCGTCTCCCAGGTCGGGCTCCTGGCCAGTGTGCGCTACGTGCGCCTGTTCGCGTTGCGCCTGGACGATATCGAATCGGACTTGATATGCGAGGTCATTCATCTTGCCGGTGATAGTCTCACGGCGCTGTACGAATTCGAATTACGCGATCAGGAGAAAGCCTTGCTCAGCGGCCGTGCCACCGTCGTGCTGGATGCAGCGAGCCGGTCAAGATCATGAAGGAACCCACGCGCGCCCTGGTCACCGGCGGTAGCGGCGGCATCGGTAGCGCAATTTGTCGCGCCTTGAGTGCCCAGGGCCATTTCGTCTACGTGCATGCTCACCGCGGCATGGAGGCCGCCCAAGCGGTAGCCGCCGACATCGCAGGCTCGGGTGGCGGCGCGAGCGTCATTCAATTCGATCTGACCGATGCGGCGTCCACCCGAAGCGCGCTGGACAAGATCCTAGAGCTAGGAGCCATCCAGGTATTGGTCAACAATGCCGGAATCCACGACGATGCGGTTTTTCCTGGAATGAGCCCGCAGCAATGGCATCGCGTGGTCGATGTCTCGATCAATGGGTTTTACAATGTCACGCAGCCGTTGATGTTGCCCATGATCCGCACGCGCTGGGGCCGCATCGTGAGCATCTCGTCGGTCACGGCGCTTCTCGGCAATCGGGGGCAGGTCAATTATGCGGCCGCGAAAGGCGCGCTGAACGCGGCGACCAAGGCATTGAGCCTCGAGGTGGCGAGCCGCGGAATCACCGTCAATGCCGTGGCACCCGGAATCATATCCACAGACATGACTAAACTTGCCTTTGACGAGACGGCCATCGGCAATATCGTACCTATGAAGCGCGCGGGCACCCCTGAGGAGGTCGCCAGTTTAGTGGCGTTCCTCGCCTCTCGGCAGGCGGCCTATATTACCGGCCAAGTGATTTCCATCAACGGCGGAATGATCTAGAAAAAGACTCAGGCATAGGCATCGAGCAACCCGCTAGCGGCGCGCGACACCGCGCTGCTCGTGTCTACAGGAGTGTTCGGGTCGGTGCCCGCCGCCGTCAGTGCCTCATATCCTCTCGGCTGCGGCGATCGGTCTTGGAAAGAGCGCTGGGAAATGTCGACGCTCACCTGGCCGAAACCCTGTGCACCCAGCATTTCACGAAGCTTCGGCGCGCTTGACTCCAGCGCGTCGCGAGTGACTGCGCTGTGGCTCGTAAACCAGACTTGCGCATGTCCTGCTTGAAGCGCTATGCGCACCTCGATGGGTCCGAGTGCCGGTGGATTGACCTGCAATTTGGCGCTGCTCAAGTTGCCGTCCATCATGACACCCACGCCGTCCGCAACGCCTTGCCCGAATTCGGCGCTGTCGACGCCGGCGCTGACTTTGAGCGTGGGCGCGGGCGAGGAATCGCCGACGCTCGAGTTGGCGGAGCTCAGCAGCTGTGCGGCAGCGGTGCCGTCATTGGATGCGCCCGGCTGAAAAGAATCCGAACCGCCGGCATGCGAATGCTTGTCAGCGCCGGTAGCACCGCCGGCGGCGGTCAGTTGCGCGATCGATGCCGCCGTTGCGGCAGTGACTGCCGCTAGCGTCGCGCCCAACGAACGGGTTGCTGGGGCTTCGGCGAGCCCGGCGGCCGTCGCCAGAGCCGGGGCGGCGCCGCGCGCCAGCGCCGTGCCCAAATCGGTGGCCATGAAATCCGTGATGGAATTTGTCGGCGGCGAGCTTGAGCCTTGTGCGATGGCGGCGGCCATCACCACTTGCGCCGCGCTATCGGTGTTGGGCGCTGTGCCGGCGCCATTAGGCGGCGTGTTGCTCGCGACGGTCGGGGCAGCCGCGATCGGCTGAACTGCAATGCCGTTGCCGGCCTTGGCCTGTCCAGCGGCGCCTGCGAGCGAAGCCGCCGAGGGGATTGGTATGGCGGCCGGGGATGACGCCGGGACGGCTGGTCCGGCAGCGGGGCCGCTGACGGCCGAAACCGGCAAACCCGTGGAAGCCGCGCCCGGTGACGCGAGCGCAGCGGCACTCAGCAGCGGGCTGGCGGGGAGAGGCTGAGTGTCCGCCCCAGCCGCGGCGGCTGCACTGGCGGCCGCCCCGGCGGGAGCTGCGACGCTGGTCGGCGAGGCATTGCCCGAAGGTGCGACGGGTGCCGCCCCAGCTGGTGCCGCCCCGTTTGGTGCCGCCCCGGTTGGGGCGGCCCCGTCGGTCTGGGCCCCCACGCCCGACGCCTCGGCAGCGCGCGGCCCCTGGGCGCCCCGATCATTCGCGATTTGGCGCGCCGGTGCTGCTTCGCTCGTGGCCGTCGGCGCTGTGGTCGGCGGCGGGTTGCCGGATTGCGGCAATTGCCCGCCGCTGGTGCCGTCGCGATGTTGAGTACTGGCTGGGTTTTTGCGCGCCGGGGGAGAGTGGGCGTCGTTCAAGGCCCCAGCGAAATCCTGGCTGTTAGCCTCGGCGGCCTGGGAATTGGGCCCTGCCAATGAATTCGGCTGCTGGCTATCATTGCTGCGCTGCGCTTGAAAAACGGGTGGTGTCGCAATCATACGGCTGAAATTGCAAGCGACGTGCCAATGGCATGCGTGCCATTACCTCAAATACTTGTCGAACCAAGCGAGCGTTCGCTGTTCGGCGTCGGCGAGATGCTCGGGCTCCCGCAGTCCATGTCCCTCGCCGGGGTAAATCATAATGGAGGTAGGTACATTCATGGCTTTCATCGCATGCCAGAATTCCTGGGTTTGCGGCGCCGGGCACTCGATATCGTGCTCACCGACATAGGCGAAAGTCGGCGTCTTCACATTGTGGATATAGTTGATGGCTGATGAGGCCTCGTAGACAGCCGGATCGTCGTATGCGGACTTGCCGAAGTAGGGAATCATCCACGCATCGATGCCATTCTCGCCATAGTACGACAGCCAATCGCTGATACCGGCGGCGGCGACCGCGGCCTTGAAGCGATTGGTTTGGGTTACCGCCCACATGCTCATGAAGCCGCCGTAGCTTCCGCCCGTCAGCCCTAGGCGCACCCTATCGATGGGCGCAACCTGCGCGGCAGCGTCGATGCCGGCGAGAATGTCACGCAAATCCCCATGGCCGAAGTCGCGTACATTCGCCAGCGTGAATCGTTCGCCTTGGCCATAGCTGCCGCGCGGGTTTGGCAAAAACAGCGCGTAGCCGTGTTCCAGCAAAGTTCGCGCGATGCCCGGCCCCACGAAGTTCGGCGTGCTTGCCGCCGCGGGCCCGCCATGCACCACAGTGATCAGGGGCAGCTTGCCCTCGCCATGCGCCGGCAGCAGCAGCCAACCCTGCACATCCAGGCCATCATTCTTCCACCAGACGCTTTGCGCGCGCGCCGGCAAGCTCAGGCCGGCGTTGGCCGAGGTCAGGTTGCGCCAATGGCCTACCGGACCAATTTCGATCTCGGGCGGCTGGGTAAACGATTCGTGCGCATCGGCAGTGATGCCGGAGGGGCATGCGGTGGATATTCCGCGCGCGCGATCGCCCAGCGATTCCTCGCCGCTCCAAACGATGCGGGCCGTCGGAGGCTTTTTGCCCTGCGTCGGGGATCGAGCGGGCAGGCCCAAATCGGCAAACTGGTTTTTGTCGCCGGCGAGGAATTCTGCCTGTAAGTGACCGTCGCAGCGCCAGGCAACAGCGGTCGCTGACGCGTGCATGTCGGGCGTCAAATCGGTCGGGGTGCCGCCGTCGAGCGATAGCGTGTACACGTCCCCGCCCGTTGAGCCGAAGTCGCTCATGATGCCGGCGATGAAGGCAACCATGGATCCGTCGCGCGACACCTTAGGCATGGCAAGCTGTTGCTTCTCATCGGTGGGCGCATAGATAACCCGCGTGCCCGACCCGCTTTCTGGAAACGCATACAGCTTCGCCGTCCACCAGTTGTTGTCGCCGTCGCCAGGGGCCGCAGTCCCCACGAAGTCTTGGTCTTTCCCTCGCCAGTCGTATTCATAGACGAATAGATTCGGCGGTGAAATCCAAGTCAAGGCGCCGTTCTCCAGGATGGCGATTCGCTGCTCCGGCGGCGGCGCATCCAAATCCCCGGCTATCGGTGCGCCTGCTTGCGTGGCACCAACTTCCTTGGTGGCGTTTTGAATGGCGAGCATGGCTAATCGCCCATCCGGCATGGATCGTAAATGGTCGATTGTGCCGCTGAAATCCAAGAGCTTGGTCAGCGAAGAGCCATCGGAGGAAACCGCGTAAATCGAGCGTGCATGCGTGCCCGGCGTGCGCAGGGTAAAGGCGAGGCGCTTGCCATCCGGACTCCATGTGGGCGAATCGGGCCAGCATTCCTGGACACGTCCGCAGGGCATGGCGACTGTCACCGCCGCCCCGGTTCGGGCCTGCCGGATCACGAGATCGCGGACTGTCGGAGCCCCGCCGCTCTTGGAAGAATCACCTTCGACCGAGGCGACCCGCTGTGCATCGGGCGAAATCTCAACAGTGAGGAATCGATGCACGAGCCGTTCCGCCGGAGCATTTTCCGCCAGCGCGGATTGGGCTCCCGCCAACTGCCCGACGCCCATGCACAGCACCGCAACCGTAACCGTAACCGCAACTATCTGCCTCATACATTTCACCTTAATCCAATGGACCCAACGGCTAGTTGCCGCGATTGAAATTCAAAACCAGAGTCGCACAACCCAATAATCCGGCG
Source organism: Steroidobacteraceae bacterium (assembly GCA_036401515.1). Taxonomy (GTDB): domain Bacteria; phylum Pseudomonadota; class Gammaproteobacteria; order Steroidobacterales; family Steroidobacteraceae; genus Bog-1198. The sequence goes on from DASWUU010000213.1 coordinate 14,698, forward strand.
CCCTCTACTCGCGCGAGCCACCGATTCACGTTGCCAGGCATGCCGAAACGAACCGTAGCGTGCAGCGCGCGATGCGCCAGCCATCCGTACCCGGTCAGGATGAAAAATTCCGGAATCATGGATGTCGCAGCCAAGATCAACATTTGCGGCGCCACGCGTGATCCTGCATTGATGAATTGAGGCAAAAGCGCCAGAAAGAACAGCAAGGCCTTCGGATTGGCCAATTGCAAAGTAAGCGCCCCCATGTACACGCCGAGATGGCGCTGCTGCGGCGAAAGCCGATCTTGTAGCGCAACGGCGTGCAGCGAGTTCGAGGCGCGCAGCGCATTTATTCCTAAAAAGATGAGGTACGCCGCCCCGGCCCATTTTGCGATGATGAAGAATTTCGCGCTAGCCGCTATCAGGGCCCCTAAGCTGGTAGCCGAGAGCGCGAAATAGATTCCGTTCGCGGTAAGAATTCCCGCCGCAGCCGGCAAGGTGCGCCGCAGCCCGCCGCGCGCGCCTTGTGAAACGACATAGAACACGGCCGGTCCCGGGGACAGCGACAGCGCAGTCTCCATCCCCAGAAAAAGCAACCACGTCTTGACTGTCATCGAATTTAATTCTTGCCGACGCCCGCAAGAAATGCCGACACATGGTCATTGAGGAATTTTCCGTCCGCGGGCGCGACGCCGGCACCTGCCGGATGTCCCCACAGGGAAGGAATTATCGCCAGGGTGCAATGCGGAATGAACGCCGCCTCATATCGCGCATCGCTGATCGGGAAATACAAGTCTGTTTCGGAGGGCATATAGAGCACCGGCACTTTAATGGAACGCAGCGCTGCCTCGACGTCGCCATGAAAAGTCGGCGTCTTGCCGACGTCGTGGAACTCCCAACTGCGCATCTGCAGAATCAGATTATTCGCATCCGCTCCGGGGATGAAATTCGTGCGAAAATGTTCTATCACTTCGTCGAAAGTCTTACCGAACGAACTGTTGGTGCGCCACAGTTCCTGGCGCCACCATTCCTGCGAAAATAACCAACCCGCCCACACCATGGAGAAAGCTTCGATGCCCTTGGTCGGCTGCATCTTGTAGTCGCCGCCCTCGAAGGTCGGGTCGGCGGTGAGTGCCGCGATTTCCCCTTCGAGCCGCACGATGCCATGGCCATAAGTTTTTGCCGTGCCGGATGTGGCCACGATCCCGTCCATGAAATTCGGATAGCTTACTGCCCACTGGAACGCTTGCTGCGCCCCCATCGAGAACCCGATAACCGCACGCAGGTGCTGGACATGCAGCTGCTCGGTAAGCAAGCGATGCACGGCTTGAACGTTGTCGCGGATGCCGGTGGCGGGAAACCGCGGACCGTGCAGCGGTTCCGGCGTGTTACTCGGTGACGATGAGCGTCCATTCCCAAAAAGCTCACTGGTGACTAAGAACAACTTACTCGGATCGAGCGCCTTGCCTGGACCGATCAACCAGCCATAGCCGTGCATTTCAGCCATATAGTGCGATGGCAAAAGGATCGCGTTATCACCCTTGGCGTTTAGCTTCCCGTAGGTGCCATAGACAATGCGAGCCTCGGGCAACACCGTGCCGCTCTCGGTCTTGAATTCCTTTATGATGAACTCGTGCTGAACGGGTTCTAAATCCTTTTGAGCCTGCGCGTGCGCCAATTGAACGGCGAACAAGGGAATGATCAGCGCAATGAATCGAAAGATGGAGTTCTCCTAAATGCCCGGCGCGGATATTTTTGGAAGCATACACGAGAGCGCATCGAAATCGGCCACGAAGCAATATGGCTGACGGACTATCAGCGCGGCAGCATATCCCGAATTTCCATGAGGAGTGCGCTGGCGAGCTGCACCGATTCGCACCGCGGAAAGACTCCATGAACGTGCGGTCTCACTGTTTCGCTTCGTTCAGCAGGCGGTCGAAGATCTCCCTCATCGCATTGACGCGAGCCAGATACATTTGCGTCTGGTGATCACCGCAGCGCTGGCTTTCGGCCAACCGAAAGCCACGTCTCGCAAACTCATCGCCCGCACCGGCGCCGCACAAATGTATCAGGGCGGCCAGCGTCTGCTTGTGCTGAAGGGTTGCCGAGGCGATTCGGTGGCGCTCAAGGATGTTCACGACACTATGGTCCAAATAGGCCGATGTCAGTTCGACCGCATCGCTCGGGATCACCCGGGCATATAAGCTGGTGAACCAGCAGGATTGCCAATTGTTCCAAGGCCCATCATCCACAACCTTATGATCGTGGATGCAATAGCGCCTGGCTTCGGCAAAATTTCCGTCGGTAATCTGGTACATGCCCACCGAAGTGGATGCCGGCCGATACAGCTCGAAGGGCTGCGATGCCCACGACCAACGCCAGTATGTTCGCGCCACCGGATTCCCTGAAGCTTCAACTTGAGCGAGGGCGGCCAACAGATCGGGCGTCATGATGTTGGTGGAATACTTTCTGAAGATTGGCGAGTACTCCCGCCAAGTTTCCACCGGTGTCTTGTTCAATGTGCCGCTGACCGGAAAGAACAGTTCCGAGGGCTTTCGCAGAACTTGAAATATCCAGTTTACGCCCAGCCAGACCATCACGATGACGGCCAGGCCCATGATGAGTTTCGCGGATCGCGGTGCCGGGCGCCACCAACGCTTCACTCGACGAGCGAGGTTTCTGGTTCGGCGACCCAATCTGGCGGCACGCCGCGCGAATTTGGAGCGCGAGGGCCTCGCGCTTCGGCGCACCATGCGATCGCCCAGGTATGAGGGTCACGCTCTCGGATTCAGGGTCAACAGTGATTTTGACCTCTCCATGCTTGAGCTGCGCGATGACTCGCGCGACCTTGGCCTCAAGGGTGAGTTCCTTCTCGCCGTAATCGGTGCCCTCGCGCAGCACGAAAGATTCCACAACGGCGTGCAGCAAGTCCGGCGGCAACTCGGTGTACGGCACCTCGACCGGCGTGCCGGCCACCGGCGTGCCGGCCACCGGTTCGTCATTTTTGGTCATTGCGACGGCCTCTTTGCCAGCCAAGTATCGAGCTGGGCTGCGAAGGCATTGCGATTGGCCTGGGAGAGCGGCGGCGGGCCCCCGCCGACCATGCCGCTCGAGCGCATCGTGTCCATGAAGTCACGCATGGCGAGCACGCCGCGAATCGTATCCGGGGAATAGCGCTCGCCACGTGGATTGAGCGCCTCGGCACCCTTGGCAATCACCTCTGCAGCGAGCGGGATATCAGCAGTGACCACCAAATCGCCCGGCACGACCCGTTTTACGATTTCAGCGTCGGCCACATCGAATCCGGGGGAAACATGAACGGCGCGGACACTATGGATTTTGGGAATTTGCAGCGCCTGATTGGCCACCAACGTAAGGTTTACGCCGGTGCGCTTCGCGGCGCGAAACAGAATTTCTTTTATGACGCCGGGACAGGCATCCGCATCGACCCAAATGCTGGTCATCGCCCCGAGAGTATCACGCCCCGCTAAATGCTTCCGGTGTCGACGCGTCCCGCGAGCATCAAGCGCATGGCTGCCTCATCGCCTTCGCGCTGCTCCTTTCGATCCGCGGCGTGTTGCTCGTCTTTGCGAAACCGATCGACCACGCGATTCAACGATTCGGCCTCCACGCGTTTCTCGCTCCACTGCGCGCGGCGTTTCTCGAACTCCTTGCGCGCAAGGTCGAGCGATTTCAGTTGCTGATTCAGCGCCTCTCCTAACCGGTCGAGGAAAGAGCGATAATTTTGCAGCTTGACCGCATCGATGGCGCCGTTCGACTGGGCAGACTTGCGCACGTACTCGTCACGGTAGTTCTGCAGCTGCTCGAGCTTGTGCTCGAGGTCTGTGACCTTGCGCCCCGCCTCGGCCATATCGCGGCTCAGGTCGTTCGCTGAGTTAGAGGCGATTTCCCGAATGGGCTCGAATCGTTTGGACTTCAGCATGGGCAGTGCACTATCGGCCCGTTACCGCCGGCGGTGCCGAGAACTGCGTCACGAGTTGCTTGAGATCCGCATAACTTCGCTCGATTCCCACCGGTTCGTACATATCCTGCCTCAGGAACTCGAGCATTTTGGGCCACTGCTCGACGGCGAGGTCCACGCGCGGGTCCGAACCGCGCCGATAAGCGCCGACGGTGATGAGATCTCGATTCTGTTGATAGGTCGAATATACCTGCTTAAAGCGGTTCGCGAGATCGAGTTGTTCGCGCGTGGCGATCTGGTGCATCGCCCGGCTGATCGAGGCCTCGACATCGATCGCCGGATACAGGCCGTTCTCCGCCAAGCGGCGTGACAGCACGATGTGCCCGTCCAAAATGGCTCGGGCGGCATCCGCGATCGGGTCATTTTGGTCGTCTCCTTCCACCAACACGGTATAGAACGCGGTAATCGATCCCACGCCGCGATCGCTGTTGCCGGCACGCTCAACCAGCTGCGGAAGGCGCGCGAACACGGAGGGCGGATAGCCCTTGGTGGCAGGAGGTTCACCGATGGCCAGCGCGATCTCGCGCTGCGCTTGCGCGAAACGGGTCAGCGAGTCAAGCAACAGCAATACCTTCAGTCCGCGATCACGGAAATATTCGGCGATGGCGGTTGCGAGCCAGGCACCGTGCAGGCGCATCAGTGGCGGGTTGTCAGCCGGCGTCGCTACCACGACAGCGCGGCGCATGCCGTCGGGCCCCAAGGTGTTGGTCACGAAATCCTGCACCTCACGGCCGCGTTCGCCAATGAGTCCGACTACCGTCACGTCGGCCTTGGTATATCGGGTCATCATGCCAAGAAGCACCGACTTGCCCACCCCGGAACCGGCAAACAGTCCGATGCGCTGTCCGCCGCCGACCGACAACAGGGCGTTGATGGAGCGCACCCCCACATCGAGCGGGTCGCGGATCGCACGCCGCATCAGCGGATTCAAGGGTTCTCCCGCCAGAGATACGCGATCGGTGCAGCGCAATTCGCCGAAGCCATCGAGCGGCCGACCGGCGCCGTCCAGCACCCGTCCCAGAAGTTCATCCCCCATGGCGAAAGACGACTCGCTGCGCGTCGGAATGACCCGCGCGCCGGGCATGACGCCGCGGATATCGCCCGTGGGCATCAAGAATAACTTGTCGCCGGAAAAGCCCACCACTTCCGCTTCGATCTGTTTGCCTTCCGCAGTATCTACCAGGCAGCGGCCACCGACTGCGGCCTCGCAACCGACAGCCTCCAGCGTCATGCCGACCATGCGATTGAGCGTTCCTTCGACCACGAACTCGGACACGCTTGCCATGCGCTCGCGGGCTTGAACGATCGTTTCGATCCAGCCCTTCTGTCTGGATGGCATAGTCGAAGGCTGGTTCACGAAACCGCGCCGCCGCGAGGCGCCGTCGCATGCCGTTCCGTGCCCAGCAGTTCACTTAAGATACTGCCAAGCCGAGTCTCGAGGCGTGCATCGATTCGCGAGGTGGCGGTGGCAATCTGGCACCCGCCGCGCGCCATGACCGGATCTTCGATAATCGTCCACGCGCGCTCGTTTTCTGTGGGCGCAAGGTGTTGTTTGACCACCGCGGCGTCTTCAGGATGCAAATGCACGCGCACATCGCGCGTCGCCACCGGCAGCGCGGCGATGGCCTCGCGAATGATGCCGATAATTTGTGTGGGGTCGGTTTTGAGCTCGCGGCGCACGATTTGCCGCGCCAGCGCCATCGCCAAGGTCAGAAGCTCGCGCTCGACCTCTGCGTCGAGAACTTCGAAAGGTTTGGCCAAATCGTAGAACATGCCGGCAAGCCGTTCGACCTGCGCGCGAACCTCGGCGCGCCCAGCCTCGCGTCCCTCCGCGAGTCCTTGCTCAAACGCCTCTTTGTGAGCTTCGGCCTGCAAATCAGCAAGACCGCCGACCGTCGCCAACTTTTGCTGCGCAGGGGCGCTGTCCATGTCGGGCACCGTCCATAGCGCAACCGCCGCCTGTTTCGCGTTCACGTCAGACAAACTCGCCCGCGCCCTTGCCGCCGAGGCTGATGGTTCCCTCTTCGGCCATGCGTTGCGCGATGACGATGATTTCCTTTTGCGCCGCTTCGACATCCGTAAGCTTTACCGGACCGCGTGCTTCCATATCGTCCTTGAGGATTTCCGCGGCACGCTTCGACATGTTCTTCAGGACCTTCTCCTGCACGTCGGGTTCGGCACCGCGCAGCGCCACCGCTAGCGTGTCGGAACCCACTTCGCGCAGCAACGCCTGAATGCCGCGGTCATCGACATCCAACAGGTTGTCGAAGACGAATAGAAGATCTTTGATTTGCTGGTGCATCTCGCCGTCGGCTTTCTCAATTTTGCCGAGCTCTTCGGTGAGCTTTTCGCGCTCCATGGCGTTTAGGATATTGGCTGCGGTGCGCGCTCCGCCGACGCGTCTCAAGGGCGTCGGCGGCGCCACGTTCGCTTGTTTCTCGACCAGCTGATCAAGCTCCGTGAGCGCCGACTGGGGTACTTCGTTCAATGAAGCAATGCGCATCAACACTTCGGTGCGCAAATCATCCTTGAGCAGCGGCAAAATCGCGGCCGACTGTTCCGGCTCGAGGTGCGCCAAGACGATGGCGGCGATCTGCGGATGTTCACCGCTAATGATCTGCGCGACGGCCTTGGCTTCCATCCATTTCAACGCCTCGATACCCTGGCCGGTCTGACCATTCGAGACTCGATCGAGCAACATATCGGTCTTCTGCTTACCCACCGCCTGGGTCAGCACCCGCCGTACGTAGTCTTGCGATCCGGCGGCGATATTCGCCTTGGCATCTGCAATGCCGATGAACTTGTCGAGCACCGAGCTCATTTGCTCGCGCGACACTTCCTTAAGCTCGGCCATGGCGATGCCCAATTTCTGGACCTCGCGGGCATCGAGTTGCTTCAGCACGTTGGCGGCATCCTGCTCGCCCAAGCTCATGAGCAAGATGGCGGCGCGCTGCGTTCCGGCGAGTTCGTCGACCTTATCAGCCATCCGCGGATACCCAGTCCTTCACGACTTGTGCTGCACGGCGTGGATCTTGCCCCACCAGGGTTCGCGCTGCCGCGATCTGCTGCTCAAAACTTGGGCTCAGCTTGATGGCTTTTCCTTGGCCCGAGAGGCTCAAGCGGTCGCCTTCGACCTCTTCGACAGTGCTGGCGGATAGCCGGCCCGTAGGCTTCGTCAATGACTTCATCAGAGGCCGCAGCACCAAGAAGGCTACGATCAGCACCAGCGCGGCGCCGACGATTTGCTTGGCTAGCTGCTTGAGCCAGGGCTGTTGCCACAGCGGCAGGCCCTCCACTGGGCCGATGGCAACGCTGCTCTTGAAAGCTTGATTCAAGACATTCAACTGATCGCCGCGATCTTCCTTCAAACCGATGGATTCCCTGATGAGCTGTGAGAAGCGCTTGATATCCGTGTCGCTCATCGGCTCAGTCGTCACCTTGCCCTCGGCGTCGACCTTCTGCCAGTCATCGAGCACGACGCCGACATTGAGGCGCTTCAGCGTACCTACCGGCTGCTTCACGTACGACAAAGTCCGATCGACTTCGAAATTTCGTGTGCTGCGCTGTGCGCTGGAACTGGGTCCTGCGGTCGCCGCGCTCTGAGCGTTGGGTGCGCCTGCCGGGTTTCCCGGCGTGGCCGCGCCGGGGATCACCGGCGCGCCGGACGTGCCGGGCGGTTGATTGCTAAGGGCGCCGGGTATTCCTTCTGAGCCTTCCCCGCCCTTGCGGCTTTCGTTGCTGGTCTGTTCGCTGCGCACCGCGGTCTTTTGCGGATCATAGTTCTCATGCGTCGATTCGGTGACCGTGTAGTCAAGATCGGCGGTAACGGTCGCCCGCACGCGCCCCGGACCTATCATCGGTTCTAGCAGCTCGACGATGCGCCGTTGGTAACTCTCCTCGAGCTTACGGGTGTATTCGAATTGGCGGGCGCTCGCGGCGGCCTCGGCATTCTCATCCGGCGAGTTGAGCAGGGATCCCGCTTGGTCCACCAGCGTGACGTCGCTTGGGCCGAGTTCCGGCACGCTCGATGCCACCAGGTGCACGATGGCCGCCACTTGGCCCGGCTCGAGCCGCCTGCCGGGGTAGAGTTGCAGCATGACCGACGCGGTGGCCTTATGCGCGTCGCGCAAAAATACCGACGGCTTGGGCAGCGCCAGATGCACCCGCGCGCTTTGCACGCCTTGCACCTTGATGATGGTCCGCGCCAATTCAGTCTCGAGCATCGACTGATAGCGGGCCCCTTCCATCATGGAACTGTTGCCGAGCGCAGATTCTTTTTGAATCATTTCGATTCCCATCGAATCGCTTTGCGGCAATCCCTGGCTCGCCAAGCGAATGCGCGCTTCCTGCACTTTCGACTCCGGTACCGATACTGCGCCCGATGGATTGAGCTTGAACTCGATGCCCGCTGCCGTGAGCGCGTCCATAACTTGGCCGCTCTCCCGTTCGGAGAGCTGTCCGTATAGCACGGTATAGTTTTGTCCTTGGGACCACAGCACCAGCCAAATCGCTGCGGCAACCGCGGCGGCGACACCGGCGAGCAAACCGACTTGCTTGACTCCGGGAATATCCGTCAAGCCGCGCGCGGGTACAGAAGTGGATACGATGTCAGCCATGGATTAAACCTCGGTGAGACGGCCTGCTCATACCGTCATGTTCATTACTTGCTGGTAGGCATCGACCAGCTTGTTGCGCACTTCCGTCATGGCGCGAAACGCCAGGGAAGCCTTTTGCATTTCCAGCATGACGTTAGTCAGATCGACGCTTTTGTCGCCGGCTTCGTAGGCGCTTGCCAACGCGGTGGCATGGTTTTGCATGTTCGCGACGCTGTCGATGGAACCTTTCATCAGATTCGCAAATTCCGAGGGCTGCGCGGACGGCGCCACCACCGGCGACTCGCCTAAGCCTGAGGCACGCGCCTGCAACGCGCGCATTTCGGCCAATACTTGTGTGATTTGCATGCTGCTCATGGCGACACCATCATGAATTGTTGTTCGTGAACCCGCGGCACAGTGATGCCCGCTGCCTTGAATTGCTGCAGCTTGTGGCGCAACGTGCGCGGGCTAATTCCTAAGCGCTCGGCGGTAAGCTTGCGATTACCTCCGGTAAGGCGCAGCGTGGCCAGTATCAATTCGCGCTCGCGGTCTTTGAGATCGCGGTCCAAACCGGTGTCGGCCGCCGCACTTGGCATCGTCGCCTGAGCTTGCGCGGGCTCTGGTGCTGCGTTCGCAACGCCGGTATCGAGGTCGGCGGCGTCGATGGTGCCTCCGGCTGCCAGCCAGGCAGCGCGCTGCACGATGTTATTCAATTCGCGTGCGTTCCCCGGCCAGTCGTAAGCGATCAGCTTTCGTTCCGCGTCGGCAGACAAGCTCAACGCCGCCTGGCTCGATCGAACGCATGCTTGAATCGCGCGCCGTGCCAAGGGCAGGATGTCGCCGCGACGTTCACGCAGTGCAGGCAAACGCAGCGACATGACATTGAGCCGGTAGAAAAGGTCGGCGCGAAAGCGCCCGGCGCGCACTTCCTCGGGCAGATCGCGGTTCGAGGTGGCGATCACCCGCACATCGAGGTTGATGGTGCGGGTGCTGCCAAGACGCTCCACTTCGCGTTCCTGCAAGACTCTCAGAATTTTGGCTTGCAGCCCTAGGTCCATTTCGGAAATTTCATCGAGCAACAGTGTGCCGCCTTGCGCTTGCTCGAACTTCCCCGCGTGCGCCGCCAGCGCACCGGTAAATGCGCCCTTTTCGTGGCCGAAGAGGCTGGCCTCCAGCATATTTTCGGGGATTGCCGCGCAATTGATCGCGATATAGGGCTTATCGGCTCGGAGCGAATTGTCGCGAATGAAGCGGGCATACACCTCTTTACCCGTGCCGCTCTCGCCCGTGATCAGCACCGTGGCGTCATTTTGCGCGATCTTGCGGGCCAGATCCACCAGGCGTTTGGACTCAGGATCCGTGGCAATCAGTTCGTTTGGCGTGACTCGCGCGGCCAGCTGACGCTGGGCCATGTCGATCAAGGATTTTGCGTCGAAGGGTTTGACGATGTAGTCCGTGGCGCCCTCGCGCATGGCTGCTACCGCCTGTGCCACCGTGCCGTAGGCCGTCATGAGCACTACCGGCAGGTATGGGTGCAGCCGCTTAATGGACGAAAGCAACTCGTAGCCATTGCCCCCGGGCATATGCACATCGGATACCACCAAGCCGATGTTCTCGCTGCCGAGCAACTGCAGAGCGCCGGCGGCATCGGCCGCCGCGAGTGCGGTAAGTCCCGCCGCGCGAAGCGTATCCACCAATGCCTCGCGCAGTGCGGTGTCATCCTCGACCACCAAAACGGCGTCGTTCACTGTGCTCATTGCTTGTCCTCAGCCGGAAGTTCGATGATGAAAGTGGCGCCGCACACCGCGTCAGCGAGACATACGCTGCCGCCGTGCGCCTCGACCACGGATTTGACGATGGACAGCCCAATGCCGTTGCCGCGCGCTCGCGTGGTGAAGAAAGGCTCGAAAATGCGCTCGCGTATTTGCGCCGGCACACCCGGGCCGTTGTCGCTGACGACGATTTGTGCACGGCCCGTTGCACCCCGCCGCGCCAGCAATTCCAAGTTGAGCGGAGCGGTTGCCGCCTGCAGTGCATTGGTGGCGAGATTCAAAACGGCGGACACCAGCGACGGTGCATTGGCTCGCACCATGAGATCGGGCGCCTGAGTGCCGATGGTCAAGCGCGTCCCTTCTCTGAGCGCTGGGCGCAGCCATTGCGCCACCTGCTCGAGCAGGGCGCTGACGCTGACCGTCTCGCGCGTCGCTCCGCCGTGCGCAAACGCTAGCATGTCATTCACCAGCTTATCGAGCTGCTTCAGGCTGCTCACGGTTTTCTCCGCACAGCGCGCAAGGTCCGCAGCATTTCGTTCGGGCAGGGTCATTTGCGAGGCGTACAGCAAGGCCGCTGCCAAGGGCGTGCGGATCTGATGGGCGAGGCCGGCGGCCAGTTCACCCAACGTCATCAGCCGCTGCTGGCGGGTCAAAAAAGCCTGCATGAGATGCGATTCGGTCACATCGGTCAGCAACACCACTTCGCCGCTATTTTGGAGCTCGCGCCTGGAGACATTGACGAATCGGCCGCTGCGTAATTCCGCTTCTTCGCCGATGGCGCCGGAGCCGCCTCGCGCAGGGAGAAAGGCACGCGCACACACGGCGCCGAACGGCTGTCCCACAAGCGGTTCGCCCAAAAGGCCGAGCGCCGCGGGATTGAATTCCTGAATGAGCCCGCCACGGTCGAGCACCAGGACCCCGCCGGGCAAGCCTTTGATCAACCCCGACAAGCGGGCCGCCAAATGCTCCCTACCTGCATGCGCCTCGCCCAAGTCGGCTCGAAGCTGGGCGACTTGGTTGCGCAGCGATTCGAAGGCGCCGGACAATTGTTCCGACATCGATCCGAAGGCAAGGAAGGCCGCCTGAAGTTCAGAGCGGCGATTTTCGATGAGGTCGAGGTTAGTAGCTCCCATATCGCTGGGGAGAAAGCAACTTCTGTGCCTTGGTGGTATTTACCCCGCGTATCAACCAGTTACGGTTCGAAGGACCTTCGCCGGCGGGACCGGCGTCAATAAACTGTCAGGCACTGAGACGGTATTTGCGCAGCTTTTCGACCAGCGTCGTGCGCCGAATGCGAAGCAGCCGAGCCGCACCCGCAACCGTGCCGTCAGCTTCCTCGAGGGCTTTGCGGATCAGGCCTATTTCAATCGCCGACATGTGATCTTTCAGGTCGAGGCCGCCAAGTGGGAGGTCAGCATCGCCGTCGAGCATGTCGTACGCCGCCGGCTCCGGCTCGGCTTCCGGCGGCTGTGGCTGATGCGAAGGCTCGATGCGCATT
>DASWUU010000214.1:0-1754 GCA_036401515.1 Steroidobacteraceae bacterium
TGACCAAAGTTATTCTGCGAGAAGGAAGCGGCAGGCGCATCTCTCTGCCGGGATGAGGTGCATCGGGCCAACCGAACCAGGTTCAACCAGCGCGGCCGGCCCTGCTGATGCAGGGCTCAAGCCATTTTGGGGGGTGTGAGCTGGCTGACGGCGTCGCCATGGCTTACCGACATCGATCAAGGATTCGCCATTGACCAAACACCATCGGCGATCGGCTCCCTGGTTGCGATGCGCGAGTTGCTTCCGCTAGAGCAGATTCCTCTTAATCCAAGCCGTATCCGGCGTGGCCGAAGAAGTTTGCGCATTCGTCAGGTTTGAACTGTTGCAAGGCATTGGCGGCGGCTCGCTCGAGAGCGTCGAGGGTTCGCGCGGCGGACTTGCGGACATGCGCCTTAAGCTTGGCAAAGGCATTTTCGATCGGATTGAGATCGGGACTGTAGGGCGGCAGATAGTGGAGCTCTGCGCCGCAGGCCTCGATGGCATGCCTGATGCCGGCAACCTTGTGGGCGGCCAGATTGTCCATAATGGCGATATCGCCGGGGCGCAGTATGGGGACCAGCATCTGCTCGACCCAAGCCAAGAAGCACCCTCCGTCCATCGGACCGTCGAGAAGCATCGGCGCAACGAAGCCCGCAAGCGTGAGACCGCCGACAAAGGTGACGGTCTTCCAATGACCGTGCGGAATTGCAGCGCGGCAACGCTCGCCTTTTGGAGCCCAGCCACGAAGCCGCGCCATCTTCGTGGAAAGGCCGCTCTCATCGATGAAGATCAGGCGTTCGGGATCAAGATCATCCTGGCCGTCGAACCAATTCTCGCGCGCAGCCTTTACATCAGCGCGCTCTTGCTCGCTGGCGTGGGCGGTCTTTTTTTGTGCGTCAGGCCGTGCCGGTCGAGAAACTTCCACACAGCGGTCCTCACCACGGTCACACCGCGGTCCTCCCTCAACCGCTCGACCATCTCGTCGAGCGTCGTGTCGGGCGCCTCTGCAAGCATGCGGAGAATGAAGTCCGCGTGCCCATCAAGCACGGATCCCTTCGGTTTGCCTTGCTTGGCAGGGCGAACTTCCCCCGTTGCCCGCTTCAGCCGCGCCCACGCCCCGGCCGTCGCAATCCCGATCGCGAACCGCTCCGCCGCCTGGCGCGTCGTTATCCCGCCTCGATCGCCGAAACTACCCGCTGGCGTAAATCCATGCTGTACGGCTTGCCCATCCCATCCTCCCGACTCAGTCGCAAAGATGGAATCAGCGTTCGCATCTCAAGAGAATCCCCTTCGACTCACTTTTTGGGGAACGGGCTCTAGCCAACCTAAATTCTAGAACGGGATACAGTAACTGACCTGTTCGATGGCCAATACAAGAACCCGATCGAATTCTTTGCATTCAACAGTGCCGAAGGCTGGTCTCGCGATGTATCGGCCGACATCGCCTCCGAGCTGCGTCGGCGCCGCGATCTGCAACTGCGCGACGTGCCGATGGAGCTGCAGGACTTCGTCGATCGACACGATCCGATCGACCGGTCGCAGCTGATATTGCCGCTGCGTCGCGCATGACGGCCAAATGCGTCCACTGTGACGGTACGGGCTGGGTCTGCGAAACCCACATTTTGAGGCCATGGGACGGTCCCAATGCGTGCGGCTGCGGCGCGGCCGGGGCGCCGTGCGGCAGATGCAATTGCGACGACGATATCCCACGGCTACTGGAAGGCTTCAAAACCGAGTTCGATAAGAACGGCTCGCGGCACTGACGGATTCGCAAT
>DASWUU010000215.1:0-4280 GCA_036401515.1 Steroidobacteraceae bacterium
CCGTAGCGTTATCGTCAATGTGGACCGAGCCGTTGACCGTTCTGGCCTCATCGGCGGCTTTGCCCGCCGGTACATGAACCGAGCCGTTGACCTTGGTCGAGCCGTCCCCGTCAACCGAGATATCGCATGCGGAAAGAGCAAGAATCGCCGCTATGGCAGCAATGATTCGATAGCCGCTCGCCATTCTCATACGGGCTCCCCCCAATAGGCTGATGGGACGCTACTGTACCAGTACGGAGCACCTGCGGAAACTTTAGGCCCCAACCCTGAACTACGGCGTTACGACTTGATCGCGCGGTGAATCGGAATGGGCGCCGATTTCCCGCCCGCGCTGGCTGCCGCTCGAAGATCAGCGGCCGATCTAGGATACGATTCGGCGCCCAGTGACAGGAGCAAGTTCTGAAGTTTTGGGATTACTACGGCGCGGCGCCGAAGCACCTCATCGAACGGGACGGCGTCTGAGAGCAGGAAACCCTGCAGAAAAATTGAGCGGTTTGCCAAAAGCCAGGCCAGCTGCGTCGGTCGTTCAACACCCTCGGCGGTCACAGCCAGCCCCAACCCTTCACAAAGATCGATGATTGCCCGAGCAATGGCTGCTGAGCGCTGACTTGAATCGATACTTGCAATCAAACTCCGGTCAAGCTTGATTCGCGACAGGGGCAACTGCTCCAACGAAGTCAACGATGAGAAGCCCGTGCCAAAGTCATCGAGTGCGATGCCGAATCCTTGAGATTGCAGAAGACGCAGTGCGGCAATGGTACCAGCGCCGGTTTGCATCACAGTTTCCGTCAATTCAAGTTCGATGGCGTGTGCGGGAAGCGCAAAGTCCCGCAACAGTTCCGCAAGGGAATCTGCAAAATGTGGATCCAACAATTGACGTGGTGAAATATTGATCGCGACGCGGGCCCCGGGCCATCCACCGTGGTGCCATTGCGCGGCAGCCTGAACGGCGGAGCGCAGTACCCACTTGCTGATTTCCGTAATGAGACCTGATTGTTCTGCGACGGCGAGAAATTCCCCCGGCGTCGCAAGGCGTCCGTCGGGCATGCGCCAGCGTATGAGGGCCTCGACAATTTCAACCCGCATGGTGGCTAGATCGACTTCCGGCTGGTACACCAGTTCAAATTCCCCACGTTCGAGCGCTCGGCGCAGGCCTTGCTCTATATCGAAGCGTGTTGCTGCCGATTCGATGAGTTCCGGAGTGAACAGCGCGAGCCGGCTGCGGCCTAATTCCTTGGCGCGAAATAGCGCGGAGTCGGCAGCCCGCAATAGCTCGGCGGCGCCCGATCCGTGCTCGGGAAAGACGCTTGCACCGACGCTCACACTGACGCTGAACTCGCGATCGTCCACTGAAAGCAGTTTCTGGAAGGCCTGGACGAGGCGTAGGCCCGTCTCATGAATCGACCGCTCGGAGTCGGCATTTTGGTATACCAAAGTGAATTCGTCGCCGCCTAATCGCGCAACGAACCCCAGGCCATCGGCGAACTCTTCTAGGCGATTCGCTACGCTCATGAGTACGCGATCGCCAAAGACATGTCCAAGGCTGTCATTGAAGTTCTTGAAGTTATCGATGTCGAGAAAATAAACACCCAGGCGCCGATTATCTCGATGCGCCCGCTCAATCGCATTGTCCAACAAGGTCGACAAATGACGCCGGTTAGGCAGCGACGTCAACGGATCCTGCTGCGCCAGCATTTGCAGCTTGTGCGTGCGCTCGAGTACCGTTTCCTCCAGCGTCTCTTCGTGAATACGCCTGGTCGCATGCGCGCTGGCAATCCTCGCCGCCATTTCATTGAAAGCGTCCGCCAAGGTATCCAGTTCCCGAATTCCGCCCCGAGGGATCTGGACTTGATGGTTGCCGGCGGCAAGAGTGCTCGTGCCCCTTAAAATACTGCGCACGGGACGGACGACACTGCGCACTGTCAGGATCGATATCGCGGTCACCAATGCTAAAACTATGGCCGTGACTGCAGCCATCAAATCACGCGCGTGATGATCCACGTGCTTAATAGCCCTCGCGGCTAGAAGCTCATCCGGCGACGGTGCTATTGGGAGTGGAGCAGCTAACGGCGCAGACGCAGCTGAGGGGGCAGGTGCGGCTAACGGTACAGGCGCAACGGCATGTGGCGAAGAAGATGATCGCCGTTGATGCAGGGCAGGGGAGGTTAGGGAGCCTGCGCTGCTTATTGCGGCAAACAGCGAGCCGTGGTTCTGGGAAAAACGATGAATTGCGTCGTTGTAACGAGAATTGAGCGCAGCTAAGGTCAGCCGCAGCGCGACCAGTTCGTCGAAATCCGCCTTGGTGCCCTTGACCCAATCTTCGCCCTCGGCGCTGGTAAAGTGGGTTTCGTTGCTTGCAAAGGTCGCCGCGAAGGCGTCTTCACTGGCCGTCAGGGCCTGCAGCTCGCCGGCGTCAACTGACTCTCCAAGAATTATCTTTTCGCTGTGCGCACGTATTGCATCGAGTTCGACGCGCAGTTCGATGAGCGATTGGCGGGCAAGTACCCGGCCAAAGATTTTCCAGGCACCGTCGAGAGTCGATTGCAGCCGATCGCTGATCGCCTGCAGCAGCTTCGAGTGCTCAAGACGTGCAGCCCGGCGCTGGTCGGCCAGATGTACGACCTGTCGACCGCGCTCAATATAATCTGTAACGGCGCGCTCTAGCGCTGTTTTGGCATTACTACCGACTGGAAAGTCGTTTGCTGTGCGGCGAAGTGTTTCTTGAGCGGTCGCATATTCACTGTCGCTCTCGGCGGAGTTCGCCTCGGCTCGCAGCTCGCTGGCAAGTTCGAACCGGTCCGCCACGGCGGCCAGTGCTTCCAATCGTCTCTTATCTACCGGCTCTGAAAGAGGAGCGGGTTGCGAAGGCACCGGCACGGCGAGTTGTACAGGCGGCTCGGGGAGCGGTCTGTTAAACAGGATGATGGAAACGCTCTCGCGCGCAATTAGATTGGCGGTGGCAGCAAGCACAATCACCGCTATAAAGGAAAGCGTGAGCCGTGCGGTTATTCCAAGCGGAAACATTTCGCGGATCGACACGTCCGCGTGATGCAGGACGCCCTGAAGCCATCGCGCGCAAATTTTTAGCTTCATAGTAAGTAGCACACAAGGGCAATCCCTGTATCTTGCACAGACTTTCGAAGCGCATAGAAAGCGGCTCGCAAAAGTGTGCGTTGGTTCTCACGGCGGAACGTGAGCCCATTGAACATATCGTTAAGAAGTTTACCTATGTTATTCGGGCGTGATCGATCCCCGCGTTCACAGGGCGGGGCCGCCGAATCGCCGCACAATTACTCGATGAAGAGGGCGGGGATCGGAGTGCTGCCACATTAAGCGCTGAGCCAGAACAACGCCCTGCGCGTCGCACCATCCGCAATGGTAATGGCGCTGGTCACAGATGGAACTGACAGCCAGGTCTCGGTGAGAGTCTGCTCGCCGTCCTTCAGATAGAGCCGCATGTCGACGACGTTGGGCCCGGAGCCTGTGAAATCGAATTGGGCCCGCCAATGTCCCGGTACGCCATCAGGCACGGCCTCTGTGAAAACATAGGAGAAGGCCTCTGACGATGACCACAGAACGGGTTTGGGCTTGATACCGAATGGCAATGCTGCGAGCGGCCCTCCTAGGAACTCCACCGTGAATTTGTGCACTCCCTCGGGCCGTACCTTGCCCGGCTCGCCGCCGCGCCCGAAACGCGTTGCTACACAACGCGCGAGGGCGGTCTGGTGGGGCTCGGCCGCGCACCATTGCAAGCGATAATGGTAGCGCAATCTGGAGCCGGCCTTCACCGGCAGTTTGGGCACCCACATGGCGACGATGTTGTCTTCTGTCTCGTCGTTGCTTGGCAGCTCAATGAGCTGAACCGCACCTTCGCCCCAGTCGTCCAGCGGCTCGATCCACAGGCTCGGACGGCGATCGTAGCGCACGCCATCGAGGTAGTGATCGAAAATCCGGTCGCGTTGCAACAGGCCGAAGCCGCGCGAGTTCTTGTCGTCAAACGTGGAGACGCTCGGTTTGTCGGGGTCATCGAGCGGCCGCCAAATGTACTCGCCGGCGCCTGTCCAAAGCGCCAGTCCATCCGAGTCATGCACTTCCGGCCGCCAATCGATGGCAGTCGGCTTAGTGGTTTCGGAGAACCAGAACATGGAGCTAATGGGTGCGATCCCGAGTTGGCCGATGTCCCGGCGTGGAAACACGCGCGCCTCCACTTCCATCGCGACGCCATTGTCCCGTTGCAGCAAAAATCGATATGCGCCCGTCAAGCTTGGACCGTCCAGCGC
>DASWUU010000216.1:0-3149 GCA_036401515.1 Steroidobacteraceae bacterium
GTTGAGCCCCTGCTTGACGAAATCCACCAGCGTGCCGTCGATCAAGGGCAGGCTTTGAGGATCCACGACCACCTTGACGCCCCGCGCCTCGAACACAGCGTCTTCGGGCTTGATCTCGTCTGCGTAATTGACGACGTAGGCAAAGCCTGAACAACCTGTTTTCTTGATGCCAACCCTTAAACCGACGCCGATTCCGCGTTGCGCCAAGTGAGTTTTAACTCGATTGGCGGCCGATTCCGTCAGTAATATCGCCATGCTGCGCTGTACCTCACCAAGTTCAGCTAGAACACACCATAAATAACACGTCAAGGCCGTTGCCGCACGGAACCAGGGCGCGATTTTCTATTAATCCTCCTTCACGCTGAGGCGGGCCTTACAACACATGTGGGGTGCTCAACGGCCGTAGTCAATGGCTGCGGCGGCGGCCGCCCGCCAGGCATCTTCAATGATGAGCAGGCGGCCCATTTTTTCGACGGGCAAGGCAAATCGGGCGCATAGATCCGGGATGCTCTCGGGCAGCGCGGATGTGAGAGTCTTGCCCGCTGCTTGGCTTGCCAGCCAAGCCGCCATGGCAATGGTATGGGGACAGCCAAACGCGACGAATCGCGCCCTCAAGAGGGTGCCGGCTTGCGCCTGCAGGTCAAACTGCACCCAAGTCCCCTGTTCGCGGTGACCCGCTGCGCCGCGGAAAACATCCGCACCGGATAATTCCCCCACATTCGTGGGCGAATCAAAATAGCGTCGGGTCAAATCGTTGTAATTCACTCGGTTGCCAGTCCCGCAATTCTGCGCAGCCGGGCCACCTCTCGCGATAAAATTTCCACTGCCGCATCGATGTGCTCCTCCCTCGTAGGGCGGCCCAGTCCGAATCGCAGGCTGCTTTCGCTCAAGCGATCGCTGCGGCCCAGCGCGCGCAACACGTACGAGGGCCCCGCGAGGGCCGAGGTACAGGCGGACCCCGTGGACACGGCCAGATGCGGCCGAACCGCAGCCAGTAAGCTTTCCCCTTCCACGCCTTCGAACGACACGTTGAGCAGATGCGGCACCGAATGCGTGACGCTGCCATTGCGCAGCACGCCCCCGATGCGCGCCAATCCTCCCCAGAGCCGGCGCTGAAGCTGTGCGATGCGCACCGTTTCCGTGGATGTCATCGTGGATGCCAGTTTGAAGGCCAGGCCCATTCCCACCACTTGATGAGTGGCCACGGTTCCGGCGCGTAAGGCCCGCTCCTGAGCGCCGCCGAATTGCAAGGGAGTCAGGTGTACCCGCGGGGCTACCACCAGTGCACCCACCCCCTTGGGGCCGTAGACCTTGTGAGCGGAAAGGGACATCAAATCGATGCCAAGATTTGTAAAATCGATCGGGCATTTGCCAACGCTCTGCGCCGCATCGACATGGAGCCAAGCACCGCCATGACTCCGGCAGACAGCGCTGATGGCAGCGATATTCTGAACCACGCCGAGTTCGTTGTTAACGTGCATGATGGACACGAGCACGGTATCGGCCCGCAACGCAGCTGCAATTTGCTCCGCGTCCAATAAACCCTCGCGATCCGGATTGAGATAGGACACCGTCCAGCCGCGGCGTTCCAGCTCGCGGCACGCATCGAGCACCGCCTTGTGCTCCGTTCGTGAGGTGATGATGTGACGGCCGCGCTCGCGGTAGTACTGAGCGAGGCCAAACAGGGCCAGGTTGTTCGCCTCGGTGGCCCCCGAGGTCCAAATCACTTACCTCGCCGTGCTGCCCACTGCGGCCGCGACCTGTTCGCGGGCCTCCTCCACAAGACCGTTGGCCGCATAGCCAAAGTCGTGGCTCGCCGATGCCGGATTGCCGAACTCAGTCTGGGACACCAAGATCTCTGCCATGCGCGCGGCGATGCGCTCATCGACGGGCGTGGTCGAGGCATGATCGAGGTACACGGGTAATTTCGCGGTATTCATTTGGAGCGCTGCGCCGATTGCCCCCGCCTCCCCTGCACTGCGCTCAAAATACCGCGCATGATATTGAGCTCGTTGCGATCGAGCTGAGCACGGTTAAATAGGCGCCGTAGACGCTCCATCAAGTGCCCGGTTCGATCCTCGAAATCAATTTCGTTCAACACCTCGTGCAGGTGCGCGTAGAAATGCTCGACATCGCCGGATGGGGCGAGCGGCATTTCCAACTGGGTGTGCGAATGCGGCTGCTCTCGCGCCATGAAAATCTCGTACGCCGCCAGCTGCACCGACATCGCCAGATTGAGCGAGCAATATTCGGGGTTTGCCGGAATGCGCACCAGCACATTGCAATGATTTAGATCCTCGGTCGCCAATCCGTAGCGCTCGGAACCGAACAGCAGGGCGGCGCGATCCTCTTCAGGCAGAGCGACGATGCGGCCCGCGATATCGCGCGGCGTCGTGAATTCCCAGTAGTACGATCGCGGCCGCGAAGTGGTGCCGGCAATCAAAGCGCAATCGCTGATCGCCTCGGTCACACTGCCGACGATACGGGCTTGAGCCAAAATATCGTCTGCGCCCGCCGCCAGCGCAGTGGCTTCCGCATGCGGAAATGAACGCGGCCGCACCAGCACCAGATCCGACAGCGCCATGTTTTTCATGGCGCGCGCGACCGAGCCGATGTTGCCTGGATGGCTGGGATCGATGAGGACGATGCGAACGAGGGTAGTCACAGGTGATATTCTAGCGCCACCTTATGCAACCCCTCCTCAATATCGCCATGCGCGCGGCGCGGCGCGCCGGCGATTTAATCGTCAAAAGCCTGTCGCGCCTCGATTCCTTGAAGGTCGACACCAAAGGGCGCAATGATTTCGTGACGGACATCGACCGCAAGGCCGAATTGGACATCATCGCCACCATCCGGCGCAGTTATCCGCAGCATGCGATTCTCGCCGAAGAATCCGGCGCCAGCGGCGAGGATGAGTTTCGATGGATCATCGATCCGCTCGACGGCACCACGAATTTTTTGCATGGTTTCCCCACCTTTGCCGTCTCGATTGCCGTGGAGCACCGCAAACGCCTGCAGCACGCCGTGGTCTATGATCCGATGCGCCAGGAATTCTTCACTGCATCGCGCGGCGACGGCGCGCAGCTCGAAGGCAAGAAAATTCGCGTCAGCGCGCAGCGCACCCTGGAAGGAGCGCTCATCGGGACAGG
>DASWUU010000217.1:0-3863 GCA_036401515.1 Steroidobacteraceae bacterium
AGAAAATAGACGGAAATACCGTCAAAGGAGGACACTGAAAGCCGCCGCAGTAGGGCTCCGTCGGCCTAAACGGACTAACTGGATACACGTAGGAGCCGATACTGGTGTTGTCGTAGTCGTTGTGCAAATTGTAGTTATACGTGGTGTAGGCGCCGAGGTACTTCACGTCCGCGGCCCAGGGGGTGCGCCACGTCAGTTGCGGAGTCGCTGAGTACGTGCGGCTCAGTTTCGCGTTGTTGGGATCGTTATTGCTGAAAGTATGGACATTGTTGTTGGCCGGATTCGTGCTCTGCGAGTTTGCCGGCGTGTATCCGGGCTGCGTATAGCCAAAGGCGGCGCCGGGGAAAAGAGGGAAATACGCCGGGTACGGCGCGTAGTCATAGGAGCCGGTTATGTTGGTGGGCGTAAGATAGGCGTCGTTATAGCCTAATTGGAAAACCTTCATCCAGAATTGAACATCGGGCGTGATGTCCCACTCGATTTGCCCTTCCCAATAAAAATAGTTGCCGTTGCCTAAGTTGCTGCTCTCCGATTTGCCATCGAAAATATTCCGGAAGTAGCCGTCTTGCTGAGTGTTGCGATACCCGCCAAATTTAACTCGCAGGGTATCGGTGATCGGACCGGACACCACCCCTTCGAAATTGTGGGTACTATAGTTTCCGAGGTTGACTCGCACCTCCGCGGTCCACTCAGGCGTTGGGCGCTTGGCGATTGAATTGATCGTGCCGGCGATGGCATTACGTCCGTACAAAGTACCCTGGGGCCCGCGTAGAATTTCTATCCGATCTTCGAACAGCGAATCGCCTGCTGCCGCGACCACGCTTGAGTTATAGACGCCATCGGCATAGGTCGCGACGCCCGGCTGGGTGGCAAGGTTATTGGTTTGCCGGCCGACGCCGCGGATAAACGCACGGTCCAAAGAGGTGGAGTATGCGAGGCCAGGCGTGAAATTTGTCATGTCCTGGATAGTTTCAATGCCGATGAGGTCGCGCGCTTTCGAGGTGTAAGCCGAAATCGCGACAGGAACCGTTTCCAGGTTCTCCGTGCGCTTTTCAGCCGTAACGACGATTTCCGCAATGGAGTTATCCTCACTAGGGGATGTCGTGGCGGCAGGTGCCCCCAGGGCCGATAAGGAATAAGCCGCAGACACGGCGCCTGAAAGCAACAGTGCCACTGTTCTAGTCGTCATTTTTTAGCTCCCCAAAACGGCTAGTAGACCGTTTATCCATTTACAATCACTCCCACCTGTCCGTGCTGGCGGTGTTTTCCGCCTTCACGTGTCTCGACGATGCAGCCCCATCGCCATAGCATTTTCCAGTTGGTCGTCCTGCCTTATTCCGGTGCGCTAATTTTTTGCAGTCGCACCGCGGCATGCATTATTCGATTAGTTGATATCGTAATGTCAATAGCGGCCACGGAAATGCCCCGCTGCGTAGCGGAAAGGCAACGCAAATGATATATCACGCGATCAGCGAACTCGTGGGATCGGTTTTGCACCTCGGAACGCAATCAGAATTTCGTCCACTTCCATTCTTCGCTCAATGCGGCTTCGGCATTTCCCGTGATTTGAGGCTCACCTGTTCGGCGGCAGCCATGGTGCGAAGCAGATTTTCACCAGCGACTTTGGCAATGTCGGCATCATTCCAACCTCGGCGCATGAGCTCCTCGAGCAGCGCAGGGTATTTGTCGACGCCCTCGAGCCCAACCGGCGTATCCGGGATGCCATCGAAATCCGAGCCGAGCCCCACGTGATCAACGCCCGCTACTTGCCGAATATGCTCAATATGGTCAGCGACCTGAGCCAGCGTGGTTACAGGCTGCGGATGCTTGGCGTCCCAGTCTGCAAGCGCCGCCTTGGCTCGATCCGGCTGGCCGATATAGAGTCCGGCGAAGGGTGGAGCGTTGAAGCGTGTCTGCTCTGCAGCGCGGTCAGCTTGCCAGCGATTGCGCGCCGCGGATACGTAGGGAGGCGCGAAATTCACCATCACTACCCCGCCATTGGCGGCCAAGGCCCTTAGGATATCGTCCGGCACGTTGCGGGGATGGTCATCGAGCGCCCGCGCCGAGGAGTGCGAAAAAATCACCGGAGCTTGACTGGCCGCTAGCGCGGCTTTCATCGTTTCCGGCGATACGTGACTCAAATCAATCAACATTCCCAATCGATTCATTTCCTTGACGACTTCGACGCCAAAGGGCGTCAGACCGTGGTGCGCTGGGGTATCGGTGGCCGAATCCGCCCACGCGGTGTTGGCACTGTGCGTGAGCGTCATATAGCGCGCGCCCGCGTCATACAGCTGCCGCAGCATTGCCAGAGAATTGTTGATTTGGTGTCCGCCCTCGATGCCGATGAGCGATGCGATCTTGCGGCTCTTATGAATGCGCCGAATGTCCGCAACGCTGTACGCCATCGCGAGGTCGGAGGGATAACGCGCGGCCATGCGCTTGACCAAATCGATTTGCTCCAATGTCATTTGCACAGCTTCGAAACCCGAGATGCTCACCGGTATCCACACCGACCAGAATTGGGCCCCTACGTGCCCAGCCCGCATGCGAGGGATGTCGGTCATGAAGGCGGCTTGATCCGGGCCCACCGGCAGGTGATGCGTATCGGACTTAAGATCGATCAATGCGAAGTCGCTCTTGTAGCGGTCTCGGATTTCCCAAGGCAAATCGTTGTGCCCATCGATCAGCGGCGTCTGCAGCAGCACTCGGTCGATGCGTTGTTGATACTCATCCGCCGCGTGGCTGATAAGGGGCAGGCACAGCAGAAAGCACAATAGACGGAACATGTGAGCCTTGTTGATCTTGATTAGGATTCGAAGGTTATTTCAATGGGATCGGCTGAGGCGATCGTGCCACGAACCGTCTGGCCCCGCTGAATGGGGCCGACCCCCGCAGGGGTGCCGGTAAATATCAAATCACCGGGAGCGAGCTGAACGTAGCCGGAGAGCGCGGCGATAATTTCAGCGGGACTCCAAATCATATCCTTGAGATCGCCGCGCTGCCGTACCTTGCCATCGATCGTCAAGGTGATTGGTCCGGTGTTCGGCGGAAGTCCCTTGGTCAATGCACCGATGGGCGCGGAATGATCAAACCCTTTAGCCATATCCCACGGACGCCCGGCTTTCTTTGCCTCAGCCTGCAGGTCGCGTCGCGTCAAATCGATGCCGGCTGCAAAACCGAAGATCATCGAGGACGCATCGGCTGCGTGGATATTGGCGCCGCCTCTGCACAGCGCGACCACCAGTTCTACTTCGTGGTGCAACTCAGCGGTCTTTACGGGAAATGGCACCCGCCAGCCGCTCGGCACCACCGCATCCGGCGGCTTGCTGAAAAAGAACGGAAAATCCCGGTTAGGGTCATTGCCCATTTCGCGCACGTGATCGGCGTAATTGCGGCCGACGCAATAAATGCGGCGAACCGGGAATTGCAATTCTGATCCCAGGATTGACAGGGTTGGAATGGACAGCTGCGGAAGGGCGAACATGGCGGCGCATTATGCCAAGGGAGTACGCAATAGTTGCGACCAAGTTGGACTAACTTGACAAGTTGGGCACTGTGTGTCTAACATGACCTCAGTGACTATACTGCTCCCCCCTCCCCTGCCCTCTCAGTCCGATTCGAAGGTCTGTGCCGTGCTTGACGCCGCAGTGAGTATCTTTGCGAGATTTGGGTTTCGCAAAGCGTCGATGGATGACGTCGCTCGCGCGGCAGGTGTTTCGAGACAGGGGCTGTATCTATCCTTTGCGAACAAAGAAGAGCTGTTTCGGCGCGCACTGGCGCATTTACTGCGCAACCAACTGACTGCTGCCATTGCCGCCTTGTCGCAAACGGCCGATAGCCTGGAGACGCGGCTGATCGGC
>DASWUU010000218.1:0-10530 GCA_036401515.1 Steroidobacteraceae bacterium
GCACGAGAGTCCACATCATGATAGCCGCGCAATTCGATTTCGCTCTGCGAAGCGATGACATAGGGGGAGTAGACATTGTAGTCGTCGGCCTGGGCCAGCCCGACACAGAAAAAGGCAGCCATTCCAAAGATAGCAGCTCGCATACGTACACCGCCGAGAGTTCAATGCTGAGGATGTCTGGGCGCCGATTCCCGCGGCGCCGAGACGCTGCGCGAAGCTGGCATTGCTCTTTTTTGTTGCCAGCGCATCCCAGCCGTTAGAAGCGCCACGGTGGTGAGATAAAAGGCGAGTTGAATTCCGGCGGGTGCGGATTTATATCCGATCAGCACGCCGAGCGTCTTACCCAGAGCGGAGTCATCCGAGAGAAGGCGTGAGGTGTCCCATATCTGGCTGCCCATCGCCGGCAACAAGTCACTCTGTACAAGATAGCCGGCGGCCGTGGAGGCGAGCCCGGCCGCCAGCAATACCAACATGATGTTAGTCACGGTGAAGAAGTGGTTGATCGGTATACCCAGCAGCCCGATATATAAACCGAATCCCAGCGTGGCTCCGCCGATGATGCCAATGCCGATACCCCCTGCCATCTGCACGGCGTTGATACCGCTGGCGGACAGACCAAAAAGGAACAGCACCACCTCGGATCCCTCGCGCAGCACCGCGAGTGCAACCACGGTTAACAAGAGATTGAGGGAACGCGAGCCCTGTTTCACGGCGCTGCCGACGCTGGTCATGTGCTGGGCGAGCTCTCGGCCATGGGAGGACATCCAGATGACGTGCCAGCCGATCATGAGTACGGCCAACAGCAACACGGCCGCGTTGAAAATATCCTGGCCCGCACCGCTCGCCAGATTTGCAATAAAATCCGCTCCCAGCGCGACCAATAGCGCACCGGCAACCCCGAGCCCTATGCCACCCAACACCCGCGCTGCGCGGCCCGGCACACCGCGGGTCGCGGCACAAATGATCGAAATGATCAAAGCGGCCTCGAGAACCTCACGGAAAACAAGTAATGCCACGGCAGGCACGTCTCACTCCACGATCAAGCGGCCCTGCGCCGTCTCTCGATGAAAGTCCCCAAAGAACCCGTAAGTCCCGGCGCGTAGAGGACCGATAAAAACGACTATGCTGTGATTGGGCAGCACCACGCTTTCACGGTTGAAATCAGTGCTCTCAAACTCCTCAGGAGTGGCATCTTCGTTGGTGATATGCAGCTTGACCTTGGTGCCCGCAGGGATCGTCAGTTCGCTCGGTTGATAGACGTGGTTTTTTATCACCAGCGTAAATTCGGGCATGTCCGCAGCAACTGCGGCATGTACAAATGTTGCGGCAACCATGGCGGCCATCAAAGTCAAAAGCTTCACGTTCGCTCCCAGATCCTGTATGCAAACGATAATCGTTCTCATTCAAGTCGTCAAGCGAACCGCCCAACTCGCGAACACGATGGCTAGGGCTGGCCTTGCCCTCCACCGGCACCATAGATGTTCCCCGTGGTGAAGCTGCCGTCATTCGAGGCAAGTTGGACATAAATGGAGGCAAGCTCTGCCGGTTGTCCCGGCCTTCCTAAGGCAGTGGTGCTGCCGAAGTGCTCATACTTCTGCGCTGAAGCTCCGCCGCTAATTTGCAGCGGGGTCCAGACCGGCCCGGGTGCGACGCCGTTCACGCGAATGCCGCGGGGTCCAAACTGCTTGGCGAGCGATTTGACGTAGTTCATTGTTGCCGCTTTGGTTTGCGCATAGTCATATAAGTCTGGGGAGGGATCGTAAGCCTGTTCCGAGGTGGTCCCGATGATGCAAGAGCCTGGCTCCAAATGCGGCAGGGCGGCTTTGATGATCCAGAATGGCGCGTAAATATTGGTTTTCATTGTGGCGTCAAAATCTTCTGCACTGATGTCGAGTATCGAGGCCTTGGCCTGCTGTCGGCCCGCGTTGCAAACCACAATATCGAGGCCGCCCAGCTTTTGGACGGCCTCCGCCACCAATCGCTGACAAAAAGCCTGATCGCGTAGATCGCCAGGAATGCCCACGCCCTTCCTGCCCGCATCCTTGATCAACTGAATGACCTCGCGCGCGTCCGATTCTTCAGCGGGTAGGTAGTTAATCGCGACATCCGCGCCCTCGCGGGCGTAAGCGATCGCGGCGCCTCGGCCCATCCCGGAATCTCCACCGGTGATGAGTGCTTTGCGGCCGGCCAGCCGACCCGAGCCGCGATAGCTGGTTTCGCCATGGTCCGGCTTGGGATTCATTTTGTTTGCGAGACCCGGCCAAGGCTGTGTTTGCTCTGAAAACGGAGGTTTCGGATACTTCGAGCGCGGATCTTGCCTCGGGTTGGCGCCACTGCTCGGCTGGTCTGACTGCTGCGCCGACGTCGGACCCGCGGCCGCTGCGGCAATACCCAGCCCAACAAATCCTACCGCCTGTCGGCGGGTTACTGTCTGGTCCATGAACCTCTCCCGGTATATGTCGTGATCGAAGCGACGATAGCAACGCCCCGAAGAGCTGCCACTAGGAATACCGGCCCTCTAGATGTGGGTCAATTGATGACGTCAGAACTTGAGGAATAATGGCGGGAGGCTCACAGTGCACTCATCGGCAAGGAGCAAAACCATGGCTGGCGAAATTGGGCAAATGGAAAAGGGGCGAGAAGTCTCTGTGACAAGATTGCATTTGCACTGGAAGTTTTTCCTGATTGAGGGAATCGTTTTGTGGGTCTTGGGTGCTGTCGCCATTTGTGTGCCTCCATTGGCAACGTTTGGGGTCGAATTACTCATCGGCTGGATCGTCTTATTGAGCGGAGTTGTCGGCCTGGCCATGACGGTCCGAACTCGCGGTTCACCTGGATTCGGCTGGTCGCTGCTGTCAGCGCTCATCGCTATTGCCGCAGGAGCCGTACTGTTGATTTGGCCGTTGTCTGGCGCCCTTTCGCTGACGGTGATTTTGACTGCCTTTCTCGCGTTCGAGGGAATTGTCTCGGTGATGTACGCACTGGCTCACCGGCGGGAACGGACGCCCCGCTGGGGATTGATGTTGTTCAGCGGTATTGTGGATTTGGTGCTCGCGGCCATGATCTTTTCTGGACTTCCTGGCACTGCCGCTTGGGCAATCGGGTTGCTGGTCGGGATCAATATGGTATTCGGCGGGTCTGCGCTGATCGCCATGGCGTTGCAGGCGAGGACTGATGTCGCCGTGACCGTGTAGTGGATTAAAATTATTGGCAATGACGGTCCGTGGATATGCGAAGGTCAGAGAGTCGCATGCAAGGAGCCGGCGGGCTCTTTTCTGCCGCTAGGGATCTGCGCCGCGTCTTTTTATTGGCAACTTTTTTGCTTTTGATGGCCTTGCTGGTGGTTTTCGCGGTGTGGCGAGGCCAGATCAATGCGCGCAAATCGATCATGCACACGCGCGGAGTACTCGAGCTGATTGAATTCACCTTATGGTCCGTACGGGATGCCGAAACCGGACAACGCGGATACCTCTTGACCGGGGACAATCAGCTGCTTGCTCCGTACCGATCCTCGCTCGCCGCGCTTCCCGCCACTCGGTAAGCGTGGAAAGCGTGGTGGGGCAGGGCACCACGGTCACGTTGTTGTTGCCTCGCTCTGCGCGAGCTCCGCGTCGAGCTCCCAGTGAGCTTGCGGATATCGAAAGCACGGACGGGCGGCGTGCTTTGAAAGGGTCGATACTGCTGGTGGAAGATGAAGATGAGGTGGCTTCACTGGTCATCGAAATGCTCCGCGAGCTTGGGTATCGGATCACGCGCGTTGCGAGTGCTCAAACGGCCCTGGGAGCGCTGATGGATGATCGAGATATCAACCTCGTTTTTACCGACGTCTGATGCCGGGGTCTATGAACGGCATGGATGCTGTCAAAACCCTATGAGGTGAAGACATTGGATGCCGCGCTGACTGCGGCGACAGGTAAGCCGGCCTAAAGCAGCGAACCAATGTTACCTTTGAAGCGCATACGGCGCCAAATAAGTCTTGGGGGATTGATGAAAGTTGAGGTCATGCTCTGGATGTTGGTGTTGGTTTCCGTGGCGCTGGCCGTGCTATCACCCAAATATCGCGCGCAGAGCTTAATGGCCGGCGGAATTATCATTGTGGCTATCGTAGCGATCGTCGTCCTCGCGAAGAGGAGCGAAGCGCCAACCTCGACGCTGCCAGGATTAACGGCGCAAGCGCCGCAACAGCCGAAACATGTCGATTTCGAGCGCTTCCACATCGAGAATTTGGACAAGAACGATCCAGAAGCCAAGAATAGAATTGCCGTTACTGAGATCCGGTTCGATCAGATACGTCCCGAGGCGGGCTCGCAGCCCGGCACTATTGGCTCGGTTGCAGCGCGCCTCTATAACGACTCGCCGCATTTCTCCTTGAGCGATTTTGCGTACTATCTGGTCGTGCAGGACTGCGTAAAAGTAACTTGCACGGTCATTTACGATCAGCGCGGTTGGGTACCTGCCTCGGTCCCGGCAAATCAAGCACGGGACATTACCGTTGCAATTCTCGACGGCGATACGCGTGGCGTACCCACGTTTAAGGTCATGGGCACGGCCAGCATAAAACTCTCTGCAACCGAGACACGTTCATACCAAAGCGCCCGCACGCCCGGGCTTTGACGCTGCGGTAGCGGTTTTGATCCCGGTCTGAACGAGGTCGAGGTATCTGGGGCTGGTCGGTTCCGGCTGAGCAAGGAAGCGCCGAACGTTTTGGATCGTTGCCGATAACCGCGCCGGCGTCCCCAGGTCAGACCAGCCACAGGGAGGCACTTGCTGCAACTTCAAGTTTTCCGGGTGGCTGGCAAGGACATCGCGCCCAAAATCTAGCGTGGGCATATCAGCATACAGTCGTCCAAGCGCCAGGCGAGATCTATAGCTC
This sequence comes from Steroidobacteraceae bacterium, assembly GCA_036401515.1. Classification (GTDB taxonomy): domain Bacteria; phylum Pseudomonadota; class Gammaproteobacteria; order Steroidobacterales; family Steroidobacteraceae; genus Bog-1198. The sequence continues at coordinate 4,874 of DASWUU010000218.1, forward strand.
AGAAGAGGACTGCCAACGGCGGCCCGCATCTCATCGACTAAGTAACCGAATGATGCCGGAAAAAGCTTTAACAGGGCCCTCACCGACCCTGCCACGATGGACATGTTCCAAAGCGCGCCGTGTGCGATCAATGCCGCCGCTGAACCAGCATAGGGTCTCTCGACCAGTTCTTTCACGCCAGACAGACCCGCCGCGGGCCAGCCGGTTGGAACGATATATGACATCTCCGGATCAGCGAATTGGGGCTTGGTGCCCAGTAAATAAACGAGATCCGCGTTCGCCGATGCAAATCTTGAAGCGAGCTTTACAGAGCGTGCCAACGTGTTTTCATCTCTGAAATTGTGATCGGCAGGCAGAAACACTACCGTGGCATCCTTATCGCGCCCTTCGATGTGAAGGAGCGAAAACAATATCCCAACCCCTGTGCCACGGTTTTCGGGCTGTATGAAGATGTTGCCCAACGGCATCCCTAGCAGGGGCGAAGACCACCAGCGGCGATGCTGGGCGGCCACGACCGCGCACGCTCGTTGGGGGCCCGCGATGCCAAAAGCGCGCTCTAGAGCCAACTCAAAGAGACATTCTCGGCGGCTAAGTGAACAGAACTGCTTGGGAACAGACTCGCCGGTGGCCGATTTCGTCAATCCCTGCACGCGGTGTCCGCCCCCGCCGGCCAGGACGACGGCCCAAGGCCTTAAGCTTTGCCTCGCTTCCCTAAAAGCACGCAGCGAGCTTACTTTTGATCCGGACATAATTGGAATATTGGACAAAATCCTCGAGTTAGCTGTAGGTCAAACTCGTGAGGCCCCGTAAGACGCTAAAGGATGTGCGCGTCCCCTGACAGTGTGTCGATGCCATGGCCTACGGCCTCATTTATTGCGATTCGTTAGCCTTGCGTGGCAGTGTTAGGCACCTGACAAAATACGAGGTTCGGCAATAATGACGCCTCACGCGGCCATTGAAATTAGACTCGGTGCAGATGAAGAAATGGTTTTCGTGCAGGTTCGAGTGCCGCCGGCCGCTGAACTTCATCTTCTGGATGCAATCAAGTGCAAGGTTCAAGAGTTGTTCGCTGCTGTGGAGCAAATGGACGGCCGACAACCGCAGAATGTGCTGACTCAAGAAGCGCATGCCGGCGACATCGACAACAACAACGTCGTGGTGTGGAGTCGGGAATACTCCGACCCGCAATTTCCCGCGAGATTCGAACTCGCTCTGCGGGCACTGGCTGCAGCGGGTATTGTCCCCGCGCTGCATTAACCCAGGGCCCGGTTCAACTAGTGAACTGCTGCGTCTCCTTCGGACTTGGCTTTATGCCGGTAATAGTGCGCCTTTGCCTTGTGCACGTTGGCCTTGCTTTTTTCCGATGTCTTTCGCGCTCCGGAGTGCATCGCCGCCTTGGCGTTGTCTGCTCCTTGCTTGGTGCCTTCGGCTGCGGCTCTGGAGGTGTCCTTCACCGAGTCCACCGCCTGAGCGCTGGCTACTGATACGAGCGCAGCACCGGCGATTGCAATCAACAGTTTTCTAATCATCGTCGCTCCTTGGGGTTTTGAGTGCCGTTAGGCTTTGCGCCTAATGGCATGAAAGATGACGAGGACGACCACGGCACCCACGACAGCCACCAGCATGCTGTAGATGTTGAGTCCGGTGACCCCCGACATGCCGAAGGTGGTGAAAAGCCAACCGCCGACCACCGCTCCGACAACACCGAGCACGATGTCGAGAATCACACCTTCACCGGTTTTGTTCACCAGCTTACTGGCAATGAAACCGGAGATAAGGCCTAAGACAATCCAGGCGATAAACGACATATAGCGTCCCCTTATGTTTTTTTGCGATTGCAACAATACGGCTAGGACGTACGGTACAGGCATGCCGCGATCTTTGTGCCTCCACCGGGAGTAGGCGCTAGCTGACATACGGATGAAAAAGTGCGCACGCATCCGTGCGTGCGACTTTCCGCCGTTGGACACCCTGACTATCACATCCGTGCTGCCGGGCATCAGGCGCAGTATTCGATGGGAAGGCACATCTCGTCCGAGGCCGCTCCCTCATCCTTGTTGATCATATGTCAGATGCGCGATGGGTCGGGCGTGCTTCATCCACCTCTGTTATTCGACCGCGATTTAACAATTTCCGTCGGCTAGTGAGACAGCAACCGGGATGCCCCACGCCTTATGACACATGCGACTTGAAGGGCGTCACACATCCTGCAGCTGCTTATGAGATGCAAGCTTCACGCAAGCTTAAATGTGCAACGTAGGTCCGAGTAATGGCTCATTTCAGCAGGGAGAGCGATGATGCAAGTGCGCACAGTTCGTCGACCGAGAAATCGCCACGCGAAGGGTTTCACGCTCATCGAGCTCATGATCACCGTTGCCATCGTGGCCATCCTTGCCGCGATCGCCTACCCGAACTATCGCAACTATGTGCTTCGCGGACAACTGGTGGACGCCACCAACGGCCTGGCCGCTCTGCAAGCCAATATGGAGCGCCACTTCCAGGACAACCGGACATATGCGTCGGTGCCTGGCCCCCCCGCCTTCCCGGCACCGTGCACCACCGCAGCCAACATCGGCAACTTCGCGTTCACGTGCGTCATACCCGACGCGAGCCACTATACCTTGACCGCAACCGGCGTCGCTGCTTCCTCCGTTACCGGCTTTGTCTTTACGGTCGATCAAGCCGGTGCCAAGACTTCGGTCGCGACGGCCTCAGGCTGGGCACCAGGCTGCCCCACTGCCTGGGAAACCAAGGCGGGCCAATGCTAAAACGCGGCGCCAACTCCGCAGGGTTCACCCTCCTAGAGATGGTCGTCACCATGTCGATCTTCGCCATCCTGGTCGGCTTGGGGGTGCCGTCGATGCGGTTGTGGATCGCCAATACGAAAGTCCGCTCAGTCGCCGACTCCCTGCAGAATGGCTTGCGGTTGGCTCAAGCAGAATCGCTGCGTCGCAGCCGCCAAACCGTTTTTTACCTGACCAACAGCACGACCCCCGCCGCGGCCCGGACGGCTAACGCCAACGGCAACTACTGGGCCATTGAAACCGTCCCGCTGATTGGGTCCCTGGCTGAAATCCCGGAGTTTATTCAATCTGGCGAAGTCTCCGCCATCAATTCAGGTGTCCAAGTTGCCAACGTTACTGACACCGCCGTGTGCTTCAACTCCGTTGGCCGCCTGACAGCGAATGCCGCCACGGGCATCACGAACGCGACCTGCACGCTTCCCCCGGCCATTCCTCCGGTTTCCATGTTCAACATCACTGCGCCGGGCGCGGATCGGCCCCTGAATGTCATGGTGACCTTAGGCGGCCAAGTTCACCTGTGCGATCCAGCCAAGTCGCTGACCACGGAACCCGACGGGTGCCCGCCATGAACACACGCATTGTCGCCGCCAACAGAGGAGGGAATCGCCACGCGCCCGCGTCTTTCCGCGGCATGGCGCTGATTGAAGTATTGGTGTCGATACTGCTGTTTTCGTTCGGCGTCTTGGGCTTGATCGGTCTGGAGGCGCGTTCGATAAGTTTTTCGGTCGATGCAGAGGATCGCAATCGTGCGTCACTGCTTGCGAACGAGATCGCGAGCGACATGTGGCTTGCCAATTCAGTGGTCTTGAGTGCTGCGGTGCTCACGCCTCTGAATGCGCGAATCGCCGATCCAACGGCGGGCGGATTGCCGAGCGGAGTCCTCGTCATAAACGCCGTCGCCGGCACCACCAACAGCGCGGATATCGTGCTCACCTGGACACCGCCCCAGCACTCTGGCGCTGGCGATACGCCGACAAGCTCATTCACGACCCGAGTGATTCTACCGTGACCCCTGTATTCAGCATCTTGCACAGTGGCCGCAGCGTCGCCTGGCGCCATCGGGGCATGACGCTCATTGAACTGATGGTGGCGATGGTCATCGGATTGGGCGTCACCCTCGCCGTCAGCAGCCTCGTGGTCGTGGGGGAAAATCACAAGCGCACCACCACCTCAACCAATGATGCGGAACAGACCGGCGCTTTCGCCGTGTATTCGCTGGATCGAATCGTTCGCAGTGCAGGCTCCGGCTTCGCCGATTCAGCGTATCCAACCGACCAAGGCGTGCTGGGCTGCACGCTCAATGTTACAGCCCCCGGATTCATCGGTTTGCCGCGGCCGGCCGGCACCCCGTTCCCGGCGCCGTTCAGCGTGAATTTTCTCGGCGGCGCCGTGAATACCTTGCGGGTGGCGCCCCTGCTCATCGGTTTCAACCAGTCTGACGATGGGCGCTCGGATGTGCTCGTGGTCATGAGCGGCTCCGGTGCCGCCGGCGGTGTTCCCCGACAGGTTACGATTCCAGGCACCGCCACCTCGCTGACCCTGGACAACACGGTCGGCTTCGCCGATCGGGACCTGGCCATCGTCAGTCAAAGCGGCACATCCGACTGCCTGTTGGAGCAAGTGTTAGGCAATCCCGTCGGCGCTGCGTTGCCGCTGGGAGGCCTGTACTACACGACGACCGGCACCACCACGACCATTGCGAGCCTCGCTGCGAGCACGGCAAGCTATGTCACGCCCATCGGCAATGCCGGCGCAAACAACGTGCAGTTTCAACTGCTCACCGTGGACGCTAACCGAATTCTTGCCAGCTACGACCTGCTGCAGAACATCAAGATCGTACAAGCATCGGGAGGCGCAGACGCCGTTCAGGCCATTGCCGATGGCGTGGACCAGATACATGCGATCTACGGCATCGACGCCCTCGGCACCGGCAAACAAAGTACTTGGGTCAGCCCGGCCCCTCTAGGAGGGTATGACATCAATACCGTCATGACGACCCCAGCGGTGATGCGCAAGATTGTATCGGTGCGCATCGCCTTGGTCGTGCGGGGCGAGTACTACGACAAAAATGTAGTAACACCTCCGACCCTGACGCTGTTCGACAATTTGACGGACGCCGCGGGAGCTCCTCTTCCTCTGCTCAAGCAGACCGTGAACTTGAGCGCCCTCGACCAGCAATACCGGTATCGCGTATTCGAATTCACCGTTCCCTTGCGCAACATGCTGTTGCTGGCGCAAGCGCCATGAAGACGCTGCGGCATTCACGATCGCGCGAGCGCGGCGTGGTTCTCATCTTCACGCTCATTGTTCTGCTGATTCTGACCATCGGCGGCGTCGCCCTGGTGCGCTCGATGCAAAATTCGCTATTCAGCGCCGGCAATCTGGCCTTCCGCCGCGATCTGATGAATCAAGGGGAGCAGGCAGTTTCTTTCGTGCTGACGCAATTCACGGCTGGCGGCGCGCTGGTCGCTGCAACCGATGCCGATTTGCCGGCGCAAAACTATAAAGCCTCCATTCTGCCGGCCAACGCGCAAGGCGTGCCCACTGTGCTGTTGGATGACACATCATTCTCGGCCGTGGCAACGCACGGGGACATCGTGGGCGCCACTCCGGATGTGCAGATTCGTTATGTCATCGATCGCCTTTGCAACGTTCCCGGGCCGCCCTTGAGCACCGCGTGCGTGCAGTCATCGGCTGCCGTCAGCGGCGGTTCGAATCTCAGCGCTTATGGCGGCACCGTGCCGCCGCCCACTGCAACGGTGTACCGCCTAAGCATCCGAGTGCTGGGCGCTCGCAACACCCAGGTATTCCTGCAAACCACTTTCACCAAGCCGAATTAACTATGCTGTACCA
>DASWUU010000219.1:0-2077 GCA_036401515.1 Steroidobacteraceae bacterium
CGCCGCCGCACGCGGCGCGGCCGCTCGAGCTGCATGTGCGCCACGTAGCGGGCGGAGAATTTACCGATCGATTGTTCCGCGACGACATGCAAAGCGCGCTGCTCACCATCGAAGGTCCCCTGGGCAAATTCGTGTATCGGCCGGGCGCCGATGCGCGGGGCGCCCATGCGCCGGGCGCCGATGCCCCACCGCCGATGCTGCTCATCGGCGGCGGCACGGGGATTGCGCCACTGCTCAGCATCCTGCGCCACGTCATCGAGAACGATATTGAGCGCGACATGTTGCTTTATTGGGGAGTGCGCAGCGAGCAGGATCTGTATGCGCACGGCACCCTGGAAACATTGACCCGCCAAGCCGCATCCCTGCGCTACGTTCCGGTGCTATCGGAAGCATCGCCTCAGTGGCTCGGGCTCACGGGTTGGGTGCACGAAGCCGCATTCAGTGACATCCAGGATCTCGCGGCGTACGAGGTTTATGCCGCCGGCCCGCCCGCCATGATAGCGGCGGTGCGACGCGAGTTCGCGGTGCGCGGGGTCTCAGAGAGCCGCTTGTACTACGATTCCTTCGACTATGCGCCGGACACGCTGGAGCGCCAGCGGATGAGCGTCGTTACCAAGTCTTGATCTTCGGCAGAAGGCGCCTGCAGCAACGGCGCCTGCAGACCCAATTCTCGAAGGGCTAAGGCCACGCGTTCGCTGGGCACCAGCCAAGAAACGCCTTCGAATTCGTCACGCAATTGCGGCGGGGCGCCCTCGCCTGTGGCCAGAGTGAGCAGATTACGTCCCACTTCCACGCTGGTGGCGGTGATCACGTGCAGGGCGCCCGCCGCGAATCGTTCATGCACGGCAGCCAGTGCGGCCGCGCTTGCAACCGCCGGCGCACGCTCGTAAACATCGGCGGTCACCACCGTCGCGCCACGCTGCGTGAGTTCTTGCCGGAGCAGTTCCCGGCCGTCGCCTCCCTTGATCATCAAAATGCGCCGGCCCGCGACGCGTTCCAACTGCGGATGCCGCAGAAGTCCCTCGGTATCGATCGAGTCTTCGGGTTGTATGGCCACGCGGTAACCCGCTTGGTTCAAGGCGCGCGCGGTCGCGGGACCCAGGGCCGCGAGCGTCAAACCGCGCCGTTGATTGAGGAACGACACGCCGAATCGAACCGCGTTGGCGCTGGTGAAAATAATGACGTCAAATTCCTCGAGATCGCCTAGATGCGCGGCAAGCGCGCGCCGGTCGCCCAAGGGTTTAATTTCGACTGCCGGCAAACGTAGGGTGCTCGCGCCCTGCGCTTCGAGCAGACGGCACAGCGGCATCGACTGCAGTTCCGGCCTCGTGACCAGGACGCCAATGCCATGAAGGGCCGGGAGGGTTTTGGCGGCCGGCATCGCTAACCCGTACGCAGGCGCTCGAGCAGCGCTCCCGCGCCGCCTGCCAGCATGCGCTCGGCCAACTGTGCACCGAGCGCGGCAGGTTCATCGCTGCTGCCCGACACTGACTCTCGCAGCACCCGTGAGCCATCAGGCTCCGCGACCAAGCCTCGAAGTGTCATCCGATCGGCCGTAAGCTCGGCGTACGCGGCAATGGGCGATTGGCAGCTACCGCCGAGGCGCGCCGCGAAGGAGCGCTCCGCATCCATGCACAGCCGCGTCGCTGGATCCTCGAGAGGCTGCAGCAGGCTCAAGGTGCGCGTATCGCTGCGGCGGCATTCGACGCCGATCACGCCTTGGGTCACGGCGGGCAGGCAAATGTCCGGATCGATGCGTGCGGTGATGCGCGATTCCAAACCCAATCGGACCAGGCCCGCACAGGCCAGGATAATGGCGTCCATACCGCCGGCATCGAGCTTGCGAATCCTTGTATCGACATTGCCGCGCAGCGATTGAATGCGCAAATCCACGCGCAGGGCGCAGAGCTGCGCTTGCCGCCGCAGGCTCGATGTACCGACGACGGCGCCATGCGGCAGATCCTCGATATGCGCGATGCCCGATGTGGTCACTAAAGCATCGCGCGGGTCCGCACGCGTCAACACCGCGCCGATCATGAGGCCTGGGGGAAGTTCCGCCGGTACATCTTTCATTGAG
>DASWUU010000220.1:0-33169 GCA_036401515.1 Steroidobacteraceae bacterium
CGCGCAATAGCGCGGGCCAGCTAGGTTGCGGTGGGACCGGGTGCCCGTAACTCATTCGCTCGGCACAAAGATCCAGAGCAGCACATACGCCAGCAGGCCGGCGCCCACACAAAGGAATAGCGCCACAAAAATCAGACGCCATACCCAAGATTCTACGCCGGTCGCTCGCCCAAGCCCGCCGCATACGCCACCCAGGATTCGGTCAGTGCGGCTGCGCCGGAATGAATTGACCGCTGACGCAATCGGCTCATTGGGGCGAGCCTGTTCCTCGTTCAGCAGCCGTGCTTTGGCGCGCGCAAATTCTTCCTCTGTTAGCGCACCGCGATCGCGAAGCTCCGACAATTTGTTCAACTCGTCAGTGAGCGTCATGGCCGATTCCCCTGAGCCTTCTCAGGCGTTGCTTTATCCCGATTTTTTTCTCGATGATGTTCGATAATGCATCCGGCAGCAGCCCCCAGCACTGCGTGATGGCCGGCCACATGACCGGCCACAGCGCCGACAGCCGCGCCCTTCACGCAGCCCTTAGCACTGCTTACCGTGGGAAGTGCTGCAAGACACGCAGCAAGAGCAATATAAGGAGTGAGGTAGCGCATGTCCGTTCCTTCGCTAGTGACGACAGTTAGATAACACTGCAAGCGGTCAGAATTGCGCCAAAAAATTAATCTCGCAAACTCTTCTTCAGCGTTTTAACGCAAGCAGAATGACGATGTGAAGAATTGAAAAGCCTTTTCACGGCTCGTTGCAATTGTTTTTCGTTTGTTCAATACTCATATATCGAATATCAGAAGAAGCATATTCACGTCGTTATCAAACCAATCGACGCGGACGCACGACAGGGCTTTAAACGCTATCTCATTGATCCGACCGGGAAAACTGGAAGGGCGGTCAGAAGGCACAACGGGGGTTCACATGAAGCAAAATAACGGGCATTTGATCCAAATGCGCTGGCGCCGCATCGCGCCATCGCTGAGCGTATCAGCATTGATGGTGGCGGGCGCCGCGTGGGCCGCAAACGATCTTGATACGCCGGCGGCACGCGGCACGGTGCATAAGAACGGCGCCGACACTTATAATATGGAGTGGCTGGGTCACGACGATTTGCAAGGCCGCACCGTCTACCAGACTACGGTGCACACCCAGGGCAACCGGGTAATCGCGTATGCGGGGCATTTCAATGGACAAATGCTCAATCCCATGACCGGCCTCACGGAGATCAATGGGACATCCATCGTGGATGTCACCGATCCGCGCAATCCCAAGTACCTCAAGCACTTGGTTGCGGATCATGGTGGCGCGCGCATGGCGAAGCTGTGCGACGGTAATGATTTGCCGGGCACCTTGCATCCGGGTAAAACCTATCTGCTGCGCGAGAATGGCGCCGTATCCCAGGAAGTCTGGGACGTCACCGACCCTGCCAACCCTGTGCTCGCCTCCACGCCGGTGACCGGCCAGGATGTCACACACCGCAATTGGTGGGACTGCAAGACCGGTATCGCCTATATCGTCGCGGGTGCGACGAAGCCGAGCGATCCCGGCTTCGATGGCTGGAACGCCAAGAGCAGCCCGAATCAGCATCTCAAAATCTATGATCTCAGCGATCCCTATCATCCGCACTACATCATGGATTTCGGTTATCCGGGTCAGAATCCAGGCTCAACCTTCTTGATGCCGGGAACTGAAACGACCTCCAAGGTCGTGCCCCCCGGCGTGCATGGACCGATCGTCGTCAGCAGCTTCAAGGGTCAATCCATCGACCGGCTTTACATGCCGTATGGCGTCGGCTCGGATGGCATCATCCAGATCAATGACTTGACCAAGGTCCTGCCCCCGCCTTACGGCACCGGCAAGTACGCCAAGGTGCAAAGCCCCACCGATGCCGAGCTTCTGCAAGGCCAGATCGGTGTCATCTACATGCCGGGCGCCGAGGGTGGCCACTCGGCCATGCCGATTTACGGTATCCCATTGCAGCAGTACAAAAATTTCACGAACAACAATGTACGCGACATCCTGGCCGTGAGTTCCGAGGAGACTGACAATCGCTGCACGGGCTCGCCGCATCTTATGTACCTGCTCGATATTACGAGCAAGATCGGCCAGGGCGGCAGCACCAGTGCCGAGCAGCATCCGTGGCCCATTTCCACGGTGACGGTCGATGACTTCTCCGCGCGACCGAACTTCTGCTCGCGCGGTACTCGCTTTGGCGTTCACTCGCCGGCCGAGAACTTCCAGGATCCTTCTTATGGCCGCTTGCTCACGAGTGCGTGGTTTGACGCCGGCATCCGGGTCACCGACATACGGGATCCCTATCATCCGAGGGAAGTGGCACACTTCATCGCGCCGATCACGAAGTTCACGCAGCCGAGCAGTGCGGTGATCAACGGGGTCACCTATACCTCGCTGGATGTTTCCTGCGATAACACCGATGTTGATAACCGCGGCCTGCGCTATTGCGGTGATCGGGTGGGTGGCGGGCTCGACATCACACGATTGACGGACGAAGCGGCGGAAATCGCCCAGGGCGGCGACGACGATCGAGGTTGAAGACTACGTTAGTGACTTGTAGAGCGAGCGGCGCCTGGTGGTCGGGCGCCGCTCTCATATTCGTGGCGCTTCACGCCCTCGGGGCTGAGAACCTTACAGTCATCTCGTTCGGCCGCGCCGACCGCGCAGCCCTGGCCGCCGCCTACCTTGAGCCTTTCACGAAGGAAACCGGCATCCCCGTGAATTCATTGTCTTACGACGGTCAAATTACCGAACTCACGCAGATGGTGCGGGCCGGGGCTCCGGTGTGGGATGTGATGCAGGTCGAGTCGCGGACGCTGGAACAAGGTTGCCGAGAGGGCCTTTTCGAGCGGCTAGACCCGGCACGCGTCCCTTCGCCCAAGGATGTGATTCCCGGCGCGCTGTCCGAATGCGGGGTTGGGATTTTCGCTTGGGCGCAAGCCCTGGTTTATTCGGATCAGCTCCACGATGCGCCCCATTCCTGGGCCGATTTCTGGGATATCCGCAAATTCCCCGGCAAGCGGGGACTTCGGCACAGCGCCAAATATACGTTGGAGATCGCTCTGCTGGCCGACGGTGTTGCGCCAAAGGATGTTTACCGTACGCTCGCGACCGAAGCGGGCGTGCAGCGGGCTTTCCACAAGCTCGATCAAATACGCAAGGACACGGTGTGGTGGCAGGCGGCGGCGCAGCCGGCCGCCCTGATGGCGGCGGGATGGGTGAGCATGAGCTCGGCGTACACCCTGTGGTTCGATCCGGAGCAGGAACGAAACCGCCATACCCGAATTCTTTGGCGCCAAAGCCTTTATGACATCGACAGTTGGGCCATCACGAAAGGAACCCCCAAGAGGGATGACGCCTACCGATTCATCGCCTTCGCAAGTGCACCGGAGCGACAAAAGGCACTGTCCGAACAGCTTAACTACGGGCCGACCAATCGACGCGCACTGGAGCTATTGCCCGCGCGTCTCGGCGGCGCGCTGCCATCCTCCCCACCCAACTTAGCGGACGCGCTGCGCATCGACACCGCATTCTGGATCGAGCACGGGGACGCGCTCGAGCGGCGCTTCAATTCCTGGGCCCCCGCCGTGTGCCGTCAGCAGGATGACGAGGACGATGACGACTACTTCGAACAGCCGGTATGCCAAGACGCCCGGGGAAATATGCGGGTCAGCCGAGGCTCGACCAACGCCAGCGGCATAGGGCAGCCGGGTGATCCCGCCCAAGTATCGCGCACCATCGACGTGACGATGAGCGACACGATGCGATTTACGCCCGAGCGTATCGAGGCGAAAAAGGGCGAGACCGTGCGCTTCGTACTGCAAAACACCGGTAAATTGCGCCACGAGATGGTCCTCGGCGAGCCGGACGCACTGCGTCGGCACGCGGCCATGATGCAATTGATGCCCGACATGGTGCACAGCGGACCCAATATGGCCAGCCTAGCCCCGGGCGAGCACGGCGAACTGATCTGGAAGTTCACGCGCACCGGCTCGGTGGCGTTCGCGTGCCTGCAAAGCGGGCACCTCGAAGCGGGTATGAAGGGTTCGGTAGCCGTTCAGTAATCACCCCAGCGCGGTTCAGCCGCAGCTATGTTGCTCCGCCGCAGAACCCCCGAGGCGACAGCGCCGAAAAGCTTAACCTAAGTGGAGGAGAAACCCGGGCGATTACTTTATAAAATCGGTTGCCTGTACCACCGATCCAGACAACCATGGCGCCGAAGACTATGCATAACTTATTCGAAGGACTTGAACATGTGGAGAACCAAACGCCACTCGATGATGTGTTCGAGCGAGTCGGGCTGCTACCCGATGGTGCACTTTATATCAAGCGTGAGAGCCGCATCGAAGGCCATGGACAGTTCATGCTGAGCAGCTATGTGCCGGCAAACCACGTAACGCACGTGAAGGGCATATTATCGCTCGGGCGCGCCGCGCTTTTGACCGATGCGGAATTCTTAGACCTGATCACCGCGCGTTTCCCATCGGGAAATCACATCATCGATTGGTTGCAGCATGAAGGTGTGCCTTTTGTGTCGCGAAGCGAGGGCTGATCGAGAAGCCTGTTAACTGGCTTGCAGCGCAATCGCTTTCGGTGGAACTTGCGCTCGTCTTGAGCCGCGTGCGTACGCGAATGCGCAGGTGAACTCGGCGCCGAAAAGAAATATTTGCGCCGAATAGTAGATCCAAAGCAGTAAGACGATCAGTGAGCCGGCCGCGCCGTAAGCCGAGCTAAACGCGCTTTTACCTAGATAAATTCCGATCAGCGTTTTTCCAACGGTAAATAGCACGGTGGTGAAAAAGGCCCCCACCCAAACATCTTGCCATGCGATGCGTTCGCGCGGTGTGTATTTGAAGATAAGCGCAAACAAAACAACAGTCATTCCGAAACTCAGGATGTAGTTGAGCCACGCCACCCAGTAGAGCACGGGAGGAAGGAACCCGCCTAGCCAATGATTGATTGCATTGAGCGCTGCGCTCGCCAATAAGGAGACCAGAAGCAAAAAACCGATACCCAACACCAAGCTCAATGAAAGCATTCGCGCTCGTATGAAACGCCGCCAAGCGACCGTCTGTACGACTTCGGGAGTTTTCCAAATCTTCTCCAGCGCTTGTTGCAACTCTTGAAACACACTCATCGCTCCGGCCACCAAGGCGACGATGCCTATGATCGCCGCGGCGCCCTTCTGATTGCTGTAATGCGCGCTCAGTACCAGATCTCGCACCGCCGCTGCGCCGCCTTCGCCGAGAAGACCGGGAAGTTCCGAGAGCACCCGTTGTTGGGCCACCTCGGGTCCGAACACATAGCCCACGATCGCAAGCGCAATGATCAATATCGGCGCGATGGAAAATAATGTGTAGTACGCAAGCGCGGCACCCATGCTGGAGGCGTGATCTGAAATGAACGCAGCCGCCGCTTTACGAACGATCGACCATAAATCGCGGCCAGCCAGAACGCGTTCCAATGTTCGGTTCATAAGGTCATCCGCCGCAAAACCCATCCTCGCTTAAGGTAGCCTGCTTTGAGCAGTCGGCAAAGTCCTTCGCTATTCGTCGGTAATATCCTTACGCGCGAGGGCGCATCAAGTGTTGGCGGCGGTGTTCAAGACAAGATGCTCGACTCGATAAATGGTTTGGTTTTTATCAGCGAGCCGATGGCCACCACGAGGGAACTGAGCGGGCTCTTCGCCGGCCGTCTAGATTTTATCGCCAATAAGCGTGACTTCGACTTCCAGTTAGCGCTCTATGAGCTTACGCCCGCGAAAGACTACATCCAGCTCGCGCCCTATTGGTCGCGTGCGAGTAATGTGCCGATGCGAAGGTGCCCTTGCAGATCCAGTGGTTGAGCAGTAGTCACATCGATTTTCCTGCAAATCCGTAAGCACGAAGCGCCCACTCGTGTGAGCGTCTCCGGCTCTATTCGAAATCGCAGTCCGTCAGGCTAATGAACTGCCGCATCGGCGGCCGCTTTTGCGCGGTGCCGATGATAACGCGCATTCGCCTTGTGGGCCTTGGCCTTCGCCTTATATTCGGATTTTTCCGGCTGCGAGTGCACCGCAGCCTTCGCGTTATCGATCCCGTGCTTGGTGCCCTCGGCCGCCGCCTTGGAACTCTCTTTCACGGCGTCCACAGCCTGGGCGCTCGCCATGGAAACCAAAGCCGTACCGGCGATCGCAAGCAGAATTTTCCTAATCATCATTGCTTACCTCTCTCAAAGTTTGTCTGTCGAATCCGCGCATGCGCCGAAAGATCGCGACCATGTTAGCCTGAAATGGGGTAGGGCCTAAGCCCGTGCAATAGTTATAAGTTCGCTGCACTCAACGTGTCGCAACCCTCGATCTTTCCGGAATCAACGCCGCGTTTGAACCAGGCCGTGCGTTGGGCGCTGGTGCCGTGCGTAAATGTTTCCGGGACGACTGTACCGCGGGCGCGACGTTGCAAGGTGTCGTCTCCGATCCGCGACGCTGCATTCAGAGCCGACTCAATGTCGCCGGATTCGAGGCGCCAGCCTTGTTCCTGTTGCGAACGGGTCGCCCATACCCCGGCGAAGCAGTCAGCCTGTAACTCAATCCTTACACTTAGGGCGTTGGCTTGGGCGTCGCTCGAGCGCTCACGTTGTGCGTTGACCCTGCCCAGTATGCCGAGGAGATCTTGTACGTGATGGCCCACTTCGTGGGCAATGACGTAGGCGTGCGCGAACTGGCCCGGAGCGCCCAGCTGCCGTGTCATGACATCGAAAAAACCCAAGTCTAGATAAATTATTTGGTCTTCGGGACAATAGAAGGGTCCTGCCGCCGCGTTGCCCTGACCACATGCGGTGGGGAAACTGTCCCGGAACAGTCTCAACTTAGGTTCGACATAGTTCTTTCCCTTCTCGCGAAATACCTCCGTCCACACGGTTTCTGTGCTGCGGAGAATCTGCGAGACGAATTTCGCCTGCGGATCGCTCGCAGGGGGCGGCTGGGCGGCGCGGTCGGGGGTCGTTTGGGTGGTAGGAGTGCTATTACCGCTGAGTAACCCTAAGATTTGCATGGGGCTGATGCCAAAGAACCAGCCGGCGATCACCGCGAAGGCGATGGTTCCAAGACCGATGCCGTGGATTGGGCGAAAGCCCCCAGAGCCTCGCACATCCTCGACATTTTGACTTTCGTCCTGATTATTCAAGTCCATAGCGGTTCTCCCGTGAGCGCCGGCCAAGCGTACTACACCGGGAGTTTTATGACGTAGGTGATCTAGGCGCTGCGGTGTAAGACGAGTACTTAGTTCGCATGGATTACTTAACCGCTTCGGAGTGCGCAAACGCGGGTGTCTTCGCTCCGGGATCCACCTCTATCGCGGTTTTGAGCAGCGTCAGTGCGCCGGCCGGGTCGTCTGCGAACTCAAATAGTTGCAGATCCTCCGGGCTAATCATTCCATGACGGACCAATGCTTGAAAATTTATAATTTCGTTCCAATACGCCGGTCCGTACAAAATGACGGGGATTTTTCGCCCAAGTTTCAGGGTTTGCGCGAGCGTTAAAATCTCCATCAGCTCGTCCAAGGTCCCAAAGCCGCCCGGAAACACCACCATCGCGCGCGCCAAGTGTGCAAACCAGAGTTTGCGCATGAAGAAATAGCGGAATTTGAACAATAATTCAGGGGTGATATACGGGTTAGGTTGCTGCTCGTGCGGCAAACTGATGTTGAGTCCGATGCTGCGCCCGCCGGCATCTTGGGCGCCGCGGTTTGCGGCCTCCATAATTCCACCGCCGCCTCCCGAACAAACAACGAAGCGGCGTACATGGGAGGGCAAATCCGCGGACCACGCTGTGAGAAGGCGAGCAAGTTCGCGCGCGTCTGCATAAAAGCGTCCTAGCGGCCCGTCGGCCGACAGGCGCGCGGAGCCGAAAAAGACAATCGTATCGTGGATGCGTTGCCGTCGCAGGTGCCACAAAGGATCCAGATATTCGGAGAGGATTCGCAGTGGACGGGCATCGTCGCTGGTAAGGAATTCCGCATCTTGGTAGGCAAGCGGGGACTGATTCAGGTCCTCATGGTTCATAAGCCTCTACTCGACCTTGGCGAAGTCGATGAAACCTCGCGCCACATCGGCGTGCAGAAGCACAACTCGCATGCGATCGCCAACATCGAGCCCCTCGAATCCCTTCACCAACTTGCCCTCAGTCGTGGGCCCCGAAATGCGTACCCACGTGCCCTTCTCGGAAGCGCCCGTGACAATGGCGTCAAATTTCGCGCCGATGCGCGAGGACAGCAACAATGCGGCCGCGGACTTGTTCACCGAGCGCTCAACCTTTGCAGCATTGTGTTCTTGAAGAGTGCAGTGCGCGGCGAGTTCTTCGAGTTGCGCCGCCGAATAAGGCACGGTTTGGCCCATTAGCACGGCTTTCGCCAGGCGCTGGGCGATGAGATCCGGAAAGCGTCGATTGGGTGCGGTGGAATGGGTGTAGTCGCTCACCGCGAGTCCAAAATGCCCCTCGATGGGCTGACCCGGCACATCAAGCACATATTCGCCCGACCCCAACAGCTTGATGACGGATAGCGACAGGTCCGGATAGAGCGCCGGAGCGCTCTTGCGCCGTTTCATCAGAAAAGCATTCAGTGCCGGCGCATCTGGCGTGGACGGCAACGACTCGCCCAGATCCTTGGCCAATGCAACAATCCGGTCCCACCGCTGGGGGGTGCGCAATACGCGGCGCAGTGCGCTGATGCGCTTATCACTCAGAAATTTTGCAGTCACTCCGTTTGCCGCAACCATGAATTCCTCGATCAGTTGCTTCGCTCTATTGGTTTCCTCCGGTTGCAGGTCGCTTAATACCCCCGCGTTGAACGTAGGCTGTGTTTCGATGGTTGCCAGATCCAGCGCGCCGCGGGCGCGGCGTGCAGCACGCAGCGATTGCGCCATGCGGTCTTGGGTGCGCAGTTGCTCCTCCATCCCAGGCACCGCCAGGACGCGCGCGGGCGCAGGGTCGCCGCCTTGAAGCCATGCGCCCACGGAGTTATAGGCAAGCTTGGCGCGATTGACGACTCGCGCCCGATAGATATCCGATTGCCCCACCATTCCTTGAGGCGAGACGGTCATGTCTATCACGATGGAGAGGCGTTCCACATCTTCGCCGAGGGACGTCAAATCGGTGGAGAGTTTCTCCGGCAGCATCGAGAAAATCGCTGCCGGCGTGTATACCGACGTGGTATTCGCGCTCGCGTGAGCATCGATCGGCGATCCTATCTTGACGATGGCGTCTACATCGGCAATGGCCACCAAAATTCTAACGGAATCCCCGCTTTGCGGCTCCGCTACCGTTAACTGGTCAAGATCCCGCGACGTATCGTTATCGATGGAAGCCCACAATAGGTTTCGCAGGTCGCGGATCTCGGGGCTCGCGTCCTTCGCCGGCTCAATAATCGAATTCGCCTGGTTTACCGTTGCCGAGTCAAAATCCGGCAACAATCCATTATCGAGCATTGCTTGGCGTGCAGCGCGCAGGAGCGGAGAAACGGACGAGGTCGGTGTGCTGTTCATCAAACTATCCTTCAACGGCTGCGACGACGCAGTCTAACCTAGAGCCCGCCGAAGCATGTGCACGCTCCGGTCACCGCCATCCCACCGGCGTAAACAATCGCTGATAAAGTGCACACTGACTTGGCAGAGAGTTTCCGAATGACGTTAATCCGCGCCGGCGCGTTGAGCCCGGTTAAATTCGTATTGCTAGTGGGTATCATCACTTTTTTGGCCGGCCTAGGGGCCGGATCAACCATCGCGCAAAACACTGCACCAGCCGCAGATTCCCTCACGTCCATTGTTGTGAGGGCGCAGCGATTATCGAACTACACAGACAATCAGGTTACAGAACAGGTTGAGTCCGCGCTGCGCTCCGACCGCTATGTGGATGATGCCCATGTGACAGCGACCACCGAGAATGGCGTGGTTACTCTGCATGGGTTTGTCCAAGATGCTTGGGATTTGTTGGCGTTGAGGCGCATCGCCAGGAAGGTGTCGGGAGTGAAAAAAATTGTTAACGATGTCGAGCTGGTCTTGAACGATCAGTAAAGGGTGAGATGGGAGGGTCCGTCGGCCGCGCGGCGCTGCCTGAAGCAGGCGCAGAAGACGATTAAAGTCGAAGGGTAAAGGCTAGGGTTCACTGACGCGAAGATAGGACATTCACTGACATCGCGCCAACTGTTGTGTGCACCATGATCGTGCACGAACCAACATCGTGCACCCAGCAAAATTACGAGCCGCATACCTATGAAAGGAATTCAGGCACCGATTTCCGAAGAAACTTGGGCGGTGGTATTGGCGGCCGGTGAAGGCAGGCGTTTGAGAGACCTCACCACAACCGCTACCGGGGAAACGATCCCCAAGCAGTTCTGTTCCATCAATCAAAGAGAATGTTTGCTCGAACTGGCCCTTGAGCGCGCGAGCTCGGTCGCCAAACCCGAGCAAATCTGCACCGTGGTTGCGGCACAACATCGCCGCTGGTGGCCGCAGCCATTAAGGCTCATGCCATCCCGGAATATCTTCGTGCAACCGAGAAACAGAGGGACTGCCATTGGCACGGCGCTGTCCCTATTGCACATCGAACGCATGAATTCGAATGCGACCGTGATTCTCTTGCCTGCCGACCATTTCGTCCGTGAGGAAGAAACCCTCGCAAATTCGTTGCGTTACGCGGCGCAATCCGCCGCAGAAAGCCCGAATAAGGTATACCTGCTTGGCGCCGAGCCGGACAGTGCGGACACCGAACTGGGATACATCGTGCCGGGGCGGCAGTCTCAAATGAATACCGCGGACGTGCTTGAGTTTGTCGAGAAGCCAGATGACAATCTCGCGCAAAGGCTGATTGCGAGCGGCGCGCTGTGGAATATGTTCATCGTCGCGGGCCGGGCGCAGACACTGCTGAATTTGCTCGACAAGGCGTTCAACTTTGTTTCCGTGATGCGCAACGCCATGCAAGGAAGCGGTGCGGCTGAAGTCGGCGCAATGGCACGACTGTACGCAGAATTGCCCTTTGTGGACTTCTCTCGCGACGTGCTAGCCCACTACCCTACGTCGCTGAAGGTACAGTCTGTACCGCGGTGTGGATGGACGGATTTAGGCACACCTAAGCGAGTGCTCGCGACCATCCATGATGCGTTGTTGCGCTCCGGCAGCGGCGGACACGAGATCCCGCCCGCGATGTATTTGGACCTCGCGACGGTGTCCAGCGTATGAGCGTGGCCGCTGTCGCCCACCGCTTCCTACCGTTGCTGCGAGGGTTTTCCTACAGAAAGTTGCCGCGTTTCTGGGCTAAATGTTAACGTTCCCCCACCCATTGGCCTTGAACGAGGATGCATCCCCATGCATATAACAAATGCCTACGTGAGACCGGTAAGTCGTTTGCTAACAGCCGCATGCGCAATCGCCGTGCTTGCCGCATGCCAGACGCAGCAGCAACAGATAACTCAGCACGAGGATAAGCTATCCGCGGCGGGCTTTACGGTAAAACCCGCTAATACACCGGAGCGCCAGGCCATGCTTCACAAATTACCGCCGAATAAATTTGTCCAGCGTACACATGGCGATGACGTCCACTATGTTTACGCAGACCCGGTCGTTTGCGGCTGTCTCTATGTAGGTTCCCAACAGGCGTTCTATCAGTATAAGAGGAATGAGCAGCAGCAGCGGCTGGCCGATCAGCAGGAAATGACCGCAGAAATGTATTCGGATCCCGCTTGGAACTGGGGCGCATGGGGTCCCTGGGGAGCCGGATTAGGGTTCCGGTACGGGCCCGGACGAGGCTGGTAAGATTTCAATTTTATCGCGACTGCCTGTGGCGAGTGCGGCGCGCGCCGTTCTCATTGCGGTAATCGCTTTTGGCATCAGCGATGCCGCTGACCAAACGGCGGGTGAATACGGGCCCTCGCCAATCCTGCCACTGCCCCGCAAAAGCGTGCTGCCGACGTTGCATATCGCGAAGGCGGTGCCTTGGGTCGACGATGCCATGCCAATTCCCGCGCAAGGGCTGCGGGTCTCGGCGCTCGCCCGCGGCCTTGAGCATCCACGCTGGCTGTACGTTTTGCCCAATGGCGATGTCTTGGTGGCGGAAAGCGATACTCCGTCGAAACCTGATGACGGCAAAGGGATTCGCGGCGCGGTCCAAAAATTCGTGATGAAGCGGGCTGGATCAGGAGCGCGCCCGAGCGCCAATCGTATCACTTTGCTGCGCGATGTCGCCGGCGACGGTGTTCACGTTGAACGGCACATTTTTTTGCGGGGACTAAACTCGCCGATCGGGATGACGCTAGTGGGAAAGGTTTTCTATGTCGCTAGCACCGACGCCGTTTTGCGATTCCCTTACGAGACGGGCGACACAGAAATTCGCACCGCTCCGCAGCAAGTCGCCGCGCTGCCGGCGGGAACCATCAATCACCACTGGACTAAGAGCTTGGTCGCGAGCCCTGACGGAAAGAAGCTATACGTCGGGGTGGGATCCAATAGCAACGCGGGCGAAAACGGCATCGACGCAGAAAATGAGAGAGCCGCCGTCTGGGAGATTGATTTAAAGAGCGGCAATCATCGCATCTATGCTAACGGTTTGCGCAACCCCGTCGGAATCGCTTGGCAACCCGACACAGGACAACTTTGGGTTTCGGTAAATGAGCGGGACGAGTTAGGTGATCATCTTCCTCCGGACTACATGACTTCAGTTCACGACGGCGCGTTCTACGGCTTTCCTTACAGCTATTACGGACAGCATGTCGATGAGCGCGTTAAGCCGCAAAACACCGAAATGGTGGCCAAAGCGATTTCGCCGGACTACGCCTTGGGTGCTCATACGGCCTCTCTGGGTTTGTGCTGGTCAGGGGACGCTAAAATGCCGCCGCCGTTCGTACATGGCATGTTCGTAGGCCAACACGGCTCATGGAATAGAAAAGTTCGTAGCGGATATAAAGTGATCTTCGTTGCCTTTGACAAAGGCAAGCCGTCCGGCCTTCCGATTGAAGTGCTAGGCGGGTTTCTCAATGCCAAAGGCCAGGCGCAAGGCCGCCCGGTGGGTTTGGCCGTAGACCAGCACGGGGCATTGCTCGTTGCCGATGATGTCGGCAATACGGTGTGGCGCGTCACTGGCGCCACGAACTAGTAGGGCATCCCCATTCAAGGTTTGCGCGGAGGCGGAGTGTCCTGCTTTGGTTTTGACGGCGGACTTTCCTGCTGTCGTCTTTGTTCCTGTTGTCTCGCAAGCAGTTGCTGTTGCTCTTGAGCATGTTGTTGAGCCAGTTGTTGGGTTTGCGCTTGATGTTGCTGCTCTAGTGCTTGCTGACGTGCCCGCTCCGCATCTTGCTGTGCGGCTCGCTGGCGCTCAGTTTCTTTTTGCTGTTGCGCCAATTGCTGCGTCTGCGCTTGATGTTGCTGCTGGAGTGCTTGCTGACGTGCGAGGTCAGCACTTTGCTGGGCAGCTCGTTGGTGCTCTGCCTCCTGTTGCTGCTGCAGTCTCGCGCGGTCCGCTGCTTGCGTGGCCTGCTGTTGCTGCTGCTCCTGCAAATGCTGGCGCTCAAGAACAGAGTTCGCGATGGCCGGTGATGCCGGCCTTTGCTGTGCGGGAATGTCATTGGGGTGAGTTGCGCTCGGCGCGCCGCCCAGTGCAGTGCCGCGCTGCTGTCCTGGTTGACTTTCAGGTCGCTCCGCGGCCGCCGTGCGGCCGGTATTAACCAGGCGAGCGGGCGGCGCAATGCTTACGGGACTGCGGCTGGGCGTAGAGGCTGAGACCTCGTGCAGCTGCGAAACAGATAGCGGCTGGCCACCATTACCCTTGATGGCCTCCTGCCGACGCTCAAAGGACGGTGCCGGCGCAGGAGCCGGAATGCGCGCCACAACGGTTCGCGATAGCACGGCGGATGGCGGCCTAATTTCGCTTGTGCGACCCGGACCGAGCACGGCTTGCTTGGTGGGAACAGCGGCCGGCGCGAGTGTTGCTACCGGCGCGCTCGCAACACTCCGTCCATCAATATGCACCCTGTTTCTTCCCACTGGCTGTGCAGATGCAAACGCTTGTGAAGTGGTCGCGGCTACCGCGCCCGCTACATTTCGATTCACGTAGACGGTGTTGTTGACGACGGTCTTGTTGATGATGCGGGTGTTGTAGACGTTATTGATAACCGTCGTGTTCACGTTGGTATTGGACACATTGATATTACGAACATAGCCCGGACTCACGCGATAGGAGGGCACATAAACTTCCCGAGGGCCCAGCGCGAACCACGCGACGCCGGCGCCAACTCCCACCCACGCCACCAATGCCGGCGCATACACGGGTCGAACATAAATTGCGCCGGGCCTCGCCGGCGGCGCAGGTACCCAGCCCCACGCGCCTCTGACGGACACCCAACGGCCATAGTGAAAAGGGGCGAATCCCCACGGGCTGTCGTCAACCCAGGTATAGCCCCATGGCATCACATAGGCCCAATGACCGTTGTGGTAAGGAGCCCAGCCCGGTTCCACAGCGCGCGGAAACCAAACGTTACCGTACTCAGGTTCTGGAGCCCAGGTGCCTTGGTCGTCCAGGTCCTCGTATCCAACCACATCGGGCGATACGTAACGCGCCGACTCAGAATGATCCCACCGAGCATCGCGACCGGCGCTCCAAGCGTCGAAGGCATCCTGATTGGGGACGGAAGTCTCAATGTTTTCCCTCAGATCATCCGTGCCCGAGAAAATATCGTATTCACCTTGGCCGACGGGATAGGCTGTGCCACCTCCGTTCGCCTCACCCTGACCACGGCGAACGAGTAGCGCAGTGGTGTTACCGGTCCCATCTACGGTCAAGCGGTACAAGCCAGGCCGCAGCACCGTGAAGGCGAGATTTGGGGTGTCGATTTCGTAGGTTTCGTTGTCATCCAAGCGCCGCACACGCAGTAGCACCGTGCCCGACGACAATTGAATCTGCGTGACGGTGTCCGATAAGTTCAGCAACGACACCGAGGTATTGGCCGAGAGCCGTAGCGATGAGCCGTCGAGTTGCAACTCCGCTCGGCCGTCTCGATCGGCCCATAATTGATCTCCCGTGGTCATCGGTCGATTGATCGGTGGGGCGACCCAATCGTCTGTGCCGCCCGGTTGAAACGACACGGCGCCCTCGACGTAGGCTAGACGGGCTACCCGCGATGGCGGGTCGTTTTCGTCGGCGGCGGCTCGGTTGGTGCTCACCACGTTCAATGCCAGCCACGCACTCATGGCAACAACGAACGATCGCGGCGGATAAGTCATCGGATCACCCCTGTTAGCCATTGGCGCTCCGATTCTACAACTTCGGATTTAATAACGAGCGGCCGGCCACGAAAACAGGGTTATTTATGCTTAATGATTACACGCTATTTAGATTGCGCCGGCCGCAAAGCGTCCGGCTTGCCGCCGGACGCTCTGCGGGAGGTGGTCAGCGCACCGATTCGAGTAAATCGCGTGCCCGTTCAATCAATTGCTCAGCCTGGTCCGCGTCGACGGACTGATTGCCGAAAGCCGCGGCTTCGAGCAGAGAGATCATTTCGGCTGCCAGTGCATTTCGGCGCGCTGTCAGATCGTTGATTCGACCATCGAGCGCTGCGATCGTCGATGCATCGCTCAAGAGCGCGGTGGTGGCGATGCGCAGCGATTTGCGTCCAAGCTCGCCCCGCGGCGCGTTGATGGCTTTATACGCGGCCGCCAGTGCCGATAATATTTCACGATGCTCGTGCAGCGCTGAGGGCAAAACCTCGCGATCGAGGATTTCAAATAAAACTCGCCCGTCGTGACTGTAGTCGTCCTTGAGGCCGGCCAAGCTCACCAGTGTGGGCCGTATGTCGGTGTGATCGCTAAACAGTTCCCCGGTGCGTCCTGCGCGACGCACTCCGGGACCGACCAGTCCCAGCCATGTACGGGTGATCTGTTCCTGAAAGTCGCCATGATTCCAGTTAAATCCTGGTTGTTCGTCGGAGCAGGCCATCACCGAGGTGCACGCTGCGGCCTTGGCGCTCGCAGTGATAAAGAAGTCATCGTTGGCGAAATACGTAAAAGTCGGCGTACGGGCCGGATCGTTCGTGACCATATGCAGCAGCGACATTTCCGCCGGATCGCCCATCGCTTTCATCAGCGGAACAGTGGCATCCAAGACCGAATCGAAGGCAGTCAGCGCACCCATGTTGTGCTCGAGACTGCGGGTCACGGCATCGGCGGGGCCCGGGTTACCTTGAATGTAGACCGTGGGCGCATCGTCGCTGTGTACTGCAAAGGGCGGAGGAGCAAACGTAGGCGCTTCGGTTAGCAGCAGCGATCTTACATCGACGTCGACTTCCCCCAAGTTGGTCGTCGTGCAGGGCACGAAATCGCCATCGCAGCCAGCAGGTAAGCGGACATACGTGCAAGGGGTGTGGATGCCGTCGCAGCCGGCCGGGGAGCCCGCCTGTCCTGCGAAGTGGTCGTTCTCATCGGCGGTGACGATAAATAACGTGTTATCGCGTGTGATTCCTTCGCCGGCCTGCCGAGCAAAGAACTTGCCAAACGCGAGGTTATAGGAAGCAAGCTGCTGCACGTAGCCGGCTTCACCCGGACCAAAGCTGCCGGAGCCGGAGTGGTTGTCATGCGCATCCGCTATGTAGGCATAGACCACAGGCACGCCCGATTCGAGCATGGTTGCGATGTATCCGAGGGATTGTGAAGCGGTTGGGTCGAATCCAGGGAAGCCAGGATTGCCGCTGCCATCGGCGATCGGATTGCCGTCTAAATCGTTGACGACAGCTTGACCGCCGTTGATTTGGGGAGCCACGGATACATTGCCATACAGCGCATTGAAACCGATGTAGCCACCCGGCTCATCGGGAAGCAAATCCGGAGCGGCCCCGTGATTGCACAGCGGGCTGTTTTTTGCACAATGAACGGCGATGCCTTCGAAGTCAGCGACCGCCTTGGTCGGTGTGGACTTCGCTTCAGCCGCTTGTGGAGAAGTCGGCCCAAATACGGTGATGATGTCGCTGGAGATGTTCTCAAACTCGATGTTGGCGGTGGAGAAGGCACCTACATCGCACCCCGCACGGGTAAAAACCGCCCAGGGCGCCGGATGAATCTTGCCGCGCTGATCGATCATCTGGGGCTTACCGTCCGGAGCCGTGTCGGTCCAGTATGCGAAGGAGCTTGAGAAGCCTATCGAGCCGTCGGGGCGAAAATAGCCGTAGGAATTCGCGACAGGTTGCCCATGTTTTTCGCCATACACGCCGGTTAGCGTGGTGATGATGTCATCCGCAGTGTGCGAAATGAGGGGGGTGTGATGGTTCGTAAGCAGGGTGCCCTGGCCTTCCAGAAAATTAAGCAGGTTCGGCATCTGCTCCAAATCGGAGGGGACATTGGGGTTGTCGCGGCGCAAATGCACGTTATCGAATTGAATGTGAACTATGTGTTCAATACCATTGCCAAGATGGCAGCTGCTTGCAGGGGCCGCAACGGCGGCATCGGGTTTGCCGTTACCCGCGTAGGCGGCCGTAATCACCATGGAACCCAGGAATAGCAATCCGGAACATTGCCGTACAATGCGTCCTAAATCTGTCATTTTGGCTTACCCCCTCGAGAGTTGTTTTGGCGACTGTTTGAGACGCCGGATGTTCGTTGATCCCGGTCAAGGGTAATGACCTCACGCTACCTTCCGATGTCACTAAGATTGCAATATCGTTGCTTCGAGGCAGCAGCCGCGATTGAGTCAACATGCAACGTCGGTTAATCCATGTCTTGAGGGTGTTGGCAATCAGCGCGATGAGCAATCTTGCACAAGCTGCCGAGGTAGGTGAGGCAGCGTTGGACTGCAGAACGCCGGCCATCCTCACTCGTTATCCGGTCAGCGATGCCATCGGCGCTCAGTGGAATGAAGCGACGCGGACGTTGGCCTACGGCCGTCCCGGCAGGAACGGCCACTATGCGACGTACCTCAACGATGCGGCCGGTAGTCAGGAAAGGGCCATCCAATACGCAGCGTGGCCTGCAAGTCGCCACCAGTTTCCGGTCGCGTGGCACCCGGGAGGCCGTTATTTGATGATGACCGTCGAAAAATCGACGCATCCGGGCAGCTCTGTGAGCGCGATTCCGGGTTACGGCGCTTTCAGCGACTACTGGCTGGTGACCGCGGACGGAAGCCGCGCATGGCCCATGACCGACCAACCCAAAGACTTCGATCACGCAATAACCCACGCCGCGTTTTCACCGGACGGCTCGCGCTTTGTCTGGACCGAGCGAATTGGCGCACCTCGGCTGAGCTTAAACCTGCTCGCCGGCAGCTATCGCTTTAACGTTTCTCGTTTCGTCGACGGCGAAACGCCGCACCTGTCCGAGACGCGCAGTTTCGTACCCGGCGGGCAACCTCAAGGCGGCGAGGTGGAATCGATGGCCGCGGATAATCGGACCATTGCGTTCTATAGCACCTATCGATCGCACAATTTGATCGCCTCGCGGCTCTACACCATGGATATTGAAAGCGGAACTATTCGTGAACTTACCCAAGAAAGTTTCGCCCAAGCGCCTCGCTTTACGCCGAGTGGGCGGCACATCGTTTACATGACCGGAGCGCAAGCGGATGTGTTCTCATTCTCGCTGCAAGGGGCGGATTGGTGGATGATGAACGTTGACGGAACTCGAAAACAGCGCCTCACGTTTATGAACAAGCGCGATCACCCTCAGTCGGAAGGGCGGTTTAGATTGGCGGGCTCGCTGTCGTTTGAGTCTGACACTGAATTTTTCGGCGATGTCATGACCAAATCCTTAGGATTGACCGGATATATCGTGCACGCGCGGATAACAATGGAATGCATGGATTGAGGGGCATGCACCGCGCATACTCTCGGCAGCTACTTTCAGAGGCGACCTTTCGATGGCGAAACAGAAATTGATTTGGAAAAAGGCTCCGGAGGCGCAAGACTACGAGGGCGCGCGCAACTACCTGTTGCTCATGTATTCCGAGGCCAAATCCAACAAACTCATCGTTAAATTACGCAAGGCAAAGACCATTACCAGAGCCGCCAAAGATCTATTGCGCGCGAGTGATCTGCCTCTCCTCGGGACCGATGACTCACATGTCGACGAAGACTTGAAGCGAATAAGTAAAGCGAAAGCACTCCCGCCCGTTTTGCTCATACGCGGTGATCATCTGCGGGGCGTGCCGCTGCTCGTGGCCGACGGTTATCATCGGATTTGCGCAATTTGCCACTACGACGAAAGTGCGCCGATTGCCTGCCGATTGATCAGCGCTTAGCCCAGGGGGGCAGACTACGGCCCACGATCTGTTCAGTTGCCGACTGTGAGCATAAAGCTTTGGGTATGCGCTGCGACGCCGGCGCCCGAGGCGGTTACGGTGATTTGCGAGGTGCTTGCCTGCGTCGCGGGCGAGTGTCCCGCGCCCCCGCCGCATGCCGCGAGGACCAGCAGCGCAAGCGCCGAGAACTTCAACCGCCGGCGAATCCGGCTTCGGCCGCGCCCGATGAGCAATAGCGGCAAGGGGCAAACAGCCGCAGCCAGCATTCCGGACCCAATTGCGGCGTTTTGAGCCATTGTTGTTGCACTGACGGTCAGTTTAATGCTCTGCGTTGCGCTCGCATCGACGGTCGCAGGCGCAAAGTTGCAAGTCCAACCGCTTGGCAACCCCTGACAAGCAAATGATAGGGAGCCGGATAGTCCATTTTTCGGAGCTACGGTGATCATCAAAGACCCGGCCTGGGCCGCGCTTGAGGTCAAGCTACTGGAAGATAAAGCCAGCGAGTAGTCGGGGGCGGCCGCAACCCGCGGCTGCACGACGAACATGACGGCGGAATAGCTCGGAAAGGTGTAATCGATGCCGGTACTGCCGATTGGCGCATCGCTCGCATGCGTGATCGCCGTAAGACTGGCCGCGGTGTAGGTGTACACCTGGGCTGTTGCCGGCAAATTAAGATTGGCAATTGCAACCGCAGTCGTAATGTCTGCTGCGGTCTTATTGATCACGAGCACGGTTACCGCGTTATCGGCAGTTCGTTGCCCGCCGTAGATCGACAAGGCGCCTTGATCGCTGCTCACCGCGCTGATCGAGGTGTCAGCAAACTGGTTGCCGTTGCCATCGTAGTTGCGAAACATACGAAATGCGTACGCGATTGGATCGGTCGGGGCCGGCGGACTCCACATGTTGGCGAAATCCAGTTGTTCGCGGCCGAAGATTCCGAGCACATCCATTTCTGCAATGGCATCGACGACTGATTTCTGGCCGCTATCAATGCTGTATTCGGATAACGACAACTTGGTGCCGGGCTAATATGTATTGATCCAACTCTTGAAGCGCGGAATCAATTGCATCGGCCCATTGAAGTCGTACTGCTCGACCCAAGTGCCGCCGTTGTACATGGGATCCCAGAGCGTGCGAGTCGAGGCAAGCTGCGCTGCCGGCGTGGAGACATTGAAATAATAATGCTCATCGAAGTAATCGAGGATTCGTTGGCCATGCTGCATCTCGTAGGAGGCCATTTGCTGCAGATAGAATTGGCCCGCGAACAATCCGGATTGACCGCCCAGCGCGGCTGTGTTTCCAATCCAGCCGCCAAGCGTGAAGTCAGAAGGGCCGAACACCAGCGCTGAGCTATCCGCTTGCTTGATGGCGAGCGCGTATTCTTGTCCCAACTGCACGATAGTCGGGTAGCTCGCTCCATTCGGCATGACATCGCGGTGCGTGTTCACCCACCCAAAGGGCTCGTTGTCGAGTTGATAGAATTTGACACCACCCTTTGAGCCCAAGCCAAATGCTCCGACCAAATGTTGAACCCATTGCTTCTGGAGGGCCGGTGTATTGTCGATGTGATTGGCATACACATTGCCGTCCTGAAGCTGTTTACCGCTCGTCGTCAAGCTGTTGCCGCAGTCATCGCCATTGGGATGAACGTACGGGTTCATCGATTGCTGTGCGCCGTACACGGAGACCGGAAAGCTGCAACTCCAGGCAGAGGCTTTGTTGAGAAAGGGCAGAATGGGAATCGTGATAAGGGCATTTGCCGGGGCGTAGTTCTTGATCATGGTATCCGCTGATGCGCCTGGCACCGGCGTTGTCTGACCGTTACCTCCCATAAAGTACCAATCGAATCCCGCATTGCTCGAATCCATCATCCAGTTGTACCGGGATGTGGCGTCGCCTCCCCAGCGGATATTGGGTACTTGAATCTGCTTCGCGAAGGTAGTGTCCAAGCCACTGGCAATGCCGTAAATCTGCGGGCTGATGGGAACGCGGGCGGCCGCGGCATCGACGGACAAGGTCGGCGCGACGGTCGATTGAGCGGTGGCGATTTGCGGATTAATTACCGAGCAGCACGCCAGCACGAATAAGCCCAGACGGCAGCTGCGGGTACGCATAAAAGGCCTTTGCGATTGGACTTCGGACCGAACCCAAAGGTAGTGCCAAGTCCGCTGAAAAACCGTGAACCAGTAGACGCTGCGGCGCTTACCCTAAGCTTGTCGCAGTGTTCACCGGTTCAACCACCAAGCTGCCGCGAACAACGCTACCATAGTCATAGAGGCCACCATTTTGACGATGGTGCCGAAGATCAATCCCACCCAAGTGCCAACCCCCACGTGAGTCGAGCGCAGGATGCTGTTTCCGGCGGTAAGTTCGCCCAAAACCGCGCCGGCAAATGGCCCTAGCAACAAGCCCGGCACGCCAAAAAAGAATCCGACGATCGTGCCCACCATTGCGCCGCCGACAGCCCGCTTGCTGGCTCCCGCACGTTTCGCGCCCAGTGCCCCTGCCAGCAGATCCAACGTCAATCCAATCGCGCCAATGAGCGCAATTCCAAGCAGCCACCAAAGCCCCAGGTGGTGGTATTGATCCAGCCGAGCGACAAGCCAGATCCCCGCAAAGATCAAGGGAATGCCCGGTAATGCCGGCACGATGGCCGCGGCTAGTCCCGCGACGATGAGGGCCGCGGCGAACAGATAGGCGATCACATAAAAAAAGCTATCCATCGGTCTAAGCCCCTTTTCGCCGGCTGCCTTGTAAGTCAGCAACACCGCCCAGACATCACACCCATGATCCCATTTTCGGTTCTCGACTTATCCCCGGTGCCGCAGGGCTTAAGCGTCGGACACGCTCTGCACAATACCTTGGATCTAGCGCGTCACGCGGAGGCATGGGGGTATCACCGCTACTGGCTGGCTGAACATCACAGCATGCCCGGAATAGCGAGCGCTGCCACGTCCATTGTAATCGCCCATGTCGCGACGGGGACGTCCACCATACGCGTCGGGGCCGGCGGCGTTATGCTGCCCAACCACTCGCCGCTCGTCATTGCGGAGCAATTCGGCACCCTGGAGTCGCTCTTCCCTGGGCGCATCGATCTTGGTGTGGGACGCGCTCCCGGATCCGATCAAGTGACCGCGCGGGCGCTACGGCGCAATCTCTCGACCGATCCCAATGAGTTCCCTCAAGATGTCATCGAACTCATGGAATATTTTGCGCCGGCCGAAGCCGGTCAACGCGTCATCGCGGTTCCCGGCGCAGGGCTGAAAGTTCCACTCTACATCTTGGGATCGAGCCTTTTCGGCGCTCAGGTGGCCGCGGCGCTGGGGCTGCCCTTTGCATTTGCGTCGCACTTCGCGCCGGCCGCCATGATGGAAGCGATGGAAATCTATCGCAGCCGCTTTCGGCCTTCCGGGCAACTCTCGAAGCCGTATGTGATGCTCGGATTTAACGTGTTTGCGGCGGATTCGGATGAGGAAGCGCGCTTTCTCGCCACCTCGATGCAGCAGGCTTTCGTGAACTTGCGCAGCGGTATGCCCACGCAACTGCCTCCGCCCGTTGAGGGATACGAGAGCCGGCTTCCCCCCGCAGCCAAGATGCTTTTGGACGATGTGCTTTCATGCTCGGCGATCGGCGCTCCCAGCACTGTTCGCGCCGCACTGACTGCGTTTGTTAAGCGCACGCGGCCGGATGAACTCATCATCACCTCGCAAATGTTCGACCACGCCGCACGACTGCATTCATTTGAGATCGCCGCCGCGATTCAGAAAGAGGCGTAAGGGCAGGCAGTTAGGCTAGGATGGCCCGTGGCACATCAAACCCTAAACCGCCGGCAGTTCGCGGCCATGACAGGCGCCGGCTTAGGTTTGCTGTGCGCCCGCGCATCACTCGCAGCGAGCGGCCTCTTGAGGGATGGGACCGTCCCCGATCTCGTGCTGCTCAATGCCAGGATCTACACCATGGATCCCAAGGTTCCAGAGGCCGAGGCCATTGCCGTCCGCGGAGGGCGCTTCGTGGCGTTGGGCACGACCCTCGAGGTTAAAAAATTGGTGGGTAAGGGCACCCAAACCATCGATGCACAGCGGATGACGATCGTGCCCGGTTTCATCGATAGCCACAATCACGCTCCCGGCAATGAGTTGCTATACGAGGTGCTGGTCGGCAATCCATACGAGGTCGAAATCGTCACCATCGGCAGCATCATCGACAAGCTGCGCGTCAAGGCGAACGAAACGCCCGCGGAAACCTGGGTCGAGGGCTATTTCTTTGATGATACGAAAGTTAAAGACAACCGCGCCCTGACCCGCCAAGACTTGGATCTCGTATCGACCGAGTTGCCCGTCATGGTGCAACATCGCGGCGGACACACTGCTTTTTACAACAGCAAAGCACTCCAGATGGCGGGCATCAAGCGGGATACGCCCAATCCCGCCGGCGGTACATTCGACCGGGATGCCGGCGGCGAGCTGACCGGCCGCGTTACCGATCGGGCTCGCGACATATTCGACAAGGTTGGAAAGCGCAGCGTTCATACGGGCGAAGACGCTCTGCGCCGTGACCGCGACGGGCTCGCATTCATCTCCAAGCAATTCGTTCGCTATGGGCTGACCAGCGTATGTCATGAAGGCGGCAATCTGCAGGCGCTGCAGCAGCTGCGAACGCGCGATGCACTATTGCATCGAGTGAGTTATGAAGCATTCGGCCAGCAACTGGAGGCCATGTTGAGCGGCGGCATGTCGACCGGCTTGGGAGATGAGTGGATTCGGCTCGGCGCGACCAGTGAGCATACGGCGGATGGGTCATTTTCCGAGCGCACCATGGCCATCAGCGTTCCTTATCCGGGTACCAACGGTTACCAAGGCAACGTGACCGAGACCCAAGAAGACCTCAATCGATGGTGCGAGCGCGTGCATCGCGCCGGCATTCAAATGAATTGTCATGCGAATGGCGATGTCGCCATCGATCATGTGCTCACCGCCTACGAGCGCGCCTTGGCGTTGGCGCCTGATGCGGATGCACGGCCAAAAATTACGCATTGCACGTTGATCACCGATGATCTGGTCCGTCGTATCAAGGCGATGGGTGCGGTGCCGGCGCTTTTTACTTCTTACGCTTACTACAACCCCGACAAATTTCACTTCTACGGCGAAGAACTGATGAAGCGCTGCATGGCATATCGGACCTTGCTAGATGCCGGAGTGCCGGCCGCGGCCGGCTCGGATTTCGATCCCGGCCCGTTCTCACCCTTGATGGGCATTCAGGGGATGGTCACCCGCACCGGCTGGAACGGCGAAATATGGGGCGCCAATCAGCGCATCACGGTGGAAGAGGCGCTGCGCGTCAACACGATCAATGGTGCCTATGCCACGCGCGAGGAATCGATCAAGGGGTCGATCACTCCCGGCAAGCTCGCGGACTTCGTGATGCTGTCCGAAGATCCGCATACGATCGATCCTGCGCGGATAAAAGACATCAAGGTTGTGCGCACCGTTGTTGGTGGCCGAACGCAGTACTCCGCCTAATCTAACTCACGGCCCCTTCAATCGCGGGCGCCTTCGCCTTACGCATTGCCGTCCACGCGGCCGCAGAGAAAACCAAAACATTGGCCACGACCACGGGAGTTGCGTTAATCAGCACCCCATAGGTAATCCAGAGCAGAGCTCCGCCCATCTGCACTCGCCGCAGCACCGCTGGGCGGATAAAAAAATAGGAGCCGACAAACACGCCGGTGGCGAGCCAGCCCAAACATTCGATCAACGTCGGACTCATACTGCTACAGCTTTCGCTGCCTGAAGGGCATTCAAGTGGTGGCCGATCCGCATCCGGTCGGTCCGATCCTTTTCCCATTCATCCAGAGTGAAACCATAAGTTTCGAACAAGTCCCGAATATCCCCGGTTCTCCAATGCAGGAGCTGATCGAGAATGGGCCCGACGATACTGAAGGCGCTGTCGCTTAGGACAGTGCTCTTGGCAATTCTGGCAAGTTGCTTGTTTTCAGAAACCGCGATCGTGAATCCGTCGTGATTGTTGACATGCAGCATCACGTGAACATCTGAACTGCCGTCGCCGACGTAAATCACTCTGTCGGAAGATATCCCAAGCCGCTTCTCGAGTTCCTCGATGACAGAAACCTTGCCGTAACCGGCAGGCACGCGGCTGATCGCCCGCACTTCACCGGAATTGGGATCGAACTGCAGCTCTGTGCCATAAATGTGGTCCGCAGGTATCACCCCGTCGAGCGCGGCAATCACAATTTCGCGGGGAGCGGCCGAAATGACGAAAAACGAAAACTCATGCCCCGGAGTGCCGCGGCTCAGAAAATCGCTGAGAGCGGGAATTGCGCTTTTGAGGCGAACGCGGCGCCCTGCCTCGATCAAGTGTTCACGACGCACGACGCGAAACTCTGGATCGTGACGTATCAAATAAGCCAACTCACCGCCCTGTTGCACCAGATTGCACCGCGCCAGGCCCGCAACGCGCGCCTCAAACCCGGAAATGCCGAGCATTTCGCTGAGCACTAGGCCTGAATCATTGAAGCTCAACGTCTGGTCAAAGTCCGAAGCGAGCAAAAAGCGTTTGACTGGGAATTCTGGCATCACGGACCTCCTGGTCTTATCACATCATCAATGAGTTACCGCCGCGTGTCAGACGATAAAGCGTCTCCCATGCGACAGATTGTCTCATCTTAGGGAAATCAAGCACTGTGACTCGAGGCGCAGCCGCCAGGCGCTCGATAAGGTAGAGGGCGCTTGACCTTAGGCGGCCAATTGCGAGAGGGCGTGTTTCAGCTGCGCGCCGTCATCGTCGCTTAGTGCGGCGTCGCGCAGTATACGCAAACGAGCGGCACTCTGGGGTTCGCCCACGAGCTTGGAGGCCAGTTGCGAGATTTGACTGAACGAGGCCCATCCCCGCTCGTGAGTGTCGCCGTAACCTTTGACAAGGCTTTGGCATTCGGCGAGTTCTACGGCCAAGTCGTAATCTCTCGGCGCGATGGCCGCAATCTGGTCAAGCCATGCTTCGATTCGCTCATTCTCCAGCTTGAAGCGCAACGTGCCGCGACGAAAGTGGCGCAGAGCGGATATGCAGCGCAGCAGCAAAAAGCCGCTGATCGTTGAGGTCGATATGCGGCGTCCCGCGGTAAATCGCGACAGCGTTCGATGTGCGCGCGGCGAATCCAGCAAGCGTTGTCCCAATCCCGCGGGCAGCGTTCCGCAAATTTCATCCACCCGCGGCTTGACGAATTCGCGCACGTTCACAAGATCCGTGGGATTGGCGCGAACCTCGCGGCGAATGCGCTCACTGCGGCCGCGGCGCGTTTTGACCTGCGCCACGCGCATCACGTCCTCGAAGCTCATCCATAGGGCGAGTGCACGGCCGGTCGCAGCGGTGAGCTTCGGATCAGCAAGTCTCGCGGCATCGTATTTTAAGATTCGTTCGAGCCGATCCAAAAAAGAGGCTGTGTAGGCATCGTCCTGGTAGTCCGAAAGACGCGCTGCGCCCATCCCCAGCAAATCGCGCAAGTTCAGCGGGAATTGGTCGACGATGCGCGCTCGCAGCCGGGTCGGCACGGCTTCCAGCGTATAGTCTGAAGAATCGATTGCGCCATGATTAGAAGGCCACGCCGCCGCGGTCAGCGGTATCGCTTGAGCGTCGATGGCAGCTTGCCGACCGGCTTCAAAAGCTGCGAGGCTCGCCTCGACGCCCAAGCCTGATTCTTTGATGGCGTGCTGGTACTCCTCGATTCCCCACGGCAAAACGTTGGCGCCGGCAATGCTGCCGAGAATGACGGCACTGATTCTGCCTCCCGCCGCCTCCGCGATCTTGACCATGTCGAAGCCGATCAACTTCGCTGCATTAGCGGCGGCGATTTCGAACAATTCGCGCGAGCTGACCCGGCCCTCGCCCAAGGCCATCTTTTCACTGATGGTGTAGTCTCGGTGTGTCGAAGCGATAAGGGTTGTACGCTCCTTGGTCACCAAGCCGCGATTGATCGCTCTGCCGGCTTCCATCCATTCCGAGGCGACCACGATATCGACGTCGCCCGGATTCGGCATCAGAGCCATGATCGGTTCGCGGCCCGGCGGAGCATCGGCACGAGGGAAGAACTCCAAGTAATAAATGGTTGCACCGGTGCGTTGCGCGACGCCGGGGACCGAAGTTGCCTGAACGAAATGGCCGGCCTTGCGAGCCGCCAGGACGAGCCAGTCGGTCACGACGCCGCCGCCTTGCCCGCCCAAAGCAGCGATCGTCAAGCTGATGGGCCTTGCTCTTCTCAAGCGAGCAAACTGATCACGGCGGTACGCAGCCGCGCTATCAGCCGATCCCAGGCGGTCGGGTTCACGACGACATCGGCGCGATAAAAAGACGGGCAAAGCACTGCGGCATGCGCAACTTCCCCGCACACTCCACAACCCACGCAACTATTGTCGACATAGGCGACCGGATCGCGCCGCAGCGGATCGGGGTTCGTCTTGACGGTGAGCGAAGGACAGCCGGACAGCCGGATGCAAGAGTGATCGCCCGTGCAGACGTCCGCATCGATCCCGAATCGCTGGCGGACCACTCGCTCGCCGTTGCCGACTTTCTTCTTGATCGCGGGCGCCTCGCGCCGCGTTCGATTCAGCTGACATTCACCTTCAGCAATGATGATCTTCGGGCCCGTAAACTTGGTCAGCAGCGCCTCTTTCAACACCGCCATGGTCTGCTTCATGTCGTAAGTGCGAATGGTGCGCACCCATTCCACCCCCACTCCGCGCACCGCGGTCTCGATGCGATTCCTCGCGCGCCGGCCTTTGATTTCCGCGGAGGAGGAGAGGATGTATTGCCCGCCCGTGGCAGCCGAATACCCGTTATCAACGATGATGGTCACGCCGTCGTGGCGATTGAACACGGCGTTGCCGATGCCACTGGTGAGTCCGTTGTGCCAGAAGCCGCCATCGCCCATCATAGAAAGCGCGCGCCTCGGATTGGGCACATTGAATGAGGCCCCGCCGGCTGCACCCAAGCCGTAACCCATAATGGTGCCGCCGAGATCAAAGGGCGGCAACGTTGAAAAGGAGTGACAGCCGATATCGGCGCTCACTTGCATCGGCCCCATCTCTCGCGCCAGCAGCTTCATGGAGGCAAACAGCGGCCGCTCCGGACAGCCCGTGCATAATCCTGAGGGCCTCACGGGCACGTTGCGCGCCAGTAGGGCTGCCGGTAGAAGCGGAACGTCCGGCACCGGCAGCCGGCCGAATTCAGTCAGGAACTTGCGGATGCCGGCGATTACCACAGCACCGGTGTATTCGCCCGCCATCGGCAGCGGTCCCTTGCCGACGATGCGAGTCTGCACGTCCGCCTGGCGCAAGAACAGACTTGCCGCTTGCTCGATGAACTCGGGCTGGCCTTCCTCGATGATCAGGATGGCTTGCTTACCGGCGGCAAAGGCCGTGAACTCTTCAGGCACGAGAGGGTAGGTGACATTCAAGACATACAGGGGGATCTTCGACTCCCCGAACACGTCAGCCAGACTCAAGCGCTCGAGCGCGCGCAAGACCGTGTTGTACAGGCCGCCTTGCAACACGATGCCGACGTCGCTCGGGTTGTCCAGGCCGAAGTGCTCATTGAGCTTGCGCTCGCGAATGAACTTCACAGCCGCGGGCCAACGCTGTTCGATCTTGGCCCGCTCCTGCGCATACGTCGATGGCGGCAGGATAATCTTCTCGAACGTGCGCCTGGGATGATCCATCGCTTCCTGCAGAGTAAAGGCCGGACTGCGATTGTCCTTGGCGCGAAATCGCCCGACCACATGACAGGCGCGGATCCGCAACATGAGCATGACCGGCGAGTTGCTGGCCTCGGACAGCTCGAAACCCTGCTCCACGGCTTGCACGATGCAAGGCAAATTCGGCCGGGGATCAAGCAACCACATCTGAGACTTCATGGCGAACGCATGCGTGCGCTCTTGCATGATGCTCGCGCCCTCGCCGTAGTCCTCGCCAAGCACAATGAGTGCGCCGCCGATAACGCCGGCGGAGGCTAGGTTTGACAGGGCGTCGGAAGCGACATTGGTGCCGACAGTGGACTTCCAGGTGACGGCGCCGCGGATCGGATAGTTGACCGACGCGGCGAGCATGGCCGCGGCCGTCGCTTCGCTCGCGGAGGATTCGAAGCGAACGCCGAGTTCGCCCAAGATGCCGCTGGCATCGGCCAGCACATCCATCAGATGGGAGACGGGCGCGCCCTGATAGCCGCCGACGTAGCCGACGCCGGACTGCAGCAGCGCCTTGGTAACGGCCAGAATCCCTTCGCCTTCAAATTCTGCGCCTTCGGTCAGGCGCAGAGACTGCACCTCTTTAGAAAACGAGCGTTCAGCCATGAATCAAGTATAACCTTCAGGGTTGTAAACGGGTTGCGGACCAGCCCCTGGGAGCCACGCCCGCAAGCGGCAGCGGTCGGGTCCAGCGGGCGCGGTCATGAATTCGGTACTCACCCTCTACCCACAGCTCAACGGCATCGACAACCAGGCGAAATCCGCCCCAGTTTGGCGGACGCGGTATTTGAACCGAAACGTTGTCAGGTTCGGGGGTGCCGGGGCCCTCGTAGGGAATGCCAAAACGCTGGGCTTCCCGAGCCACCGCTACCTTAAGGGCTGCTCTGGATTCCACCGGCTGGCTTTGCTGACTCGCCCAAGCGCCCAGCTGCTTTTGCCATGTACGCGTCCGGAAATACGCGTCATTCTCGGAATCGCCCAGCGCCTCGACTCGGCCCTCGGCCCTAACCTGTCGATGCAGATGATCCCAATGAAACACAGCCGCTGCACGAGGATTGCCTTGAAGCTCGCTACCCTTGCGCGACCGGTAGTTCGTGTAGAAAAGCAGGGAGCCTTCCAGAGGGATGATGTCCTTACAGAGAACCACGCGTGCAGAGGGGTAACCGCGGCTGTCGACCGTAGCCAAGACCATGGAGTTGGGGTTCGGCTGGGAAGCATCGCGCTGTGCCTGCTCCAGCCACTGCGCCGTCAAACTTAACGGATTTTCGGGTAGGGGCTCCGGGAGGGTTTCCGTCCAAAATGTCTTTTTGCTGCTGTCCATATGAGAATGGTAGCCGGGCCGGTAGAAACATGGGGCTTTGTTTAATGAATCTGGATGAATTACGGGCTGCGCTCACGGCGCTCGATGGGCAGCTCGTGGAGTTGGTCGCGCGGCGCAATGCCCTAAGCGAAGAGGTGGCAGCGGTCAAGCGCGCCACCGGACGGGCAACTCGAGACTTCGCGCGGGAACGGGAGGTCATTTTGCGCGGCCGCAGCACCGCGGAACGGTTGGGTGTATCGCCGGACTTGGCCGAATCTCTGCTGCGGCAACTCATCCAGTCATCGCTGGCGACCCAGGAGCAGGCGCGCGTGGCGGCGCAGGCGCAGGGCAGCGGCAAGCGCGCATTAGTCATCGGCGGTCACGGAAAGATGGGCGGATGGTTCACCGAATTTTTGGCCTCGCAAGGCTTTCGCGTTGCGGTCGCCGATCCGAAGGGTGCTCTTGTAGGGTTCGACTTCGTACCTGAGTGGCAGACCGATGCACTGGACTTCGACTTGATCGTGCTCGCAACGCCCCTGTCGGCCACGGCGGAATTGCTGCACGTTCTGGCACGTCGAGCCCCGCGCGGGCTGATCTTCGACTTGGGATCGCTTAAGACGCCCTTACGGGCCGGACTGGAAGCCTTGGTCAAGGCCGGCTGCCGAGTCACGTCCGTGCATCCGATGTTCGGGCCAGATACGGAGCTTTTGTCGGGCCGGCACGTCATTTTCATCGACCTCGGCCATAAGGAGGCGTTGGCGCAAGCGCAAGAACTATTCGCACCCACGATGGCCGAACGCGAGGTCATGGATCTCGATGAACACGATCGGCTGATCGCCTATGTGCTGGGCCTATCGCATGCACTGAATATCGTTTTTTTTACTGCGCTGGCCGACAGCGGCGAAGCCGCACCGCGGCTGGCGAAATTATCGAGCACCACGTTTGATTCGCAGCTCGAGGTGGCGAGCCGGGTGGCGGCCGAGAGCCCGGAACTGTATTTCGAAATCCAAAGTGCCAATACTTACGGCGGCGAGTCGCTCCTGGCACTTCAAAACGCTGTGGAGCGCTTGGTCAGCTCGGTGCGGACCAAGAATGCGGCCGAGTTTACCGCACTGATGAATCGCGGCAGAGCGTACCTGGACGTACGTGCGGCGGCGCGTGCAGGCTAAAAGGAATGGAAATGCCTGAACCAGATGACATCGACCGGGAAAACGAAGATCTCAAGAAGCGTCTGGCGGAAATGACTGCCGAGGCCTCGAACAACGAGACCATCATGAAACGCACGCAGGCGCGAGAGTTGACGCTGCTGCGCGCCGACACATTGTCGCAGTTGCTGCATGCCCTGGTGGATGGACTGCGCGAGTCTTACGCCCTTGATGCGGTCAGCGTGGTGCTGCTCGATCCGCAGCACGAAGTGCGGCACCTGCTCGTCGCCGGCGGTGATCGGCCCGAGGAATTCAAGCATATATTTTTCGTCGATTCCCTGGTGGGGCTGGCGCCGCAACTCTCCGTTTTGCATAAGCCCTGGCTGGGGCCCTTCGTCGGCGCCGATCATCACCTGCTTTTCCCGGGCATGACGAATCTCAAGAGTGCGGCCTTGGTGCCGCTGCCGCGCAAAGACCGCGCTACGGGCGCGCTATGCTTCGGCAGCCGCGATGTGTCGCGCTTCACGCGTCACCACGGTACGGATTTCCTCGCGCATTTGGGTGCGGTCGCTGCCGTGTGCATCGAGAACTCGGTCAATCGCGCACGGCTGCTGCGAGCGGGCATCACCGACTTCTTGACTGGCTGGCACAATCGACGCTACTTGCAGCAGCGCCTGAAGGAAGAGCTGGCACGAGCGCAGCGGCGCGGCG
The DNA here is from genome assembly GCA_036401515.1 of Steroidobacteraceae bacterium. Classification (GTDB taxonomy): domain Bacteria; phylum Pseudomonadota; class Gammaproteobacteria; order Steroidobacterales; family Steroidobacteraceae; genus Bog-1198. The sequence goes on from DASWUU010000220.1 coordinate 32,151, forward strand.
GCACGATCGCATGCCTGATGATCGATATTGATAAGTTCAAGAGCATCAACGACGGTTACGGACATTTGGCCGGCGACAGCGCCCTGAAAGAGGTTGCTCAGCGGATCGAGGGGCACATTCGCAACATGGACACCGCAGCCCGATTCGGCGGCGACGAGCTTGCCATCCTGATGCCCGAGGCCACGGCCGCGGATGCGGCGAGGCTGGCAGAACGCATTCGAGAAGTGATCGCCGCGCAGCCATTTGCGCTCAATTCACAGACCTCGCGCGGCTTGACCGTGTCGGTCGGTGTCGCAACGGTCTCTCCTGGGCGGGACGATCTGGATCTTAAGGCGCTCGCGGACCACTTGATTGCGGATGCCGATGCGGCGTTGTATCGCGCCAAAGCGCTCGGTCGAAATCGTGTCCAAGTCGGGGCTGGATAACGTGACCGCTTCGGCGCCTACCGACTACATCGATAAGGACGGATTTCGCGCGAACGTGGGCATTGTTCTCTCGCGCGGGCCGGGCGAGGTGTTCCTTGGCGGGCGCGTAGGAGGGCGGGGTTGGCAGTTTCCGCAAGGCGGCGTCCATCGCGGCGAACTGGTCGAGGACGCGTTGTATCGGGAACTCAAAGAGGAAGTCGGCTTGGATCGCCAAGACGTCGAGATACTGGGTTTCACTCAAGGATGGTTGCGCTATCGGCTGCCGCGCCAATACGTGCGCGACCGCTGCATCGGTCAAAAGCAGCGCTGGTATTTATTAAAGCTCGTGACCGATGAATCCAAGATACGGTTCGATTTTACTGCGTCGCCGGAATTCGATCGCTGGCGCTGGACCGATTATTGGACGCCCGTACGCGAGGTGGTGTACTTCAAGCGGCGCGTTTACGTGCGGGCGCTGCACGATTTGGGGAAATACATGTTTCCCGATGAGTTGCCGCCGTATCCTGATTGGTGGCCGCAAATCCAAGCGGCCGGCTTTAAAACGGCTTGACCACGGCGAGAATCACGATGACGATCAGCAGCAGCGAGGGAACC
>DASWUU010000221.1:0-50356 GCA_036401515.1 Steroidobacteraceae bacterium
AATTCTAGTTGTGGGCCAGCACCGGTTGGCCGCTATACAATTCTGGGAAAGTACGCCTGAAATTCTCGATCTTCGGAAGATCATAGACGGCGATATAGGGCTGTGTCGGATTATGGATCAGATAATCCTGGTGGTAGTCCTCCGCCGCATAAAATCCTTTGAGCGGATCGACGCGGGTGGCGATGGGTCGCGAGTACGCGTGGGCCTGATCCAATTGGCTGATGTAGGCTTGCGCGATGCGCTTCTGACTCTCATCGGCGTAAAATATCGCGGAGCGATATTGAGTACCAACATCAGGCCCTTGACGGTTAAGCTGCGTGGGATCGTGCACCACGGAAAATGCAATCTGCAGGATCTGCCCATAAGAAATGACGGCTGGATCGAACGTGATCTTCACCGATTCCGCGTGTCCCGTGCTACCCGAACTCACCGTCTCGTATTGCGCCGTCGATTTGTCGCCGCCGGCGTAACCGGCCACGACTTTTTGTACGCCCCTGGCGTGTTCGAACACACCCTGAACACCCCAAAAACAGCCGCCCGCCAACACGGCGGTCTGGGAAGGCCCGGCGCTCTTGGGGTTGTCGAGCGTGGGGGGTGCGATGATGACCGGCGCCTCCGCCCCGAGCAGCGGCGAGTGATACGCAATAATCCCGATGATCGCTAAGCCGCCGATAATGGCAAGCCGCAGCGGAGATGTAAGATTCCGAAAAGCCATGTTATTTCCTTAAGATGAGATTACGCGCGAGCGGTGAAACGCAAAGACACCGAGTTCATGCAATAGCGCAAGCCTGTGGGCCGCGGGCCATCGTCGAAAACGTGCCCGAGATGAGCGTCGCAGAGTCGGCAAGAGATGGCGTCCCGTTCCATAGCTAGACTTCGGTCGCTGCTTTTCACAACATTCACGGTCGAGATCGGTTGCCAAAAGCTGGGCCACCCAGTGCCTGAGTCGAATTTGGTCTTCGAATCATACAGCGCGGTCGCGCAACACACGCAGTGATAAATGCCATCTGCATGATTTTTATCGTACTCGCCTGTGAATGCCAGCTCAGTGCCGGCCTGGCGCGCTACCCGATAAGCGAGCGGGGAAAGCAGCGCCTGCCACTCCGCATCGGTCTTGACCATTTTCGCGACCCGGGTCGTGCCGAGACTTTTGCCGGCAGGCGAGAAATTCTCGATCGTCACCTCGTTGCTAAGCGCCGGTCCCGACAGTGCCGCCGCGGCGACTCTGTGCGTAAAATGGATCGCGGACCATGCCGTCAATCCGAAGACAAAACGACGCCGACTTACTGCTGCGCTCATGACTTGCCCCTCAACCGAAAGTAAATGAATACGCTTGAACACCCGGATCTAGGAATTCGATGGAAAATTCATGCTCAGCAACGTCTCCGCTCTGCCGAATCAACTGATACAGACGCTGTCCGTCAATCACGCCGGCGCCATTGGAGTCCGTATCCTCACCATGATTCGCCCCGGGCGCGCCGCCATCCAGCATCACTCGAAAGCCAACCGGCTTGCCGCTGCTGCCAGGGCCCAAGACCAGATGCAAATCGCGCGCAAAAAAACGAAAAATGATTTTTCCGTCCGCCGCGCCCAGCACGGCCTTCTCCGGGTCCACATTCCATGACCCACTCAAAGCCCACTGATTCAATTTAAGTGAGGCCGGCGCCGAATAATCGTGAAGCTGCTGCTGTGCGAATCCTCCTGGCGAGGAGAAATTCTCGGCGCGTCCGTAGCCGACATACGTTTCGGGTGATTGATCGTGCGCCTCGTCGGGCGGAGCTTGCACACCGCCGGCCTTCATCGCGCCCATGCCCGGCGGCGGCAGATCTTTTTGCCCGGCATCGCTTAGCAGTTTTCGAATAGTCTGCTCCGACTCCGCATAGTTCCCCTCGCCGAAATGGTGGGCACGGAGTCGGCCAACGGCATCAATGAAATAGTGCGCGGGCCAATATTGATTATTAAATGCCTGCCAAATAGTGTAATCGTTGTCCATCGCCACCGGATACGTAATTTTCAAATCGGCGATGGCGCGCCGCACATTGGCCGGGTCCTTTTCAAATGCGAATTCCGGCGCATGTACCCCGATGACCACCAAGCCGTGATCTTTGTATTTCTCATACCAGGTCTCCACGAAAGGAAGGGCTCGCAGACAGTTGATACAGGAATAGGTCCAGAAATCGACCATCACAACTTTGCCGCGCAACTCTCCGGACACAAGCGGCGGTGAATTGAGCCACAGGGTGGCGCCGGCCAACGACGGGATTTCTCCCTCAATCGGCAAATCTCCGGCGGGCTTCGCTGCCGACATCATCATCGCGCGCCCATCGCCCTGCGAATGGTTCATGGCCGTCGTCATGCTGCCGTTCGAATTCGGCGGATTGATCTGATCGATTAGAGATTGCTCGAGGCTGTTCGTCCCGCTGAGCGACAGGCGAGTCAATACGCTTGAGTCCCAGCCAAAGGCGATGGCGACCACGGCGAGAAGCACTGCTACCCCGAGGAGGCGGCGGATCCACACCCCAGTACCCAGCGATTTTTTCAAGAAAGCAAAAACCCTTGCCCCGGCCAGCAGCGCCACGCCCAGCGAAGTTGCCGCGCCGGCGGCATACGCGAACAACAGTAAGGTAGTGCGCGCATTAGGACCGGAAATGGCTGCGCCGGTCAGAATGAGACCGAGAATGGGCCCGGCACAGGGCGCCCACAGGAGACCCGTGGCCACACCCAGCGCCAGGGAATTCACGAGTCCTAAGTTGCCAACTTTTCCACTGGTCGGTTGCGCGAGTCGATTACCCAAGGCGACGAACGGTGCCGCCAACCAATCGGCAAGTCGCGCCGACAACAGCGTCGCAGCAAATGCGATCAACAGCACCAGCGCGAAGACCCGTCCGTATTGGTTCACCCTCACAGCCCAGGAACCACCGACCGCCGCCAGGGTCGCAATCGCGGCAAAAGTGACTGCCATGCCGGCCAGCATCGGAAGACCGCTGGTGAAGAATTTTTGCTCGGACCGGGCAAAAACAAAAGGCAGCACGGGCAGGATGCAAGGACTCAAAATGGTCAGCACGCCGCCTAAAAACACTAAAACTACGATGGTCATGGATGGGAAATCTTACTCCTGTCCCATAAGACCGGCGACCGGGCCATTACATTGCAACGCGTCTTTAGGTACCGCAGAACGTCTGAAGCACCCGTTCGCTCGCGGTGGGCGGATGCGCATAGGCGGCATTTGCCGCTTGCTCCTGATAGGGCTGGCATAGCACGGCTGACAGCTTTTCGAAGGGCGCAAAGTCGCCCTGTTCCACGGCTGCGGCAATCACCTCTTCGATGCGGTGATTGCGCGGAATGTAGGCTGGATTGACTTGCCGCATGGCGGCTGCGCGCGCGGCCGGCGCCATGAGTTCGCGTGCTGCGCGCATGCGCCAGCGTTGCACCCATTCCTGGTATTCGCGAGTGTCCTCGAACGCAGCGTGCGACTCGGAGGCGGCTTGGGAGTCCGTTACCTGATTGCATAGCGTGCGAAAAGTCAGCGTAAAATCCGCCTGATGCCGATGCATCGCATCGAGCAAATCCTCGATCAGCGCACGGTCGCCCGCTTCCTGCGTGATTAACCCGATTTTGCTGCGCATGCCCTGAAGCCACTGGTTGGCGAACTGCGCGGCAAAGGTTTCGATCACTGGCGTAGCCAATTCGATCGCTCGCGCGGCATCTTCATGGAGGATGGGAAGCAGAGCTTCCGCAAGTCGCGCGAGATTCCAGGCCGCGGCATGGGGCTGATTGCCGTATGCGTACCGACCCTGTTCGTCAATGGAGCTAAAGACGGCGGCCGGATCGAATGCATCCATGAAAGCGCACGGTCCGAAATCGATCGTCTCTCCGGATATAGCCATGTTATCGGTGTTCATCACACCATGTATGAACCCGACCCGCATCCAACCGGCGATGAGTGCTGCCTGGCGGGCGACGACCTCCCGCAGCAACGCCAGATAAGGTGCCTCGTCATTCGCGACATGGCCAAAGTGCCGATCTAGGCAATAGTCGGCGAGAATTTTGGTGCCGGCAACGTCACCGCGAGCCGCAAAGTATTCGAAGGTGCCTACACGGACATGGCTGGCAGCAACGCGCGTCAGTATGGCGCCGGGAAGGAGTCGCTCGCGCCGCACGCTTTCTCCCGTCGTGACGGCAGCCAGGGATCGCGTGGCCGGTAGCCCCAAGGCGTGCATGGCTTCACCCACGATGTACTCGCGTAGCACCGGACCCAGCGCGGCACGCCCGTCGCCGTTGCGCGAGTATGGCGTGCGCCCGCACCCCTTGAGTTGAATGTCGCGGCGCTGCCCGCAATGGCCTGACATCTCGCCTAGGAGGATCGCACGGCCGTCGCCAAGTTGCGGCACGAAGTGCCCGAACTGATGTCCGGCATACGCCATGGCAATCGGCACGCAGCCCGGCGGCAAGGCGTTTCCGGAAAACAATGCGGCCAGGCCGCGCGGCGACAAGCCGTCCAGCCCTAATGTCAACTCGGCGGCCAGCGCGTGATTGACTTTAATAATGCGCGGCTCGGTAACCGGCGTCGGACTCACTCTAGCAAAAAAGCGCTCCGGCAGACTGGCATAGGTGCTCGGATTCACGCGCTTAATGTCGCCTCGCGAGCGGATGCCGGCGCCACGCTGCCGCGCGTTGCGAGCCAGGAGCCAAGCAGAATGAGTGCAAAAGCGATGGCGCCCCCGATGCCGAGATGTTCGTGCAGCACCAAAACGCCGAGCAGCGTCGCAACCACCGGGTTAATGTAGGTAATCACCGTTGCACGAGAGGCGCCTGCATGGTGCACCAAGTAAAACATCAGCAGCATCGCCACCGCGGTGCAAAGTATTCCCAAGACGGCGATCGACGCGAGCGCGGCTGTGGACGGCAAACTTCGTGGAAGCTGAAATAGGGCCGGGACGAACAAGATGATACTGGCGACCAGCAGACTCGCCGCGAGCGGCCCAATGGAATCTAAACCCTGCATGTGCCGTTGTATGATCAAAGGCCCGACCGCATAGCACAGGGTTGAAAGCACCATGCACCCCACGCCGAGCCAGCCGAGAGATCCGGACACCGAGCCTGTCCCCAGCAGCGCTGCCACGCCGAGGAAGCCAATCGCCAGCCCGATCACTCGCCACAGCCCCAAGAACTCGCGAATGCCAAAGAATCGCTGAATCAACGCAATGGACAACGGCACCATGGCGATCAAAATTCCCGTGACAGACGAGCTGATCCATCGCTCGCCCAGTGAGATCAAGGAAAAAGGGATTGCAAACTCCACCAGAGCAAACGCGACAATCGCCGCCGTGTGCTTACCGAGATTACGCAGCGCTCCGCGTCGCCACGCGATCGGCATCAATATCGCCGCAGCCAGCAGCACGCGGCTGCAAGCGAGGAGTAAAGGAGAAACTTCCTGGACCGCGACTTTGATGAAGAAATAGGGCAACCCCCAGATGATCCCGAGAGCCACGAAGGCCGTCCATCCCCGCCAGGTCACACGCTCACTCCCTTGGTAGCAGCAATACCCTTCCATGCTATCAGGGATCGGCGTCAACAATACCTCGTTGCAGCGCTATGCGCCCGCGACCGCGTTGAGAGCGGGTCCTAATTGCAGGCCAGCGGATTGCGCACCTAATGACAACGGCACATAGTCACGAGCGTAAGCCGCATTGGCAGGGCGTCGGCTTTTCACCAAACGCGAATATAACTTCAAGTAGTTCTGCGCCATGTGCTGCGCTGTGAAGCGCTGCTCGAATTCGGCGCGAATGCGGCAGCGATCCAAGCGTGAAATACTCCGCAGCGCCTTGACCGCCTCGTCCTCCGAATTGACGATAAAACCCGTGAGGCCATCTTCCAAGATCTCGGGGACCGAGCCGTTGTTGAACGCGACGACGGGCGTGCCGCACGCCATCGCCTCGATCATCACCAGTCCAAATGGTTCTCGCCATGCGATCGGGAACAGCAAAGCGGCAGCGTTGCCAAGAAAACTCGCTTTCTGCTGTTCGCCAATTTCCCCGACGAACTCAACATCCGCCCGTGCCAGCAAGGGTTCGATCTTGGTCTTAAAGTACTCCCGGTCGACTTTGTCCACCTTAGCGGCAATCTTGAGCGGCAGGCCCGCACCAGCAGCGATGCGGATAGCCGCATCGGGAGCTTTCTCTGGTGACATGCGACCCAGAAACGCCAAATAACGGCCACCGGGGCCTTGAGCAAGAGACTTCTGCGGCAGGCCATGATGAACGGTCGCCGCGTAGTTCGCCTCCGGCAACGGCTCTCGCTGCGAATCGGAGATCGATACCACGGGGATATCATGATAAAGCCTGTACAGAGGCCCGAGTTCGGGGAGATCGAGGCGCCCGTGCAAAGTGGTCACCGAAGGCACCCCGAGCAGGCGCAATGTCGGAAAAGCAAAGTAATCCAGATGACAATGAATCATGTCGAACTCATGAGCGCGGCGCGCCACCGTCTCGAGCTGCATGAACAGAGGCGCGAAAACGTCATGCACAGTCGGATCGAGACGCAGCGCACGCGGCCAAACCGGTGCGAGTTCTGCCTTGGTATGACTGTCGCCAGAAGCAAACAAGGTGACTTCGTGTCCGAGCTCAACCAACGCGTCGGTCAAGTAAGCCACCACGCGTTCGGTTCCACCATATAGTTTAGGCGGCACGGCCTCGATCAACGGCGCAACTTGTGCAATCCTCATGAACAATCTCCCCTTCAGGGTCTCGCAATGACAAAAATAGCTTTGACCTATGCAAACTGATTCGGGTCAAATGCGCAAGATGCGCAGGCACCGCGCGGCCATCAGAGGACTCTTACGGATGCATTGTAAATTCTGCACGGAGAGACTGCCGTGAACAATTCTGTCCTTCTCGACGTCGCGGAACCCAGTCCGTCCGTAGATCAGGCGCCGGCAGCGCAATTTAGCATCGCTGCGGGTGCCTCGTTCCAAGAACGGCGCACACGCACGCTGAAGCACGGCGACACCTTCGCAGTGTTCGATCATCGGGGCGATATTGGAATCGAGCCCGGCAGCACCGAAGGCCTATACAACCGCGACACCCGCATTCTGTCGCGGCTGACGCTGCTGCTCGAAGAGTCACGCCCACTTCTGTTAAGTTCAATGATCCAAGACGACAACACGGTGTTCAGCGCGGACCTCAGCAATCCGGACCTTATGATCGGCGATCAGATCGCCTTTCGTCGCGAGCAGATTCACTTGCACCGGCTAAAATTTCTCTGGAACGGCGCTTGCTACGAGCGTTTACTCGTGCGCAACTTCGGCGACCGGGCGTTGCGGGTGAACCTCGCGTTGTGCTTCGGTGCGGATTTTGCCGATTTGTTCGAGGTGCGCGGCGAGCATCGCGCGGCTCGCGGCCATTCTTCGGTGGAAAGAGTCTCCAATAGCAAGGTTGTTCTGCGTTACGCCGGACTCGACCTGATCGAGCGAATCACGACGCTGGAGTTTTGTCCTGAGCCGCAATCTTTGGGCACCGAGCGCGCCGCGTTTGAGGTGACCTTGAGACCTCGACAAGTGCGGCGCATCTTTATAAGAGTCGGAATGCCGGATGCCGAGATCGGCAGCTGGAGCGGACGGACATTTTACCGTCACATGCGCAGCGCGCGACAAGCGCTGCATGAATCGAGCAGTCGAGCCGCCAGCGTCGACAGCTCCAATTCGCTCTTCAACGAGATCGCACGCCGCTCTATCTCGGACCTTTACATGCTCGTCACGGATACGCCGTTGGGTCCTTATCCGTACGCCGGAACGCCCTGGTTCAGCACACCTTTCGGACGCGACGGCCTGATTACCGCCCTCATGACGCTGTGGATAGATCCCAGCATCGCGAAAGGCGTGCTCCGATTTCTAGCATCGACGCAGGCCACCAGCGTCGAAGCAGAGCGGGACGCCGAGCCGGGAAAGATCCTGCACGAAATGCGTCATGGCGAGATGGCTAATCTGCGGGAAGTGCCCTTTGGCAGATATTACGGCAGCGTCGATGCCACGCCGCTGTTCGTACTGCTGCTTGGTGAATATTTCTCACGCACAGGAGATCTGGATACGGTCAGGGAACTTTGGCCGAATGCGTTGGCGGCATTGCGATGGATTGACACCTATGGGGATCGCGACGGCGACGGCTTCGTTGAGTACTACCGCCAGACAAAGAGCGGCCTGGCCAATCAAGGCTGGAAGGACTCCCAGGACGCCGTATTCCATCGCAACGGACAATATGCCCAGGGTCCTATCGCGCTCTGCGAGGTGCAGGCTTATGTGTACGGCGCGAAGCGTCACGCTTCGATTTTGGCGGACGAGCTCGGGTTCAGGTTGCTATCAGAGCAGTTGAAATCACAGGCGCAAGCCTTACGCCAGAACTTTGAAGATAAATTCTGGTGCGAGGAGCTTTCCGTGTATGCCCTGGCGCTGGACGGGCAGAAACAACCCTGCCGAGTTGTATCCTCGAACTCTGGGCAAGTGCTGCTGACGGGTATTGCCGACGCCGCTCGTGCGCAACGGGTGGCGCAAACATTGCTCGGGCCCGCGTGCTTCAGCGGATGGGGGATTCGGACTTTAGGAGTGTCCGAGCCGCACTATAACCCCATGTCATATCACAACGGCTCGGTATGGCCGCACGACAATGGCCTTATCGCCTTGGGATTGGCACGCTACGGTCACAAAGAAGCAACTGCGCAGATCTTTACGGCCATGTTCGATGCTGCGAGCTATATGGATCTGCGGCGCTTGCCCGAACTGTTCTGCGGCTTTCTACGCGGTGAACGCAATGCGCCCACGCAGTACCCTGTGGCATGCTCGCCGCAGGCTTGGGCGAGCGCGACGGTCATGGCTTTGCTGCAAGGGTGTTTGGGTTTGGAACTGGCGGAAGCGCGCAACGAAATTGCATTCTTCAGGCCCACATTGCCGAGATTTCTGGACAGTTTGCATTTGCGCAATTTGCGCCTGGCACGCGGCTCCGCCGATGTCCTGCTAAAGCGGCATGGCAATGATATCACTGTGACGCAAACGCGACGGGACGGCGACATCGCCGTTGTGGTGCGTTACTGAGCGAGTAGCCACTCGCCGTCAGCTCTGGCTGACAGTTTTGCCATAACCTTATTGTGGTAATCCGCCTACAGAAAAATCGGCGCTCTTCATGGGTGGTCGCGGACTCTTCGGTCACAGACACTACCGCTGCTGTGGCAGAAGATCGATGTACCTGCCTGGAGCGAAGAAGATGCCTTTTTTTCATGACGGCGACCTCAGAATTCATTACCTGCAGCGAGGAAGGGGCGAGCCTCTATTGCTCATCCACGGATTAGGGGGCAGCGGAGCAGACTGGGCATTCCAAGTGGCGGCGCTGGAGCATCGCTTTCGTATCATCGTCCCCGACTTGCCCGGCAGCGGCCATAGTCGTCCGCCTCGCACTGGATACACCATTGCAGGATTCGCAAACGCTTTGTGGAAGCTCATGGATCATCTTGGGCTGGCAAAGCCCAATATAGTTGGATTTTCCCTGGGAGGTGCCGTCGCCCTCGAGATGGCGACGTTGCGGCCGGCCGATGTTCCGCGTCTAGGCCTCATCAACAGTCTCGCAACGTATCGGCCCCGCGACATCCGTAAATGGCTGGAAACCTACGTCTCCGCGACCATCGTGCGGCTGCTCGGTATGCCGCGTGCGGCCTATTTAATGTCGGCTCGCTTGTTTCCGGAGCCATGGCAGCGCGCCATGCGCGAGCACGCGGCACGGGTTATCGGAGCTGTGCCCGCCAATTCTTATCTTGGCACCGGGCTTGCGCTGGCACGCTGGGCGATTTTGGACCGGCTCGATCAGTTGAAATGCCGCACCCTGCTCATCGCTGCCGAGAACGACTTCACGCCTCTCGCGGAGAAGCGGGAATTGGCCGCCAGCCTCAATGCCGAATTGGTCGTGGTCCGGGGATCGCGCCACGGGACTCCTTTTGATTCCGTGGAAATCACCAATGCCAGCCTGCTTGCATTGCTGACGGACCAGCCCCTGCCGCCCAGCGCCGGATGGGAACGCGATACTCCGACCCGTGCCCAAGCGCTCTCTTTTCAAGGCAGCATTGCCGAGGAACACGCAGTCAGCCCGCTGTTGCTGGACTAGCCGTGGCGCCTTGACTTACTGCCAGGGCAAGCGATCCAAGTCAAGGTTTCCGCCGCTGAGTATGATGCCGATGTCCGCGCCCGATATCTTCTTCTCAAGGATGGCGGCGTAAGGCACGGCACCGGAAGGCTCCACCAAGAGCTTCATGACCTCTAAGATCTGCCGCATCGCCTGAACAATCGACTCTTCACTCACGGTCACAATATCCTCAACGAGGCGAATAATTTCAGCGAATGGTCGCTCGCCAAGAGAAGTCTTGAGACCGTCGGCAATGGTGCGCGGATTGACCATCGGAAGGATTGTTCGCGCTTTAAGCGATCGCGCGGCATCATCAGCGCCGGCCGGCTCCACCCCGATCACGCGTATGTCGGGCTTGATATCCTTGGCAGCAACGGCGATGCCGCTGAGTTGCCCTCCTCCGCCGACGGGGCAGAGAATCACATCAAGCTCGGGAACTTCTTCTAGCAACTCGATCGCCGTCGTCCCCTGGCCCGCCATAACTCGTAAGTCGTCATAGGGGTGAATGAACGCGGCACCCGTTCGCTCCATGACTTCACGCGCCGTTGTCTCACGGGCCGCCAAAGTGGGTTCGCACAGCACGATATCGCCGCCATAGCGGCGCACCGCGGCCTGCTTTGCCGTCGGGGAATTGTTCGGCATCACGATGTATGCCGGTATCCCGCGCAGCGCCGCGGCGCGCGCCAGCGCCGCAGCATGATTTCCCGAAGAGTGAGTCACCACGCCCCTCGCCGCCTCCTCATCCGTGAGCAGAAACACGGCATTCGTGGCACCGCGCGCTTTGAAGGCACCCGCTTTCTGCAGGTTCTCGCATTTAAAGTGCAAGCGGCTTCCGGCGAGCCGGTCCAACACTTCGCTGGTCATCACCGGCGTTCGATGAATCTTGTCGCGGATCCGTACGTGGGCTTCGCGGATCGATTGCATGCGAAGCGTGGGGTTTGGGCTTGGACTACGTGTATTCATAAACTCTATGCTAAAAGTACAACATGAAATCGCGTCTGACCTGGTTCGTCATTTTGGCCATGATCGCGGGACCATCGGCCGGACTGCTCCTCCACCAAACGCTCGGCACCGGCCCTGCGGCCGATGATACCGTGGCAGCATTATCGCTCGTCACGACGAGCTTTTTGCGCCTTATTAAGATGATCATAGCGCCATTGGTGTTCTCGACGCTGGTCGTCGGGGTTGCTCGCATGGAAGGCGCCGCGTCCATAGCGCGGATTGGCGCCAAAGCATTGGGATGGTTCGTCCTCGCGACGATGATCTCCATGACCATCGGCGTCGTCGCAGTCCAGTTATTCAAGCCGGGCCTTGGCCTTACCGCCTCCGCCGTTCCCGGCAACAGCATCCCCGGTCCGCTGCAGCTGAAGGACATACTCGATCATGTCATTCCGAGCTCGATCGTCCAGGCCATGGCCAGCAATGAAGTGCTGCAAATCGTGGTGTTTTCCGTTTTATTCGGCGCGGCCGCATCGAGCCTGGGAAACAAAGTCAAAAAGCTCATCGATGCCCTCGATGAGATCGCCGCCGTGATATTAAGGATGACCCGGTACATCATGGCATTGGCCCCCATCGCGATTTTCGCCGCGCTTGCCGCGACAGTTTTGAGCCAGGGCGCAAACGTTTTGCTGGTTTATGCAAAGTTTATCGCGAGCTTTTACCTCGCTCTTGTGCTTTTGTGGATATTTTTTGCACTGGTACTGTACTTGAGCATTGGCCGGCGCGCACTTGAATTGCTGCAGACTATCCGCTCGCCATTGCTGCTTGCGTTTGCCACGGCAAGCTCCGAAGCGGCCTATCCGCAGACACTGGAACGCTTGGAGTCCTTCGGGGTCAGCACCCGCATTGCTTCCTTTGTTCTGCCCCTGGGATATTCTTTCAATCTGTGCGGGTCCGCCATGTATTGCGCATTTGGCGTCTTGTTCATTGCTCAGATCTATCGCATCGATTTGAGCGTGAACCAGCAGATCATGATGCTTCTCATCCTGATGGTCACGAGCAAAGGCATCGCTGGCGTGCCGCGCGCCGCGCTGATGGTTATCGCCGCGTCGCTCAGCTATTTCGGCCTGCCGGAACAAGGCCTGGTGTTCGTCATCGCCGTCGATCATGTGCTGGATATGGGGCGCACGGCCACCAACGTCATCGGCAACGCAGTCGCTTCCACGCTGGTCGCGAAATGGGAAGGCGAACTCAAGGAAAGCGCCGTGGTGGCGCTTACCTAGCCGCGGCCTGCGCTGAAAACGGCCAGCATATCCTCATCTTCTTCTTTCACAGGGGCTGCCTCATTACGCAGCAGCTTCAGGATTTCATCGCCGGGCATGGGCCGCGCGAATAGGAACCCCTGGCCCACCGTGCAGCCCAACCTTCTCAATATTTCCACCTGTTGGTAGGCCTCGATTCCTTCGGCGATGACCTCGATGTGCAAATGCCGCGCGATCGCAATGATGGCGCTTACAATGGCCAGATCGCTGGAGTCCGTCACCAGATCTCTGACGAAACTTCTATCGATTTTCAGGGCGTCTACTCGCCAGTTCTTGAGATAACTCAAGCTCGAATAGCCGGTTCCGAAATCATCGATGGCGATTTTGATGCCCAGGTCGCGCAGCCGCGCCATGGTGTCCTGGCGGTTTTCGCCTGCCGGAGAATGCGAATCGAACACGGCACGCTCGGTCATCTCCAGTTGCAGCAGCTCCGGGCGCAGGCCGTGCGTTTTCAACAAGGTAGAAATCGTGGTTTGCAGCTCGCCGCGCTGCAGCTGGGCAGGGGCGACGTTAAGCGAGACCGGCACCAACACAATGCCCGCCTTGCGCCATGCGCTCATGGTCTGCAGGGTTCGATGCAGAACGAAATTGCCCATCGGCACGATTAAGCCGGTTTCCTCGGCCACCGGAATGAATTGATCAGCGGGGATCATTCCATGCACCGGATGCGACCAGCGCATCAGCGCTTCGAGACCTACGATTTTGCGCGTGACCAAATTGACGAATGGCTGGAAGTGCACGTCAAGCTGCTTGAGCCGCAATGCCTCGCGCAGCGATGCCTCGACCGCCACCCGGTGCTTGAGCTTGCGGTTCATGGCATGACTGAACATCTGCACGTTGTTTCGGCCGCGATCCTTTGCCTGGTACATCGCCGTATCCGAATGCTTCAGCAGTTCAACCATGTCCGCCCCATCGCGCGGATACAAGCTGACGCCGACACTCCCTGTAGTCTGCAACGAATGCCGATCGATGATGATGGGGCGATTTAGCGTCTCAATGATGCGGGCCGCCCCCAATGTCACCTCGTCATAGTTCTTAACGTTTCGGAACACCACCACGAACTCATCGCCGCCCATCCGGATGACCACATCGGAGTCGCGCACGCAGGCGCGCAGCCGGGTGGCAACTTCTTGGAGCAGCTTATCGCCGGTTTCATGGCCGCGCGTGTCGTTGATGTGCTTGAAGCGGTCAAGATCGAGAAACACGACGCCCAGCATGGTGTGAGCGGCCTTCGCCTCCTCGATCGCTTGCGGCAGAAAGGCCGTCAAATAGTGACGGTTGGGCAGGCCGGTCAACTGGTCGTGATGCGCCATTTTATCCAGGCGCTGCTGATTTTCGATCAGCTGCTGTTCGGCCTTTCTGCGCAGGGAGACATCGTGTGTGACAAAGGCGCGGACGTCGCGTCCGTCAACGTCGAGCGCGTTGCAGCGTACCTCGGTATCGAAGAAGGAACCATTTTTGCAGCGTTGCTGCATATTCATCGCCATTTGGGAATGGGCGTCGGTGAGGCGCGCCACCACGCTTTCCGGAGTGGCATCACCGTCCGCAAAGATATCCGAGAGACATAGTGACTGGGCTTCCTCATTGGTATAGCCCAAGCGATTGAGAAACGCGGGGTTGGTGTACAGCACTTGAAGTGTTTTCGCGTCCACGATGACGATGCCGTCATTGGCTTGATCGATGAGAGCCTTGTAGCGCGCATCAACCGATCGTTGATGACGAAAATAGCGCCGAGCGCCGATGACGATGACGGCCAGGATGGCCAACAGCGGAGAAACGGCCCATATAACCCCGAGGGCCCCGCGCGCAGGCTCCGGCGTCACCCAATCGGCGCCGGACTGACTTGCCGGGGTCAGGCGAAAGCCTCGCACAGCTCGACCGTTGGCATCGCGCACTGCGATGAGACCTGAGGATTGATCGCGCGACAGTGCCGTGGTTACGCTGAGTGCGTCGGCCGCCTTTATTGGGGCGGGGTCGAATGTTTTGAGCGGCTGCGGTGTCAACGATCCTTTGACCGAATTTGCCAGGCTGGCGATGAGCGCGGGCGACAGTGATCGGCTCACCACCACCCACCCGAGAAGGGATGCTGTCGCCGAATGCCCGATGACGGGACGAGCAACAATCCACCGGTCATCTGCAAACACCGCGACTTGCGAGGTGCGATTCGCAGTCTCCAGAAGATTGATTGATTCGACGTACTGAACCAGTGAGGGGTCCGGCGATTGCTCGTTGAGCTGACCCTTGTCAAACGTGACGCTGAAACGCACACCATGTGAGGCGTTCAGCACCAGAACGGTGTCGGCGCCGCCGCGCGCCATTTCCCCAAGTTCCAACCGATCGGCAGAAGCTTCGGTATTATCCTGAACCAGACGTATGGCGGCTTCCGACTGCGCAAGCTCGCGCGCGCGATCCGCAAGCTGATCGGATTGCCTAGCTATCCCATGCGCCAGTTGGGCGAGTTGCAAATTCAGGTTTTCGCGCTGAAGATTGGCCGCCCGGTCGTGCCAGTGTGCACGGCTGACTACGGCCACGGCCAGCGCTGCCGCGAGCGCCGTGCCCCCGCCCACCAGCCACCAAGAGCGTCCCCGCAGCGACGTTTGGATCGAAGCTAGCCGGCTCATAGCAAGACAGGGCCCAGCGAGCCAACAGGTCGCACAAACAGTGGACAATTCGACATAATCAGTTACAGATTTAGTTACTTACCCGAAGTATCTGTGATACCCCCTGAAGTAACCGGTATGGGGTCCACAGTCCCGTGTAGGACTGTGGTCCCGTATGAAACAATACGGCATGGACGTTCGCCTCGACACCAGTCTCGAGCTATTACTAGAGCGCGCCCCGGGCGCAAATCCTTTTCGTGTGCTAGCGACCGTGGTCCGCACCTCAGGGTCGACGTATCGCAAGCCGGGAGCGCGGATGCTGCTGATGGCCGACGGTAGCTATATAGGGCTATTGAGCGGAGGCTGTCTCGAGTCTGATCTACAGATTCATGCGCGCAAGGTGATGGACAGCGGCGTCGCGCAGGCCTTTGAGTATGATACGCGGGGTCCAGACGACACGCTGTTTGGCGTCGGGGCCGGCTGTGAGGGCACCATGCGCGTTCTGTTGGAACCCGCAGCGGTTGGGACGAGAGCCGAGGCTGCGCTGGCTTTAGCAGGGCGTACCACGCAGGCGGGCGACACCGCCACATTAATCATGGTGCATGATTCGAGCGAGACTCCCCTTGGCACCTACTGCGCGGGGCAAGCGTTGCCGCCCACGGAAGTTGAGCGTGCCTATGTCCAACCCTTGGCACCGCCACCGCACTTACTGATCTGCGGGGCGGCACCCGATGCACAACCGGTCGCGAGCACCGCGCGCGCCTTGGGTTGGCGCGTTTCGGTCATCGATCACCGGCCGGCATATGCGGTTGCGGCGAACTTTCCCGGCTGCGATGTGCGCATTGCCAGCTCCAGCGCGTTGCGCAAAGAAGTTGATTTGCCGCTCTGTCATGCTGCCGTGGTCATGAGCCATCATTTACCGTCGGATGAGAACTATTTACGCGAGCTGGCGCAGGCCGGGCTCCCCGCCTACGTTGGATTGCTTGGTCCGAAAGCCCGCCGCAACCGCCTCGCAAAGGAATTGGGACCCCTATTTGAGCAACTCGGCACTCGCATTCGCGGTCCTGTCGGTCTCGACCTAGGAGCGGCCACGCCCGAGGGCATCGCGCTGTCCATCATCGGGCAGATTCACGCATGGCTTGCTGGACGGGAGTACAGCGAAGCGGTATTAACGTAACCCTCAAGATACTTCCGGCGCCGCCCAACTGAAAGAACCTATGCCAAAGGTAACCGCTCCAACGTATAGCTCCGGCGGTACATCCGTCCCAGCAAGCGAGGGCACCACCACTTCTGAAGAACGGGCGGCCGCACTCAAATTTTTGCAAAATCTTGCCACTGAAGTTTCCGAGGGAACCGTCGACTTGCCTTGCTTCCCCGACGTGGTGATTCGGATCAGCCAGGCATTGGCTGACCCGAGCAGCACTGCCGAGCGGGTGGTTACCATGGTCGGCGCCGAGCCTCGCCTTGCAGCCCGCGTGCTACAAACTGCCAATTCCGCGGCCTTCAACAGCTCGGGGAAACCGCTCACTGAGCTACGCTCCGCGATCACCCGTCTTGGACACCAAATGGTTCAAGGCACCGCGATGTCCTATGCCATGCAACACATGAAAAACGAGGCCGCCTTGCGCTCAATTGCGAAGCCGCTATCTGAGTTGTGGAATCGGAGCATTGCCGTGGCCTCGATCTGTAAATTGATCGCGCAGCGAACGAAAGTACCGGCTGATGAGGCTTTCTTGACGGGGCTGATTCATGGCATCGGAAAGTTATACATCATGGCGCGCGTGGCCAGCGCCGCCGGTGGACCGCCGGGAGAACACCTTTGGATAGAGCTCATCAGCGGCTGGCAGGCGTCGATCGGCAAGGCGGTGCTGCAGAGTTGGGGATTTGCGGAGGAAATGTGCGATGCCGTCGGAGACCAAGGCGATCTTGAACGAAAATCGAGACATGAGGCAAAGCTCGTCGATGTGCTCATCGCCGGTGTGCTGCTTGCCGACGCCCTGCAAAGGCCGGAGCCGAGAACGATTAGCACCGACGGAATCAACGCATTCTTAAGTATCGGCGTGACTCCCGCCGATTGCTCCGCCATCCTCACCGAGGCCGTCGCACAAATTCGCCAGGTGCATGAGGCGTTGGCGTAGAATGCATTCCGGTTCTTGACCGCGGTGGTTAGGGGTTTGCGTCTCGCACCGTACCTAGTCGGTCAGCGAGAAGCGCGAGGTGGGGAATGTATCGGGTCGATCCAGTAGACTTCCTCGAATCTCTCAGCGGCGTCGATGTTCAGATTCACGACCACGGATTCGTTGTCGCTGCGCACCAAGACGCATTCGAGCGGAGTATCGCTCAAGGCATTGATCTCCTGGTGAGGAACGAAGGGCGGTACGAAAATAAAATCGCCGGCATCCGCTGTCGCGGTGAATTCCAAACGCTCGCCCCAGCGCATGCGCGCCGCGCCCCGCACCACATAGATAACACTTTCCAGCGCGCCGTGGTGGTGCGCCCCGGTCTTGGCGTTTGGTTGAATGATCACCGTACCCGCCCACAACTTCTGTGATCCGACGCGGGCAAAATTGACCGCCGCCGCGCGCAGCATGCCAGGGGTTTGCGGCGTATTGCTATCCAGGCGGTCACTCTTGATGACCCGAACGCCGTCATTGCGCCAATCCTGTTTCGGCTTCAACTATTCCTCCCGATAAACAGAGAATACCCGAATTTATGACCTCTAACACGCAGGCCTCCTGGCGCCGCGGCGTTCCTGAACTTCCTTTATGGACCATCCTTGCCCCAGTGCTGGCGGGCGTGGTGATGCTCCTCGCCGGATACGATTTGGGGTTGGGCGGAATCTTGGTGGCGCTGATTGCGTTGAGCTTGGCTGCCAATGTATTTGCAGCCGTGCATCACGCCGAAGTCGTTGCACACAGGATCGGTGAGCCCTATGGCAGCTTGGTACTGGCACTCGCCGTCACTCTCATCGAAGTGGCCCTCATCGTTTCGCTGATGGTCGCGGGAGGTGCGGAGGCAGCCGCACTGGCGCGAGACACCGTGTTCGCCGCCGTAATGATCATTCTCAACGGGATCATCGGCCTATGTTTGCTGCTCGGCGGCCTGAAGCATCGCGAGCAGACTTTCAGCCTCGAGGGGGTTAGTGCGGCGTTGGTGGCACTTTCCGCCATCGTCGTTCTAACGCTGGTTTTCCCCAATTTCACGACTACCACGCCGGGTCCTTACTACTCTCCCGGCCAACTTGTACTGATTGCCATCGTGTCACTGGCCATTTACGGGGCATTTGTTTTCGCGCAAACGATCGGGCACCGGAAGATATTCCTTCAGGAGAATCGTTCCGAGGCTCTGCCGCAACATGCGAGTCAACCGAGCAACGCGGTGACTGCCGTCAGCGCAGTTTTATTGCTCGCCTGCCTTGTCACGGTGATATTGCTGGCAAAGAAGCTCGCGCCCAGCCTCGAAGCCGCAGTACTCCGCGTCGGCGCGCCCAATGCCTTGGTCGGCGTCATCATCGCAGCGATCGTTCTGCTACCCGAAGGGCTCGCGGCTTTGCGTGCTGCGCGCGCCGATCGCCTCCAAACCAGCCTCAATCTAGCATTGGGGTCGGCCCTGGCCAGCATCGGGTTGACCATCCCCGCGGTCAGCGCCCTCTCGCTCTATATGCACACGCCGCTGATGCTGGGTATCGACACAAAATCCACGGTGCTGTTGATCTTGTCCTTGTATATAACCGCCATTGCGCTGCGCACCGGTCGAACGATTGTTCTGCACGGCATCGTGCTGCTCGTCATATTTGTTGTGTATTTGTTTACAACGGTCATTCCGTGAGCCCGGCGCCTAGAGCGCCGCCGGCTTAAAGGCAAAGGCGACTACCACGGCCGCAATAAGCAAAGCAAAGGACAGGGCATAATTCCACGCCATTTTCTCTTTGAGATAGAGGACCGCGAACACGAGAAAGACCGTGAGCGTTATGGCTTCTTGAATGATCTTGAGCTGGAAGCCGGTGAATGTGCCGAATCCCAGGCGATTGGCTGGCACGGCCAAACAATACTCGATCAGGGCAATGCCCCAGGATACGAGAATCGCTTTCCACATCGGCCAACCGTGGCCGTACTTAAGGTGCCCGTACCAGGCAAATGTCATGAAAACGTTGGAAGCGAAAAGCAATATGATGGTCATGTTCAACCTTTTGAGACTAGGTGCTCTTGAATTCTCGGCTGCAAGCTCAATGTGTACAATCAGCCGTATGTTAAACATCTTATTCGGTGCGATTTTTCTGGGTTTCGCGGCAACCAGTTTGGCGGCGCAACCGGCCCTCGACAATGAGCGCGTGACGGTATGGGACACCCGTGGCGTGATGCCCCCGGCCCAGAACGACTTTGTCGCAGTATCACTATCGCAAAAAGGCACGGCCAATTTTGGGCACAGGGGCGACACGCCAGGCAAGGCAGGCGTACGTACCGTGGTCATTGAATTAAAGAACCACGCTACGGGCTCCATCCCCAACAACAGCGGCTATCCGCTTGCCTTTCCTCGGCCGCGGGTCAAGAAACTATTCGAGAACGACAGGGTCATCGTGTGGGACTACGCGTGGCGTGCGCATGAGCCGACCCCGATGCACTTCCACGACAAGGACGCGCTGGTGGTTTTCGAGGGGAACGGCCCTTTGCAATCGACGACGTCGGACGGCAAGAGTGTCGTCAACGATTACCACTTTGGCGATATCCGCTTCAATCGCCGCGATCGCACGCACACCGAACTGCTGCTGCATGGCCATCAGCACGCCATCATCACCGAGCTGAAATAATCTATGAAAGCCCTTGTTGCCGCCTATGCGCGCTCGCCTCAACATTTCGCACGTAAGGGGCCGCTGGCCGCAGTGCGCCCGGATACCATGGCGGCACAAGTGGTGACCGGTCTGCTCACGCGGACCAAGCTCGATCCTGCCCTGATCGAAGATGTGATCGTGGGCTGTGCGTATCCGGAAGGACCGCAGGGATCGAATATCGCACGTATCATCGTGATGCTGGCGGGCTTGCCGCTCGAAGTCGGCGGCATGACGGTCAATCGCTTTTGCGGTTCCTCAATGTCGGCCATTCAAATCGCGGCTGCGCAAATCGAGGCGGGCATCGGCGAGGCGTATCTTTGCGTGGGCGTCGAATCCATGAGCATGGTTCCCCAGGGCGGTTTCAACCGATCCCCCAATCCGGAATTGTCGAGCCGTTTCCCGGATGCCTATATCAGCATGGGCCAGACCGCAGAGAATGTAGCTAGGGTGTACAACATATCCCGCCGCGATCAAGAGGTTCTGGCGGTCGAGTCCCATCGCAAAGCAACTGAAGCCCGCGAGCAAGGCCGCCTGCGTGAAGAAATCGTGCCCATTCAGCTCGAATCCGGGGAATTGGTGGCTGAAGATGGCTGCATTCGGCCCGCGACTTCGCTCGAAGCGCTGGCCGCCTTGAAGCCTGCCTTTGCCGCCGATGGGGTTGTGACGGCCGGCACCTCATCGCCGCTGACCGACGGCGCATCCGTAGTGCTCGTCACCAGCGAGGAATTTGCCGCACGTCACGGCTTGCATCCGCTCGCCCGCCTCCGTTCGGCGGCGACCGTGGGCTGCAATCCGGCGCTGATGGGCATCGGTCCGATTCCCGCCACTCGCAAAGCCCTGGCACGGGCCGGCCTAGACGTCGCCGCGCTGGATGTGATCGAGATTAACGAAGCGTTTGCCTCTCAGGCGCTAGCCTGCATCCGGGAGCTGAAACTCAATCCCGCGAATATTAATCTTGATGGCGGGGGTTTGGCGCTGGGACATCCGCTCGGCGCCACCGGCGCGCGCATCACCGGCAAGGCAGCCGCGCTTCTCGCACGCACCAAAGGCCGCTACGCCCTCGCGACGCAGTGCATCGGCGGCGGACAGGGCATCGCCACGATCATGGAAGCGCTTTGAGGGTAATGCTCACGGGGCAGTGATCGCTGCCCATGACGGTCGGATGAATCTGTGCACTCGTCACGGCGCTGCGCAGCTGGCCTGACACCAGGAAGTAATCGATTCTCCATCCCACGTTGCGCGCTCGCGAGTTGGCAAAGTTGCTCCACCAGGAATAATGTCCATTGCCCTGGGTGAACAGCCGGAAGGTATCCACAAATCCTGCATCCACCAAAGCTTGAAATCCCGCCCGCTCTTCGTCGGTAAATCCTTTCTTGCCGCGGTTGGGCTTCGGATTAGCCAGGTCCAGCTCGGTGTGCGCAACGTTGAGATCCCCGCAGAATATCACCGGCTTAGTACTCTCCAGCTGCTTGCAGTATGCGAGGAACGCCGGGTCCCAATGCTTGTGTCGCAGCGCAAGCCGGCTCAAGTCGTCCTTGGCATTCGGCGTATACACGGTGACGATATAAAATTGGGGGAATTCGGCCGTGATAACCCTGCCTTCTTCAGCGCTGTCGCGCTTCAATTCATCCGCGAACGTGAACCGTTGAGCAAACTCCGTCGGAAACCCATTGATGATGGAGAGGGGTTCCTCCCTGGCAAAAATCGCCGTTCCCGAATAGCCTTTTTTGACCGCCGAGTTCCAGTACTCCCGGTAGTTCGGCAATTCGATTTCGATCTGACCGCGTTCGGCCTTGGTCTCCTGCAGGCAGAGGATATCCGGCTGGTGCGTCTCAAGAAACTTGAGGAAAAGTCCCTTTTTATGTACTGCGCGAATGCCGTTGACGTTCCACGAATAAAGTTTCATTTGCGTACCTGCGTTCCCCAGCCGGCTCCCAAAGCTTTGTAGACGGCGATGAGCGAGGTGGCCGCATCGGTGCGGCTTTGCGAGAGCAGCAACTCAGCGCTCAACGCCGTGCGTTCCGCATCAAGCACTTCCAGAAAATCGATGAGGCCTCCCTCGAAACGCTTTTGGGCCAGCTCCGCAGCCTTATCGCTCGCCGCCGCGGCGATCTGCAGAGCCTCGCGCCGCGATTGCGATCGTCCATAGCTGATCAGCGCACCCTCGGTATCCTCGAGCGCTCCGAGCACGGCTCCTTCATATGCTGACAGCGCCGCATCCGTCTGCGCCCTGGCGGTGCTGATGCGGGCACGCACTCGCCCCAGATCGAAGGCAGCCCAGGAAATGCTAGGCCCGAAGGAAAAAAAACTGGCCTCAGAAGTGCCGAACTGACTGAAAGTCGGGCCGAAATAGCCCACCTGACCGGTCAGAGTGACTTTTGGGAAAAGATCTCCGACCGCGACTCCGACCCGTGCGGTGGCGCCCGCCAGCCTGCGTTCCGCGATGCGAATGTCGGGACGGCGACGCAGCAACTGCTCTGGCGTGCCGATGGCGTTCAAATCCGGCAATGGGGGCGCCGGTGACTGCACCGTCAAGGTGGGTCCGAGCGCCGTCGGTTGCCGGCCTGTCAGGACGCTTAAGCGATAGCTCGTGGTCGCAATAGATGCCTGCAGGCTGGGAATCGAAGCTAGGGTTGTCTGCCATTGCGCCTCGGCGCGCGCAGTATCCAATTGATTTCCTCGACCGGCCTCCAGCCGATTGCGCGTGAGCTTTAAAGTATTGAATTGATTGTCCGCGTTCCGGATCGTCAGGGACAGTTGATCCTGCAGTCCGCGCAAAATAAAATAATCCCGCGCCACTTCCGCGATAACGCTGACGCGCGAATCCTGCAGCGATGCAGCGGTGGCGCCCACATCCGCACGTGCCGCTTCAACGTTGCGACGGACTCGTCCAAACAGATCCAGTTCCCACAGTTCGTCAAAACCAACCTGTGCCGCGTTGATTTCGCGGTTATGCCTGCTGACGCCGGGCAATTGTTCTTCCGCATACAGGATGCGCGAATAGCCACCGCTGACGGTGACGGTGGGATAGAGGTCGAAACCCGCCAATCGACGCTCGGCGCGCGCAGCGCGCAGGTTTGCCTCAGCGACACCCAGGTCCGTGTTGTGCGCAAGAGCATCCTCGATCAAGCCGCTTAGTGCCGGGTCCTCGAAGCGGGTCCAGTACTGTTCGATCGCATCGCTTTCCGCTAATCCAGGCTCCCCAGCGTTGGCGAAGTGCGTATCCAAAGGGGTTTCCGGCCGACGATAGTTCGGGCCGACCGCACAGCCGCTCAAGGCGGCAAGCGCCGCAGCGCATAGCAGCCAGTTACGCACGGGGTGGCTCCTCGCTCTGATGGCGGGCACGCGCCAGCCAAGTTTCTATGGTAACGAAAAATACGGGCGTCAGAAATAAGCCAAAAGACGTGACGCCGAGCATGCCGGCGAACACCGCAATACCGATGGCCTCTCGCATTTCGCTGCCCGCGCCGCTGGCGATGACCAGGGGAATCACGCCCATGATGAATGCGAACGAGGTCATGAGAATGGGACGCAGCCGCAAGCGGCAGGCTTCGATCGCCGCCTCGACGGGTGCCAATCCATGCTCGACACGCTCGCGCGCGAACTCCACGATTAAAATCGCGTTCTTGCAAGCCAACCCCACCAGCACGATGAAGCCGATTTGCGTCAGCACGTTATTATCCGAGCCCTTCAGCCAGACGCCCACCATGGCTGACAGCAGGCACATCGGTACGATGAGAATCACCGCGAGCGGCAATGCCCAGCTCTCGTACTGAGCCGACAGAATTAAAAACACCAGCATTACGCAGAGCGGGAAAACCAGCAGCGCCGTGTTGCCGGCGCTCTTTTGCTGGAAAGTAAGGTCTGTCCATTCATAGCCGAAGCCGTTCGGCAGCGTCTCCTGCAGCACGCGCTCCATGGCCGCCGTTGCCTGGCTGGAGGAAACCCCCGGCGCACCCTGGCCGTTGATATCGGCCGCCAGGTACACATTGTAGTGCGAGACTCGATCGGGGCCGGCTTCGAAACGGATGTCCGCGACCGCTCCCATCGGCACCATGTCGCCGCTCAAGTTTCGCATTTTCAGATTGGCGATATCTTCCGGCTGATTGCGAAATTGCGATTCAGCCTGCGCGTACACCCTGTAGGTGCGGCCAAACTGGTTGAAGTCGTTGATGTAAACCGATCCCAAATAGGTTTGCAGCGTATCGAATACCGAGGATAAGGGAACGCCCTGCCGTTTGGCCTTGACGCGGTCGACGTCCGCGAACAGCTGCGGCACGCTGTTCTGAAAAGTAGTGTAGGTGGCGTACGGATTCAATTGGCGGTCCTGGCGTGCTCTGTTCAAGACCTCGCCGCTGACCCGCGCCAGCTCATCGTAACCGTGTGCGGCGCGGTCTTGCAGGAATAACTTGAATCCTCCCGTGGTCCCAAGGCCTTGCACCGGAGGGGGCGGCACGGCAAATATGGTGGCATCCTGGATGGTCGAGAATTTCTGGTTGAGCGACTGCGCGATGGCCGTTGCCGATAAGTCCTTGGTTTTGCGCTCCTCGAAGGACTTCAATGGAAAGAACAGCACGGCTGCATTGCTCAAGTTGACGAAGCCTTGCACCGACAGGCCAGAAAAGCCGATCACGTGGTCGACGCCGGGCGTTGCCTTGGCCAACGCCGACATTTGCCGCACCACTTTTTCGGTGCGATCGAGCGATGCGGCATCGGGCAACTGAACGATGCCGATCAAGTACTGCTTATCCTGGGGCGGAATAAACCCGCCGGGCACCACCCGGAAGATTCCCCACGTGCCGACCAGTAGACAGGCGAAAACGCCCAATACAACCAAGCGGATCGAAGTGAGTCGCCGTACTGCCTGTCCGTAGCGCTGCGATGCGCTCTCGAAGGCGCGATTGAACAGGCGAAAAAATCCACCCAGCACTTTGTTGATGCCTCGCTGAAATAGGTCGGGCGGCGAATTGCGCGGTTTGAGCAGCAGCGCCGCCAGCGCCGGCGACAACGTCAGGGAATTGAACGTCGAAATCAGAGTGCTCGCTGCGATGGTGACGCCGAACTGGCGATAAAATTGGCCGGTAAGGCCTGAGACGAACGCCACCGGAATGAACACCGCGCACAGCACCAGGGCAATGGAAATGATGGGTCGCGTCACTTCGCCCATGGCCGCATGCGCAGCCGCATGTGGGTTCAGTCCATCCTCGATTTTGCGCTCGATGTTCTCCACGACGACGATGGCGTCGTCCACCACGATGCCGGTGGCCAACACCAATCCGAACAACGTCAGAGAATTGATGGTAAATCCGGCCAGCAACAATACTGCCAACGTGCCGATGATGGCGACCGGCACCGCCACCAGGGGGATCACACTGGCCCGCCAGGTTTGCAGGAACACGACGACCACCAGCACCACCAACAGGACTGCTTCAAACAAAGTATGAATGACCGATTCGATCGAGCTGCGCACAAACACCGTCGGGTCGTAGTCGATTTCGTAACTCACGCCCTCCGGAAAGTTTTTCGCGAGCTCCTTCATCTTGGCGCGAACGGCATCCGAGAGCTGCAAGGCGTTCGCACCGGGCAGCTGGAACACAGGGATGGCGACGGCCGGACCACCATCCAACATGCTGCGCAGCGCATAATTGTCCGGTCCGAGTTCGAGGCGCGCGATATCGCGCAGATAGGTGGTCTCACCGTTTGCGCCGCTCTTGACGACAATGTTTCCGAACTCTTGTTCGCTCTGCAGGCGTCCCTGGGCATTGACGATGTATTGAAACTGAGTACCGGGAAGGGCCGGCTGCCCGCCGATTTGTCCGGCGGCCACTTGCACGTTCTGCTCGCGCACCGCCGCCAGCACTTCATCGACATCCATGTTGCGCGCGGCGATTTTGCCTGGGTCCAGCCACAATCGCATGGCGTAGTCGCCTGAGCCGAATACCCGCACGTCGCCCATGCCAGGAATGCGCGCAAGCACGTCTTTGATTTGAATGACGGCGTAATTGCGCAAGTACAACGAGTCATAACGTCCGTCGCCGGATTTCAGAAACACCACCATGGTCAGGTCCGGTGACTGCTTCTGGGTGACTAAGCCGATCTGGCGCACCACGTCGGGCAGCCGAGTCTCCGCCTGGGCTACTCGGTTCTGTGTCTGCACCTGTGCGATATCAAGGTCGGTGCCCAGTTTGAAAGTGACCGTAATGGAGAACGTACCATCCGGCGTGGCCGTAGAATTCGTATAAATGGCGTTTTCCACGCCATTGATTTGCTGCTCCAGCGGAGTGATTACCGTCTCGGCAATGGTCTTGGGCGAGGCCCCCGGATATTGGCCGCTGATCACCACCGTGGGCGGTACGATCTCCGGGTATTCGCTGATGGGTAGGTTCGGCATCGCCAACAAGCCGCCCACCACGATCAGTATGGCGAGTACCGTGGCAAAGATCGGCCGTTCGATGAAGAACGATGAGATATTCATCGGGATCCCTTAGGACGCGGCAGGGGCGCTCGCGCCCATGATCACTTTCTGCGGACTCACGGTGACGCCCGGATGAACGCGCTGCGCTCCATTTACCACGATGATATCGCCCGCCTTTAGGCCCTCACGCACCACACGCAATCCGTCGATGACACGTCCGAGTTTGACTTTGCGATATTCGATTTGATTGTTGGCGCCGAGCAGCAGCACATATTTCTGACTCTGGTCGGTATTGACGGCGCGATCATCAATCAAGATCGCGGAGTACTCCGCGCTGCCCAGCAACTGCACGCGGGCAAACAAGCCCGGGGTAAATTGTCCCTCTTTGTTCTGCAGCACCGCTCGCGCACGGATCGTGCCGGTCTGCGGGTTCAATTGATTGTCGACAAAGTCCACGGTGCCGGTGTGCGGGAACCCCTCCTCGTTGGCCAGCCCGACTTGGACCGGTTTGCCGCCGTCCTGCGAGGTCGGTGCGCCGCTGCGAGCTATCTGCACGTAGCGCAAGTAGCTCTGTTCATCCGCGTCGAAATAGATGTAAATCGGATCCATCGACACCACTGAGGAGAGCAACGTGCCGCCGTTGGCGCCGCCGGTGACCAAATTGCCGCGCGTCACTTCCGCGCGGCTGACCCGCCCATCGATGGGGCTTGAAACCTTTGTGAAATTCAAATTGAGTGCGGCCGCTTCGAGAGCTGCTTGCGATCCTGAAACGTTCGCTTCCGCCTGAGCCACCGTGCTCTTGCGCTCGTCCAACTCTTCCTCGGACACGGCGCCGCTTTCTTTTAATCGCTGCACCCGCACCAATTCCGTGCGCCCCAAGTCCAAGGCCGTTTTAAAGCGCTTCAGATCCGCGGCGGCACGGTCGTATTCAGCCTGATAGGGCCTCGGATCAATGACGAACAACAGCGTGCCACGCTTGACCAGGCTGCCCTCGGTGAACGCTACCCGGTCGATGTATCCTGAAACGCGCGGCCGTATCTCCACGGTTTCCACGGCCTGAAGCCGTCCGGTGAATTCGTCCCAATCCTTGACCGGCTTCTCGAGCACTTGCGCCACGCTCACCTGCGGGGGTGGCGGGGCTTGTGGACCGCCCCCCGATTTACCGCAACTGGCCAGCAATGGTAGTAAACAAACTACTAGATAAACATCACGTAACTGTTTGATTATTCGCATAACAGATCCCTTCAAGACTTTGTTCGATTGTCGAAGGCGTCGCCTGCGAGATTCGTCCCATCATTTCATCATATCGAAATGCGGTTCAACATAATCAATAGACCTTAGCTTGTAGCATTCTTAGATGGCGGTTATGTTTAGGTCCAACCGGAGACCCGCGCATGGGCAAGAAAATACTGGTCATAGTGATCGCCGCGGTGGTGTTGCTTGCAGTGGTTGGGTTGCTATTACCGCGCCGCGCGCATGTGCAGCGTGCAGTCGCTATCGACAGGCCTGCAAGCTTGGTCTACGCCACCGTCAATTCTTTTGTGCTGTTTCCGAAATGGTCGCCGTGGCAAGATTTGGATCCGCATATGACCCAGGTGATCGAAGGTCCGCGCGACGGGGTGGGGGCCAAATTGGTTTGGAAGGGCAATGACAAGGTCGGCTCGGGAACGCAAGTCATTACAACCTCAATACCCGATCAATCCATTGCCAGCGATCTCGATTTCGGAGGAATGGGCATCGCGAAATCCCTCATTACATTGGCCCCCGAAGGGAGCGGGACACGCGCCACCTGGGCGGTGGATTTGGACATGGGCGCCAATCCCATCGGCCATTACATCGGATTGACGATGGACGGAATGCTGGGAAAGGATTTTGCCAACGGACTCGGCAAACTCAAGTCGCTGCTCGAAAGCATGCCCGACGCAGACATCGCGGGTTTTACCGCAGAGCCTGTCAATTTGACGTCAGCACCGATCTTGATGGTCAAGGAATCGGTGCCGCCGGCAGGTATCGCCAAGGCCTACACGGAAGCCTTTGGGCAAATCGGCAAGTTCATGGCCAAGAACAAGCTTCACCAGACGGGGGCGCCACTAGGGATCGAAGGAGAGATGGCAGGCGGTAATTACACCTTCGATGCCGGCATTCCCGTGGATCGCAGCGATGTAGCGGGCTCCGAAGGGGTCCGTTCCGCGCAAAGCTACGCCGGCAGAGCGCTTAAGACCACGCACGTCGGGGCCTACGAAAACTTGCCGCAGACCCAGCAGAAATTGCGTGCTTACCTGGCAGCGCATGGGTTCGTGCAGAAAGGCCCGATGATCTCCATGTACTTAGATGATCCCAGCACTACGCTGGTCGAGAAAGTGCGCACGGAAATCTACGCGCCTATCGAGTGAGGCCGGCGCCGCTCAGGCGCAAGGCGGGTGCCTCGGACATGCGCCGCTTCGCGGACAAATGACGCTGGCCTTTGAACTCAGCGCATCAGCGATCCAAGCGATGGTGAGAACCTGCGAGGCTGCGCGAATAGCCGCGGCGGCTTCGGCCGGTATCAGGCCGTCGCCCCCGCCGCGCCGGCACGACTCTGCGACAGCGGCCACGATGTCCTCGCCCGCAAAACCCTGTGCTTCCAGGGCGGGCAATAAATCCACGCCCACGGATAGCACATGCAACTCATCCAAGGCATCGCGCGTAAGCAGCGAATGACAACAATAAAGGCGCGCCCGCTTACCGTCCTGCATGATGGAAATTTGCGATCTCGGCTTCTGCACAGACGGGGCTTCGGGCGTTTGATGCAGCAGGCGAAACACGGCCCACTGCGGGCACGGATCGGACACCAAGCTCATGTTGCCCCAAGGAAGGGGAATTCCATTGCCGCGATAAACTGCCCGCAGATAGCCGGGAGTATACGCATCGAAAAAGTGCCAATGACGATAAGGGGATACGGCCGTCATGCGGCGCATGACCAGAGCGGGCGTCACACCGACCTTGCGGCAAGCGCCCACACTATGGGCTTCGCGAATCAAGAAGCGGCGGAACGGAATGCGCGGACACAAAAGCGCGCCGGCAAAAAAACTGCATTCGAAATCTCGCCAGGCATACAGCACATCCTGAGCGCCCATGCCTGCGGCAGACTCCGTAGATTCAACGTCGGCGGATTGAGCCGCACTGTGGGGTGAGATCATGCCGTCGCCGTTATGAAGGATCTTGTGCCCGATGAAGAATGCCAGTTCATATTTGAGCCGTTCTTCCTGCCGCCGCAACCGCTTGTTGATGAGCACGGTGCCGGGCGCTTCGAACCGCGAACGCACCAATGCCCCGCTGGGCTTGCGTCCGTCACCGTCGAACCATTTGATGTCCAAGCAGAGGCGCGAGCAAATTGCCATCACTGCATCCAGCGTCAAGGGCATCTGGCGCTCGCCGCACTCCTCTGCCGCGCGTTCGATGTCCGGAAAATTATTGTGGCGAGTCTCCTGCCATACGCGGATCAGCAATTGCGCAAATTGTCGCCCGGTGGTACCGGTTTGCGAGAGAAGCTCGGGCAATGCGTTTTGCAGCAACTCTTGCGAGAACAAGAAGGCGGGTTCGAGCGGCATCGCCTCCAGGCCGCCGCGTTCGCGCTGTGCGGGCGTGACCTCGACTTCGGTATTTTCATCCAAGAACCAACGCGCCTCCTTGCTGAAGATTCCCGCCAATATGTTTAGCATGCCGGCGGAAGGCATTCGTTTGCCGGTCTCCACCATGCTCAAGTAGGACACCGACGGCGCACCCGCCGCGTCGACTTGGATGCACCGCGCGGATAGCTCATCCAGGGTCAAACCATTGCGCTTGCGCAGCGCGCGCAATTTGGCCCCGAGAAAATGCCCCTGCCTTATAAGTCCCGCCATAGCGCCCAGTGAAATTCACACTGTGAAATTTCTAATGTGTAAATGTGCCCAACTAACACTCTAAGCTTGTTTCATCCGAATAGGCAAACGCAAGGCTAAGGAGAAAAGACTTGAAGGCACAATTGAATGAGCGATGGCAAGGCGTGCAGCGCCCGTACAGCGGCGCCGATGCGGCGCGTCTGCGCGGCTCGGTGAAGATCGAATACTCTCTGGCGCGCCTCGGCGCCGAGAAATTCTGGCGCTTGCTGCACTCTGAAGGTGTGGTATCGGGCCTCGGTTGCATGACGGGCAATCAGGCCATCCAAACCGTGCAGGCGGGCCTTAAAGCCATTTACTGCTCCGGGTGGCAGGTGGCCGGCGATGCCAACTCAGCTGGAGAGGTGTATCCGGATCAGAGCCTCTATCCGGTCGACTCGGTGCCGAAAATGGTTGAGCGCATCAACAACGCGTTGCTGCGCACCGACCAAATACATCACCTGGAAGGGAACTCGTCCATCGACTGGATGGCTCCCATCATTGCCGATGCAGAGGCGGGGTTCGGCGGCAACTTGAACGCCTTTGAACTGACCAAGGCGTTGATTCGCGCGGGTGCCGGCGCCGTGCATTTTGAAGACCAACTGTCGTCAGCGAAAAAGTGCGGCCACTTGGGGGGCAAGGTGCTGGTGTCGACCGCCGAGGCGATCAATAAGTTGGTCGCGGCGAGGCTGGCGGCCGATGTGATGGACGTGCCGACGGTCATCATTGCGCGCACCGACGCCGACGCGGCGGATCTATTGCTGACGGATCACGACCCGCGCGATCGATCATTCCTGACCGGTGAGAGATCGAGTGAGGGATTCTTCTACGTCAAGGCGGGTATCGAGCAAGCGATCGCGCGAGGCCTTTCATATGCGCCGTATTGCGACCTGCTCTGGTGCGAAACCTCCAAACCCGATATGAGCGAAGCGAAGCAATTCGCCGCCGCCATCCATGCGCAATTTCCCGATAAATTGCTTGCATACAATTGTTCGCCGTCCTTCAATTGGGCTGCAAAGCTCGATCCATCGGCAATGAAAAAATGGCGTGAGGATTTGGCTGCGCTCGGCTATCGCTTCCAGTTCATCACCCTCGCAGGCTGGCATGCATTGAACTTGTCCATGTTTGAATTGGCCTCCGCCTACAGCGCGGACGGCATGCTTGGTTATTCTCAATTGCAGCAACGCGAGTTCGGCCAAGAAGCCTTAGGCTATCGCGCCACGAAGCACCAGGCTTTCGTCGGCACCGGCTACTTCGATGCAGTGCAAACCGCGATCAGCGCGCAAAGCTCGACCTTGGGCCTGGCCGGCAGCACCGAGACTGAGCAGTTCGCGGCGCCGGCCTTGGAGCCCGAACCCGTGGTCGCTTAAAGCCGCGGGCGATGGCAATGCCTCCGGACTTCGCCGCCGCGGCGCTGCAGATCGCCGAACACTTCCGCTCCTACAACGAGGAGTTCGGGCGCATCACGCGGCGTGCCGCAAGGAATTTCCTCGCCGAGGACTGGCACGCGGCGCAGCGCGACGCGATGATGCGCATCGAACTTTATGAACAGCGGGTAGCACGGTGCGTCGCGGCCGTCGGCGGCGAGCTGCAAACGCGCCGGACCGAGGTGGCCGCGTGGACCGAAATCAAATGCGCCTATGAAGAGTTGATCGCTCGCCGGCCCGACAGTGATTTCTATAGTACGTTTTTCAATTCAGTGACTCGCGATTTGTTCGGCACGGTGGGCGTCAACAAGGACGTCGAGTTTTGTGCCGCGGGCGCGGGCCGCGCGTCCGGATCGGTTCCAATCCGCGTTTACCATGTAGCCGGGTCCTTGCCCACGGCGGTGCGGGACATACTCGCCGACCTGCCCTTCGGCGCTGCCATCGGCGACCCGGACGGCGCGGTACATCGCATCAGTGCGGAAATCGGCCGATATTTTGCGACCGGCAGGCACAGCGGCGCTCCTGAATCGGTCGAGCTGATCGAACCGGTATTCTATCGTGGCCTACAGGCATTCGTCGTCGGTCGGCTGATAGGCGATGGCGCCATTACCCCGCTGGTGCTCGCCTTTACGAATCAGCAAAAGAACGTGCAAATCGATGCGGTTATGCTGTCGCGGGCGGACGTCGGATCGCTTTTTGGATATGCGCGCAGCTACTTTCACGTGGACCTGCCCGTGGTCAGCGCCGCGATCACGCTGCTGCGCTCCTTCATGCCGCGCAAGCCCGTTGACGAGCTCTTCACGGTGCTTGGCCGCGCGAAACAGGGCAAGACGGAACGCTATTTCGCCCTGCAGCGTCATTTGGACAAGTCCATCGATAGTTTTGTACACGCGCCGGGCGACCGTGGCCTGGTCATGATCGTCTTCACTTTGCCCTCGCACGATCTGGTGTTCAAAGTCATACGCGACAAGTTCGGAGCGCCGAAAAACACCACGCGCGCCGAAGTGGTCGAACGCTATCAATTCGTCTTCAGACACGATCGCGCGGGCCGGCTGGTGGACGCCCAGGAATTTAAACGCCTGAGGCTTCCGCGTGCACGCTTTATGCCGGCTTTGGCAGATGAACTGCTGCGGGATGCGGGCGAGAGTTGCCGCATCGAAGGCGATGATCTCATCGTCGAGCACTGTTACATCGAGCGGCGCTTGCGGCCGTTGAATCTATTTTTGCGCGAAGCTGAGCCGGCGGCGGTCGAGTCGGCCATCATCGATTACGGCAACGCGCTGCGCGACCTGGCGGCGAGCGACGTATTCCCGGGGGACTTGCTGCTGAAGAACTTCGGTGTCACCAGCCATGGCAGAGTTATTTTTTATGATTACGATGAGCTCTGCCGGGTATCCGACTGCATTTTTCGAGATTTGCCGCATGCCCGCAACGAGGAAGAAGAAGCCAGTGCCGAGCCGTGGTTTCATTGCGGACCGCGGGATGTGTTTCCGGAGCAATGGCTGCCGTTTCTTTGCATACCCCCTGCCTTGAGCGAGGTGTTCAAACGCCACCATGCATCCTTGCTGACTGCGTCCTGGTGGCGGGCTCAAGCGGCCCTTGCACCGGAAGCAGCGTCCGCATTCATGGTTCAGTCATCGAACGCCGCGTAAACCAGGTCGCGGAACAAGTTGCGGAAATAATCACGCTGGCCCGGAGCCTGAATGAGCATGATCGCGAAAAGCTCCTCTTTAGGATCCACCCAAAACGTGGTCCCGGCGAGGCCGCCCCAGAAATACTGTCCCACGGTCCCGGGGACCGGCGCTATCCCGGGTTGCAGACGGACGGCAAACCCTAAGCCAAATCCGTAACCCGGCAAGAGCAGATCGGGCGCGCCCGTGATGGGGCCGAGATGATCCGAGGTCATGAGCTCGATGGTCTTGCGGCTCAAGAGACGCACCTCTTCGAGTCTCCCGCCATTCAACAGCATTTGCAGGAAACGCGCGTAGTCCCCGGCCGTTGAAACCAGACCGCCGCCGCCCGATTCGAATTTCGGGGCATCGCGAACATTGATCAGCTGCACGCCGCTGCCGGTTTCGGGATCCTTTGCAAAGGCCTCCGCAAGGCGATCGTGCAGAGTCGGCGGCACGTGAAACGCGGTATCCGTCATGCGAAGCGGAGCAAGGACTCGGCGCCGCAAATACTCCCCGAGCGTCGATCCCGAGAGCACTTCGACCAGACGGCCGATCACGTCGGTAGAGCGGCTGTATTCCCATTTGGTGCCGGGCTGATCAAGCAACGGCATCTTACCTAACGTCGCCACCTGATCGGCATTACTTTGATCGCGGATATAAATCCTGGCAGCCGTATACATTTTGTGCACGGGGCCGCTGCCTCGAAACTCATAGGTTAGCCCCGAGGTATGACGGAGCAGGTCCTGAATAGTGATGGGGCGCTCTGCCGGCACCAGCTCGATTTCTGAGCCGCGTGCCACTGCCACCTTCGGATTGGCGAGTTCCGGCAGATACTTGCCTATCGGGTCGCTCAGCAGAAAGCGGCCCTCTTCCCATAGCATCATCGCCGCCACCGAAACGATGGGCTTGGTCATTGAATAGATTCTAAAAATGCTGTCGTTGGCCATCGGCGCATCGCTGGCCGGGTCGCGCCGTCCAAAGCGCTCGAAATACGCCACGCGGCCACGGCGTGCCACCAGCGCGACTGCACCAGGAACATGGCCGCGCGCGACCTCGCCGCGCAGCACCTCGCCCAAACGAGCGAGAGCGGCGCTGGAGAGGCCGACATCTTCGGGGGTGGCTTGTGGAAGCGGGAACGAAGTCATAGGAATCCCAATTAGGTGAGCGCGAACCGCGGATCATACTCGGTCGATTGAACCGGCGGCCGCAGCAATTTATACATGACCGGCGTCACCAGGCGCGCCAGCAAGGTCGATGATATCAATCCGCCGATGATCACGATGGCGAGCGGCGAGTAAGGCGCGGAACCCTGCACGGCCAGCGGCGTCAGTCCGCCAATTGCCGTGGCAGACGTCAAGAGTATGGGCAGGAAGCGCACTTCTCCGGCCTCTTAGATTTGCCTGGTCAAGCGGCGTGCCCCGCTCGCGCAATCGTGCCGATGATCGAGGTGAAGGATAGCGTATTGCACACGCGCCGAAGCGCGACCGGTGTATATTTCGGCGATGACAGCTTCCCGAGTCCTATCTGTGTTTATGGCGAGCGCCGCCGCGGTCATGGTGTGCGATGCACAAACGACCACCGATGACCCGTACATCTGGCTTGAGCAAGCGCACAGCCCGCGCGCCATGCTATGGGTCGAGGCGGAAAACGCTAAGACGAGCCAGGCACTGGAGCAAAACCCGCTCTTTTATAGCTTGTTCAATGAGGCACGCCTGATTGCCGAGGCGCAGGACCGGATTGCGGAACCTAGCATCATCGCGAATCAAGTTTTCAACTTCTGGCAAGACGGCGAACATGAGCACGGCATCTGGCGGCAAACCAGCCAGCCAGATTTTGAGACTGCAACGCCGCGCTGGCGCACGGTGCTTGACCTTGACGCCCTCTCGAGGTCGGAGAACGCTAATTGGTTCTGGAAAGGCGCAATTTGCCAAGAGCCACGCGAGCAGCGATGCATGGTCAGCTTGTCGGACGGCGGCGAGGACGCGGTGACTTTGCGCGAGTTCGACCTCCCCAGAGGGAGCTTCGTCGAGGGTGGCTTCGCGTTGCCTAGCGGCAAGCAGGACACCGCGTGGCAGGATGCCGACACGCTGTTAGTGTCGCGCGAATGGAAACCGGGTGAGTTGACGCGCTCCGGTTATGCCTTCGTCGTCAAGCGCATCAGGCGGGGCGAGCCCCTCGATGCCGCCGTCGAGGTATTTCGCGGATCGGCTGATGATGTTGGCGTCACTCCCTTCTCGCTCAACGACGGCTCGGGCCATAGCGCCGTGCTGATTCAGCGAGCGGTGTCGATCTTTGAGATGGAATTTTATCTGTTGGGCGCGAAGGGACCGACGAAATTAACGATGCCCCAGAAGGCTGAATTTCTTGCCCTCATTGAGGGCCGTTTGATCGTGAGCTTGCACGAGGACTGGAAACAAACCGATGCGCCGACCCTTGCCCAAGGATCTTTGGTTTCCTTAGAGCTGGCGGCCGTTGCCGCCGACCCTACGCATTTGCGGCCACAGCTGCTGTACGCACCGTCGCCGCGCGAAGCGTTCGTCGAAGCCGGCGCCACTGCCAAGTTCTTACTCGTGCATACCCTCGACAATGTCAACGGCCGCGCCTATGCGTACAAGCCCGAACCCCACAATCGTTGGTCGAGGCGCCAGCTTAAGTTGCCGAATAACGAGTCGGTGAACCTAATCGATACCGATCTGCACAGCGGCCAGGCGTTCATCCAGCTCACTGGATTCTTGACCCCGCCGAGATTGTTATCGGCTGACTTAAGGTCAGGCACCTTGAAAACGGTCAAAACTCTGCCCGCGAAGTTCGATGCCTCTCACGACGTCGTCGAGCAGTTTCAAGCCACTTCTCGAGACGGGACCAAGATTCCCTACTTCATTGTGCATCCGACGGGCATGAAAATGGACGGCAGCACACCCACCGTGCTCAACGCCTACGGCGGTTTCCTCGACGCGCGCACGCCGAAGTACTCCGCGGAACTCGGCAAGTTGTGGCTTGAGCGGGGCGGCGCGTTCGTACTGGCCAACATCCGCGGCGGCGGAGAATTCGGTCCCGCCTGGCATGAGGCCGGACTTAAGACACACCGCCAACGTATTTACGATGATTTTGCTGCGGTGGGGGAAGATCTCGTGGCCAGGGGATTCACCAGTGCGGCTCACCTCGGAATCATGGGAGGCTCGAACGGTGGGCTGCTCATGGGCGTCGAGTTCATCCAGCACCCGCAACTTTGGCGCGCCGTGGATATCCAAGTCCCCTTGCTCGATATGCTTCGTTATGAGCAGATCGCAGCCGGCAGCTCTTGGGTGGCCGAGTACGGCAGCGTAGCGGTCCCTGAGGAACGCGCATTTCTCGCCTCGATCTCTCCCTACAATAATTTGAAACCCGGAGTGCAGTATCCGCAAGCCTTGATCTGGTCAACCACCAAGGACGATCGCGTGGGCCCGCAGCACGCCCGTAAGTTCGCAGCAAAGCTATCCGGGATGGGTGTTCCTTATTTTTATTTCGAGGTGATTGAGGGAGGCCACGGTTCCGGCGCAACCCCGCTTGAACAAGCGAAAATGCGTGCGCGCGAGTACACCTACTTCTCTCGCAAGCTCGGGCTATGAGATGCCGCGCTCGCCGAAATCGGCGAGCACCATGCTCACGCACTCCGTCAGGCGCATCGCATAGCCTATATGCAAAAACTCATTGGGCCCGTGGGCGTTGGAGTGCGGTCCCAAAACGCCGGTTACCAAGAATTGTGTTCGCGGAAAGCGCTCGCCGAGCATCCGCAAGAATGGGATAGTGCCGCCGCCTCCCAAGCTCACCGCCTCACGCCCGAAGACATGTTTTGAGGCGCGCTGCATCGAGCGCTCAAACCACGCGGCAAACATCGGGGCATTCCAGCCTCCCGACGAAGATTCAGGTTCAAAGCTCACCTCCGCGCCATAGGGCGGATCGCGCTCAAAGGCGGTGCGCACCGCATCACTCGCGATGGAGGGATCCACGGTAGGCGGCAATCGCAGGGAGATTTTTAGAGTAATTTCCGGCAGCAGCACGTTACCGGCAGCGCCCAACGCAGGCAAGCCGCT
Source organism: Steroidobacteraceae bacterium (assembly GCA_036401515.1). Classification (GTDB taxonomy): domain Bacteria; phylum Pseudomonadota; class Gammaproteobacteria; order Steroidobacterales; family Steroidobacteraceae; genus Bog-1198. The sequence goes on from DASWUU010000221.1 coordinate 37,334, forward strand.
GGCACCGGTAACGCTAAGGGACGGCCGCCAAGTGTTATTTACCAGTAGTTCCACCGGATTATTCGCTAGCGCCCGAACGCCCGGAGCAAAGGGTATTTTTTCAAGAACCTGAGCGCCGAGCACGCCTGCCGCCGCCTCGATTTGCGCCCGCCGATCGTCCGGCATGGCAGCCTGCAACTCCAGGATTAAAAGCTCTCCGGTCATCGGATTCTCGACTCGCGCCAACAGTTGCTGCAGCACCCTGAAGGGCGTCGGGGCTATCCCGGATGCAAGACCGGAGTGAGCGCCTTCGGTCAGCACCCGCACTTTGAGATTGCCCACAAGATTGCCGCGCAACGAGGTCGTCGTCCAAAGCTGATCGAAATTACCGCACTCCGCATCCAGACACACCACCAATGCAGGTTCACCGATACGGGTCCCAAGCGCGTCTAAGTGCGCGGGCAAATGCACGCTGCCGCTCTCCTCCGACGCTTCGATCATCAACACGCAACGCGGCAGCGGAATCGACTGCGCCTTGAGCGCTGCAATAGCGGTCAAGGAGCTGAATACGGCGTAGCCGTCATCCGCTCCCCCGCGCCCGTAGAGCTTACCGTCGCGAATTACAGGTTCCCATGGACTAAGTCCAGGCAGCCACCCGGTGAACTCCGGTTGCTTGTCGAGATGGCCGTAAAGGAGCACGCTCTCAGGAAGTTCGCCTGGAATATCGACCAGCAGCAAGGGCGTGACGCCTGGCAAGCGCCGTATCTCAACACGCGCGCCGGGCACAGCCTGGGCGCGGCACCATTCGGCCATCAATTCGATGGCCTGGTCCATAAACCCGTGGCTCTCCCATTGCGGATCGAAAGCTGGAGATTTATTGGGAATGCGGACGTACGCCTCGAGCCGCTCGATAATGGAGTTCTGCCAAACGTCTTCCACAAATTGACGCAAGCCCGGTAAATTCATTCGACGTCAGCTTCCTACATAAATAAATGTTGAGTGCGCAGGCAGTTCCGCCCGCGAGGGTTCGTGCGAATCGGATGCCAGTACCAGCGTCCAATCGCCACGCGGCAGCGGTACGGCTTGCGCGCCGCCGCTAAAATTAAACACCGCCAGCACGCCATTGTGGACGAAGGTCAGCCATTCCGCGCGGGCATCGAAGTTTGTGGCTGCATTTTCCGGCTTCACCCCGCTCTCGCGCGGGACAACCACCTTATCGCGCCGCAAGCGGATGAGTTCTCGATACCAACTCGCCAGCTCCGCATGGGATGGCTCGCTCAACTCATCCCAGTTGAGCTTGGAACGCATGAAAGTCTCAATGTCTTGCGGGTTTGGAACGGCGCCCTGCCAGCGAAAAGCACCGAATTCTTTGCTGCGTCCCTCGGCAACCAGGCGTCCCAACTCATGATCCTGATGGTCGGTAAAGTACAGAAACGGCGTTTGCGCTCCCCATTCCTCTCCCTGAAACAGCAGCGGCACGAATGGCGACAGTATCGTCAGTGCCGCGACGGCTTTGAGCTGCGGCATTTTGAGCAGCATGCTCAAGCGTTCACCCTGCGCGCGGTTGCCGATTTGGTCGTGATTTTGCGCACACACCACCAGCTGATGCGGTCTCACGCCAACGGGCGGCCTACCGTGCCGGCGCTTGCGGTGCGTCGAGTACTGCCCTTGGTACACATAACCATCGCGCAACGCGGCGGCGACATCCTTGAGCCCCTGAAAGTCTGCGTAATAGCCGTCCGTTTCACCGGTGAAGTATCGGTGGATGGCATGATGAAAATCGTCCACCCAATGCGCATCCAGAGCATAACCGCCCCCCGAGGCGGGATGAATCAGCCGCGGATCATTCAAATCGCTCTCGGCAATCAAGACCAAGCGCCTTCCCAATTCCTTGCTCAATTCCTGCACGGCGCCCGATAATTCTTCAAGAACGTGCACCGCTTCCTCAAAGCTGAAGATCGCGTGCACGGCGTCGAGACGCAAGCCGTCAAAGCCATAATCCTTGAGCCACATCAGCGCATTGCCGATGACGAATTGGCGCACTTCATCGCTCTGCGCCCCGTCGTAATTGATTGCGGTTCCCCAGGCCGTCCTATAGCGGTCGGTGAAATAAGGGCCGAACTGCCCAAGATAATTACCGTCGGGTCCCAAATGGTTATAGACCACATCCAGCAGCACCGCGAGCTTCAGCGCATGGCAGGTGCGGATGAAGGCAGCAAGCTCCTGCGGCGAGCCGTACGCCGGAAAAGGGGCGTATAAATCGACGCCGTCATAACCCCAGCCGCGCTCGCCCGGAAAGGTCGCCAAAGGCATCAGTTCCACATGGGTGATGCCGAGTGCTACCAGATGCGGCATCTTGGCTTGCGCCGCGGCGTAAGTTCCCTCGGGTGTGAAGGTGCCAACGTGAAGCTCGTAGATAACGGCTTCCTCCAACGGCGCGGCTTGGAAGTCATCCTCCCGCGACACGCCCGCATCAAGCGCTGCGGCTTGCACCACATGCGAAGCTCCATGCACGCCTGCGGGCTGCCAACGTGATCGGGGATCCGGCATGGGAGCGGACCCATCGACGGAAAACATATAGCCCTCGCTCAACTCGTCCGTTACATTTGCTTGCCAATGGCCGTCGGCCAATCTGTCGAGCGGGATACGTTGCCCGTTAAGCAGGAGATCGACACGCTTCGCCTCCGGTGCCCAGACGGAAAACATCATGACGATTCTCGAATCAGCAATGCCACCGGAAAGGACTGGAAAAGTACGCCCGGTGAAATCTCCCGCTGAACAATTTGGTCGGTAAAGCAATTGCGCCAAACGCCGCCCGGCAGCGGCAAACGTGTGTCCTCCCAGTCTCCGGCCAGCGTCATCGTAAAGCGCGGCACAACCGCGATCAGATTCTCGCCGCGGCGAAACGCGAGCAAGCGGCCGAGATGGCTACCTTGGGCCACTAGGGGCTGATACTTACTCTGGGCGGAAAAGTCGTCTGTGCGCTGGCGGCGCACAGCGAGCAGGCGCGCCGTCATCCATAATTTTGGCATTCCGGAGTCCCATTCTTTCAGCGCATCGGCCGCGCTTAAGGTCCTTGCACGCCGCAAAAGTTGCGAACGAGAAGCAAAATCGACCGGGCGGCGGTTGTCAGGATCAACAAGGCTCAAGTCCCACAACTCGGTGCCCTGGTAGAAATCAGGCACCCCGGGCGCCACCATTTTTATCAGCGTTTGCGCCAGGCTGTTGATACGGCCCGGCAGAATCAGCGGCTGCACGAATCGCTCGAGGCTCGCAATGAACTCCGCCGTTTCAAACACGCCGCCTACAAAACCGCGAATTTTTTCCTCGAAACTGATGTTCGGCTCGTGCCACGAGGTATTGATTTTCGCCTCGCGGCACGCCTTGAGCATGTACTGCCAGGTGCGCTCTCGATCGATGGGCCACGCGCCGATTAAAGTCTGGTACAACAAATATTCAGCGTGGCGGTCCGGCAAGCGGTTCTGCCATGCACTCGCGTTGAGCTGCGACCACACATGCAACGCTTCTGACCAGCTGTCCGGAATCTCCGAAAGAATGGAAATGCGCGTTCGCACGTCCTCGCTGCGTTTGTTGTCATGCGTCGAGGTCGCAAGCATGTTGTTGGGCCAGCGATCGCCCAAGTAATGGCAGTATTCGTGGAACCGATCCGCAGAGATGCCGATGATGGAGGCTTGCGAGCCCACCTCGTTGCACGAGACCAGCCGGTCGAAGCAATAAAACGTCGTGTCCTCCACCCCCTTGGCCATCACCGCCGGGGTCAACTGCTGCCACTTGGCGATGAAATCGGCCTCAAGCTCGTTCAGCGGCAGCTTGGTGAAAAGCGCCGCCAAAAAATCAAAGGCGGCGGCCTCAGCCTCCGGAGATCCAATGCGCGCACTCTGGAGGGCCTCGAGCAACACGCGTTTATCTTCTTCGTGAAGCGTATCGGCCGTCCGATAGGTCCGATATATCGGCAAAGCCGTGATCAATCGTTCCAAGGCCAGGCTCAATAGCCGCGGGCTCAAGTCACGGGTGTGCCAGTCGCTGCGCGCAATCATCAGCGCCATCGCAGCGAGTTCCTCATGGGCGGCCGAGAACGTGGACTCGATGATCTCTCGCTTTTTCTCCCGCACCAGCTTTCCGAAGTCGACGGAATGGCCCGTGAAATCCGCATAGGTTGCTGTCAATACGTCGGTTCGTTGGTCATCCATCCACAAACGATTGACCTTCGCCAGGAAGTCATAGCCGACTGTGCCATCGATTGGCCAGTCGCCCTTGAGCCGCTCGTCATTCTCGAGGATCTTCTCGATATAAATCCTCCCTTGCGGCAGTAAACGGCGCATGCGCTCGAAATACTGCTGCGGCTCACGCAGGCCATCGGGGTGATCCACCCGCACGCCGTCTATCTCGTCGTTAGCAATCATCTGTTCGATGCGCGCATGCGTGGCGGCGGCTACATCGGGAAGCTCGATGCGCATCCCGATCAGTGTGTCGATGTCGAAGAAGCGCCGGTAGTTCGTGAGTTCGCCAGCGAGCTTCCAGTGGTGCAGCATGTAGAACTGCCTGCGCAACACTGCATCGAGCAAGTCCTTGTCGCTCCGCGTCCTTATCATCGCCGATTGCAGTTGCCCGCTGTCTCTCGCTTGGTTCAAAAGCTGCTCGGCACTTGACACGCTGCGCCGGTAGGCGGCCACATCCTCCTCGCTGGGAGCGGCAATGCCATGCAAACGGTCCAACTCACCGAAGCAACCTTCATCGCTAACGCCAAGCAGTTCGCCCCACGAGTCAGGTGCCAAGGGCCAAGAATTTTCGTAATGCTTGACGCGGGGATTGCCTTGGATTATTTCGAGGCTCAGTTCGCCGGCTTCCAGGGCCGCGCCATAAGCCTTGCCGAGCGAACATAAATGCACGCAAAAGGGCGAACCTGGAGAATTTCTGATGTCGAAAAAGTTCGCATACCGGCTGTACTGACCTTGCTGCAGCACTTGATCCCACCACGGGTTGTAATGCGATGCGGCCATATGGTTTGGCACGATATCGAGCAGAATCCGAAGACTGAAGGATCGAGCGGCCTCTACAAAGCTTGCCCAGGCGGCCTCGGCGCCGAGATCCTCGCTGATGCGAGTCGGATCCGCGACGTCATAACCATGTTGACTCCCGGGAACCGCCTGCAAGCACGGCGATAAGTAAACATGGCTGATGCCTAAGTCGGACAAGTAGGGCAGCACACCTTGCGCCGCACTCAGAGGAAACCCGGCGTGCAGCTGCAGGCGATAGGTCGCGATCCACCTAGCGTTCATGGCTTAACAGCACCAGCGAACGGGGCGCTAGATTGACCAGCCGATTACGCTTCACGGTTTCCTTGCCTATATCCAGCGTAGGCCTCTCGGTATCAAAGGCTATTTTCCATCCGCCGTGATACAGCTCGTGAGAAATACGAAACGGTACCGGTTCGTGATGCGAGTTGATGAGCAGCAGAAAATCCGCGTCGTCGGTGCGCTCCCCGTGAGAGTCGCGGATTTCAGATGCCATGCCGTTCATGAACATGCCGAGCGTGCGCATCCAACCGCCGATTTCCCAATCCTTGCCTTCCATCCTCTTACCATCGGCTCTGAACCAGACGATATTCTTATCCGGGTGCACCGCGTCGGGATCGGCGTCGTAAAAAGCATTGCGATGAAGATTGGGATGTTGCTTGCGGTATTGAACCACGCGTTGCGCGAATTCCATGAATTGCGCGTCCTCAAGAGGCAAGTTCCAATGATACCAAGATATTTCGGTGTCCTGGCAATACGCATTGTTATTGCCGCCCTGTGTGCGGCCGATCTCGTCGCCACCACTGATCATGGGCGAGCCTTGGGCTAACATCAGCGAGCACCAAAAATTGCGCCTTTGCTTCGCGCGCAAGTTAAGAATAACGGGGTCGTCGGTGGGCCCCTCGACTCCGCAGTTCCAGGAGTTGTTGTCGTCGGCGCCGTCGCGATTCTCTTCGCCATTCGCTTCGTTGTGCTTGTGCTCGTAGCTCACGAGGTCCTTGAGCGTGAACCCGTCGTGCGCGGTGACAAAATTGACGCTGGCGGAGGGCGGACGGCGAGTGGTCTCGTAAAGGTCGGCACTCCCGGCGAGGCGCGTAGCGATTTCCGAGTTCAGTCCCATGTCGCCCTTCCAAAATTTGCGCACCGTGTCGCGGTATTTGCCGTTCCATTCCATCCAAGACAACGGAAAGTTTCCGACCTGGTAGCCTCCCTCCCCCAGATCCCAAGGCTCTGCAATTAATTTCACCGGCGCCAGAGTTGGGTCCTGGTAGATCGTGTCGAAGAAAGCGCCGAGCTGATCGACATCTTTCAGTTCGCGCGCCAGCGCGGAGGCGAGATCGAACCGGAACCCATCGACGTGCATTTCGGTAACCCAATAGCGAAGGCTATCCATCATCAGTTGGATGGAATGCGGATGCACCATGTTCAGCGTATTGCCCGTACCGGTGTAGTCCATATAGTGGCGGGGATCGCCCGGCACCACTCGGTAGTACGCCAAATTATCGATTCCCCGGAAGGAGAGCGTCGGACCGACGTGGTTGCCCTCGGCCGTGTGGTTGTAGACCACGTCCAGGATGACTTCAATGCCCGCGTTGTGCAGGATCTTGACCATTCCCTTGAATTCGCGGATCGCATCATGGGGCGACGATGGGTTGGATGCATAGCTCATGTGGGGCGCGAAAAAACCCAGAGTGTTATAGCCCCAATAGTTACGCAGCCCTCGATCGACCAGGTGGCGGTCATGAATGAAGTAGTGTACAGGCATGAGCTCGAGTGCAGTCACGCCCAACTTGTGAAGGTGCGCAATGACGGGCTCGGATGCCATCCCGGCATAGGTGCCGCGCAAATGTTCCGGCACGTCCGGGTGCAACTTCGTCATGCCGCGCACATGCGCCTCATAAATGAGCGTTTCATGCGCCGGGTAAGAGGGCCGGGCTTCGCCGCTCCAATCGAAACTGGAATCGATGACGGCGCCGAGCGGTGCGAAAGGCCCGCTATCCCTGTCGTCGAAGGACAGGTCGCCGCTGGGATCGCCGAGCTGATAGGCAAATAATTCATCCGCCCATTTTAATTCGCGCCCAATCGCTTTGGCATACGGGTCGAGCAGCAATTTGTTCGGGTTGAAACGCAATCCGCTCTCCGGAACGTAGGGGCCGTACACTCGGTACCCGTACAGTTGGCCGGGACCGATGCCGGGAACGTAAACGTGCCAGGCGCCGTTGGTACGCTCGCGGATGCGGATACGCCTTTCCACCCTGTCCGGCCCGTCGAAAAGACAGAGCTCCACGCACTCGGAGGATTCCGAGAACAGTGAGAAATTGACACCTCGCCCGTCCCAGTTAGCGCCTCGCGGGAATGGCGATCCCGCAGCCTGTTTCGACCGTTCTAAATTGCTGGAAATTTCGGAACCCTCAGAACGCGGGCATTCGCGCAGACGTTATTGTTACTAGCGGCATTATTGACCGTGCGGCCATCGGCAATGTAGGCCGAGCGGCGGACGGCTTGTCAGTTTGCGGCTACAGGACTCGTAAGACAAGTGGGCGCTACGGTTCCCAGCTCCAGTTTCTAATTTCCGGCATGTCCTGTCCATGCTTGTAGATGTACTGCTTGTGCTCCACCAGCTTGTCCTGCAGCCGTTGCTTCAGATGATCGCCGCCGCTTCCCATTTCGGGCATTCGATTGATCGCATCCATCACCAAGTGAAAGCGATCCATGTCGTTCAGTACCGCCATGTCGAAAGGCGTCGTGATCGTGCCCTCCTCCTTATAACCTCGCACATGCAGGTTAGCGTGATTGTGGCGGCGATAGGTCAAGCGGTGTATCAGCCAAGGATAACCGTGAAAGGCGAAGATCACGGGCTTATTCTTCGTGAACAACGCGTCGAAGTCGTAGTCGCTCAGGCCATGCGGGTGTTCCGACTGGGGCTGAAGTTTCATTAGATCGACTACGTTTACCACGCGCACTTTCAGGTGAGGAAGCTCTTTGCGAAGGATTGACACCGCACCCAGCGTTTCCAAAGTGGGCACATCGCCGGCACAAGCCATTACAACGTCTGGTTCGCCGATTTGATCACTGCTCGCCCATTGCCAGATGCCGATGCCCTCGGTGCAATGGTTGATGGCCGCTTCCATCGATAGCCACTGCGGCGCGGGGTGCTTGCCGGCCACGACGACGTTGACGTAGTGGCGGCTGCGCAGGCAATGATCCATCACCGATAAGAGACAGTTCGCATCAGGGGGCAAATACACCCGCACGATTTCGGCTTTCTTGTTGATGACGTGGTCGAGAAACCCAGGATCTTGATGGGTAAAACCATTGTGGTCCTGCCGCCAAACGTGCGAGCTCAAGAGATAGTTGAGCGAAGCGATTTTACGCCGCCACGCAAGGCCGGCGGTCACTTTGAGCCACTTGGCATGTTGATTGAACATGGAATCGACGATGTGGATGAAGGCCTCATAGCAATTGAACACGCCGTGCCGCCCGGTGAGAAGATATCCCTCGAGCCATCCTTCGCATTGATGCTCGCTCAGCATCTCCATCACCTGCCCGCTGCGCGCCAGGAATTCATCGCCGTCCCGGGTTTCAGCGATCCACTGCCGGTCCGTCACCTCGAACACGGCCTCCAAACCGTTGGAAAGCGTCTCGTCGGGGCCGAAAATTCGAAAATTGCGCGGCGTTGCATTGAGCTTCGCCACATCTCGCAGAAACTTTCCCACGACGTGCGTATCGCCGATACCCGGCACACCTGGCCTAGGCACCTCCACGGCGTAATCTGAGAAATCCGGCATGCGCAAGTCGCGCAACAGCAATCCGCCGTTCGCGTTGGGGTTCGCTCCCATGCGCCGGTCGCCGAGCGGCGCAAGGTCCGCCAGCTCCGCGTTCAGCCGGCCGCTCTCATCGAAGAGTTCGCCCGGGCGGTAGCTGCGCAACCACTCTTCCAATTGCCTGAGATGTTCTGGGTTCTTTGCCGGATCGGTCAACGGCACTTGATGCGAACGGAAGGTTCCCTCCACTTGTTTTCCGTCGATAACCTTCGGACCCGTCCAGCCCTTCGGCGACATGAGCACGATCATTGGCCATTGCGGCCGTTCGACCGTAGCGGGCGAGCGGCGCGCCGCGATCTGAATGTCGCGGATCATTTGAATAACCGTGTCCAAGGTGGATGCCATCGCCTCGTGCATGGGGCCAGGCTCGTGGCCCTCGACGAAAAAAGGTAGCCAACCGTAGCCACGCAACAGCTGCTTCAGTTCGTCCCGGGAGATCCGCGCCAATACGGTGGGATTGGCGATCTTGTATCCGTTAAGGTGGAGAATCGGCAAGACGGCGCCATCGGCTGCGGGATTCAAGAATTTATTGGAATGCCACGCGGTCGCCAGCGGACCGGTCTCCGCCTCGCCATCGCCGATTACACAGGCGACCATGAGACTGGGGTTGTCGAAGACGGCGCCAAAGGCGTGGCTCAAGGAATAACCCAGTTCGCCCCCCTCGTGAATAGATCCCGGGCACTCCGCAGAAGCATGGCTCGGAATACCTCCCGGAAAGGAAAACTGCGTAAACAGGCGCTTTAGCCCCGGCTCGTCCTGACTGATGTTCGAATATACTTCGCTGTAAGTTCCTTCGAGATACGTTCCACTGACCACCGCCGGCCCCCCGTGCCCAGGCCCGGACATGTAAATCATGTCCAAATCGTATTTCTTTATGACGCGGTTCAGGTGCGTGTAAATGAAGTTCTGTCCAGGCGTTGTTCCCCAGTGCCCGAGCAGCATGCGCTTTATGTGCGGGGCGGCCAGAGGCTCTTTCAGCAAGGGATTATCGCAAAGATAGATTTGACCGACCGACAAGAAGTTCGCAGCGCGCCAATAAGCATCGATCTTATTCGCCGTGCCCGCATCGAGTGTCGCAGTGCCGCTAGCCTGGTTCATACTTCAACTCCTTGGCCCGCGAGTAAACGAGCGGTCATTTCAGCAATCACCGATTCCTCATCGGTACGAATGATGCGTACGGCGACCGCCCCGCTCGAGATGAGCGGCGCGTGCTGCTGGTTAAGTGAGGCGTCAATCTCCACGCCGATAAATTCCAGTCCCTCGCAGATGCGTTGGCGCACCGCGGCCGAGTTCTCCCCGATTCCGCCGGCAAACACCAACGTATCCACACCGCCCAAGCCGGCGGCGAAGGCGCCGATCCATTTCTTGGCCTGATAGCAAAATACGTCAATGGCCTCTCGCGCGCGCACATCGGCGCTCTCTGCCCGCAACAAGTCGCGAACATCGGCACTGGTTTCAGAAATCCCGAAAAGACCCGATTCGTGATTGACCATGGATTGGAACTGCTGCGCCGTCATCGACTCAGTCCGGGCCAAATAGCTGACCAGCCCCGGATCCAGATCGCCCGATCGCGTACCCATCACCAGCCCTGCAGCGGGGGTGAAGCCCATGCTGGTATCAATGCAGCGGCCGTCACGCACCGCGGCCAAGCTTGCGCCGCTGCCGAGGTGCGCCAGAATGACGCGCCCGCGCTCCGCGGCATGATCGCCAAGACGCTTGAGTTCCTGCATGAGAAATGTATAGGACAGCCCGTGGAAGCCATAACGCTGCACGCCGCGCGCCGAGTAGCGGCGCGGAATCGGCAAGAGCGTTGCCACGGTCGGCATCTGGCGATGGAATGCCGTGTCGAAGCATGCCACCTGCGGCACACCGATAAAGCGCTCTTGCAGCGCCTCGATGAGCGCAATCTCGCGCGGCAGGTGTTCCGGATCATAAGGCATGATGCCCTTAAGCTCCTCGAGCAACGCAGGCGTCACGCGTTCGGGTTGGGTATGCATCATTCCATGCACCACTCGATGACCAATGCCCTCGGGCATTGCCGAGCTTTCCTGCAGCTTTTTCACCAACCGATCGACGCTAGCATCGGCTGATTGGTTGCCGACGCGCTCGAGTTTCTCATCCATCACGCGCGAAAGGCCCGCGCCGCACGAAAACAGTGCGAAACGAATGCTCGATGAGCCTGCATTGATGGTCAAGATTTCGGACATCGTAGGATAAACACCGACATTGCGCACAGTGCAGGAGCATACAATGCGCGCACACGCTTTCAAGGAGATGACAATGTCACACTACCACGCCGTTGTTTGGATAGATCACCAGAAAGCGACCGCATGGCACTTCACGCCCACCGAGCAAGAGGAGACCGTTGTGCATGCGCAGGATCAGCATGAGCGCGTCCACAGCCGGAAGAGCACACACGGCGGCCACAAGTCGGCTGCAGATCATCATTTTTTCGACGACGTGGCGAAGGCCCTCAACGGCGCGCACGAAATTCTAGTCATTGGTCCCGCGCAGGCCAAGCAAGAGTTCGCCAGTTATCTTCGCGATAAGTATCCGCAACTCGGTAAATCCATTGTAGCGGTCGAGAACGCGGACCACCCTACCGATGCAGAAGTGCTAGCGTTTGCCCGCAAGCATTTCGTTACGCTTGATCGGATGCAGTAAGCGCCGCTTGCACCAGCTTTTCCAGCCCTGCGATATTGGGGATCAAGGTTGCAGGAAATCCGTGCCGCTGTTGCAAATACTCGGGCGTGTTGAAGGAAACCCAGCAGCGGTTGGCCTCGTCCTGCCATGCCAATACTTTTAGAGGCAAATCTAAAGCTGCTGCCGGCGAGGCCACCATCAAAGGTGTACCCGCCGCTGGGCTGCCAAGAATCAAAAGCTGCGCGGGCTGCATCTTGAGGCCTGCTGCGGCGGCATCCTTGGAGAAATTGATGCGAGCGAACACCGTCAAGCCGCGCTTCTTCGCCAATGTTTCCACACGGTCCAACGTCTCATCGACGCCGCTCGAGGCGCCCAATATCTTAATGCCCTTCTCTGCGTTGCTATTCATGGCATCTCCTTGGCCGAGATTGACACCGTGCCGCATTCATAGTTGGCTGTCTACTTTTTCTCTCCTGCGGAGCGCAGATGGAAGCATTTTTGGTGTCGATTACCTCGATCTCGATTGCGGAGATCGGCGATCGCACTCAGCTTTTATCCCTGGTCCTGGCCGCACGCTATCGGCGCCCCTGGCCGATCATCGCCGGCATCTTGTGCGCGACCTTGGCCAACCACCTTGTCGCCGGCATCCTCGGGGCATGGTTCGGGAGTCTGCTTAAGCCGCACCTGCTCGAGATCGTGGTCGGTGTCAGCATGATCGCGATGGCCATTTGGACGTTAAAGCCTGACAAGCTGGATGAAACGACGGGCGCAAGCAGCGCCATGGGGGCTTTTCTGGCCACGCTCACCGGTTTTTTCATCGCGGAGATAGGCGATAAAACGCAAATCGCCACGCTGGCTCTCGCGGCCGCGTACCCCAATCTGCTGGCCGTCGTCGCAGGCACCACGGCGGGCATGATGGTCGCGAATATTCCCGTCGTTTTCTTGGGCAAGGCATTTGCGAGCCGCCTGCCGCTCAAGGCAATTCACTACGGCGCCGCAGCCGTGTTTGTGGTCTTAGGGTTTATCTTTTTGCTGCGCGCATTTCTAAATCCTACCGCAACCTAAGCCTATTAGCGCTTACTTGTTGTACGATAAATCGACCGGCGGCAAAACCATCAGAAAGATAGGGAGAAAACCGTGAGCTTGGCATCAGAATTCAAAGAGTTTGCGATGAAGGGAAACGTTATTGACTTGGCGGTCGGCGTCATCATCGGCACGGCTTTTGGAAAAATCGTCTCCTCGCTGGTAGGGGATGTGATCATGCCGGCGCTGGGTAAAATCATCGGCGGCATTAATTTTTCGGATCTGGCAGTCAATCTTGGCGCGGACCCCACCGGCAAAGCCGTTCTCGTCAAGTACGGTACCTTTTTCCAATCGATATTTGACTTCATCATCATCGCACTCGTTCTTTTCATCTGCATTAGAGCTATCAACAGACTCAAGAAACCGGCACCAGTGGCCGCTCCCGCGCCCGCGCCGCCCAAGGTGGAATTGCTTCTCGAGGAAATTCGCGATTTACTCGCCAAGCGTGTTTGACCACG
>DASWUU010000222.1:0-14730 GCA_036401515.1 Steroidobacteraceae bacterium
CGTCATACAAGGGATCCGCCTCGGCATCGGCCGTACCGCCGCCCTCGCTCTCCTCCTCATCGGAGGGAAAACCGGGGATGGGGTTGCGAGGCCCTTCGAGGATTTCATCGATATAAACCGGCGGCGAAGCGGACTTCAATCCCGCCACGACGCGGTGCACTTCTTGATCGGAAACAAAGGCGCCGTGCACGCGCGTGGGAATGGATGTTCCCGGGGGCAGGTACAACATATCGCCGTGGCCGAGCAGCGACTCGGCGCCGCTTTGGTCAAGAATGGTGCGCGAATCCACTTTTGCCGAGACCTGGAAAGCGATGCGGGTCGGAATATTGGCCTTGATCAGACCGGTAATCACATCCACCGACGGACGTTGCGTTGCCAATATCAAATGGATGCCGGAGGCGCGCGCCTTTTGCGCGAGCCGAGCAATCAGCTCCTCCACCTTCTTGCCCACGATCATCATGAGGTCAGCCAGCTCATCGATGATCACGACGATAAACGGCAAAGAGGTCAGCTCCGGCACGTCTTCCTCGACCACGCCGGGCACCCCTTGCGCGATCTTCTGCATACGAATCGGATCCTTGATGGGCTTACCCGCTTCGGCTGCCTCTTTCACCTTGCGATTGAAGCCGCCGATATTGCGCACGCCGAGGGCCGACATGAGCTGGTAGCGCCGTTCCATTTCCGCCACGCACCACCGCAGCGCATTGGCGGCTTGCTTCATGTCGGTGACCACGGGAGAGAGCAGGTGCGGAATGCCCTCGTACACGGACAGCTCGAGCATTTTCGGATCGATCATGATCATCCGAACATGTTCCGGCGTCGCCTTGTAGACCAGGCTCAGCACCATCGCGTTGATGCCCACCGACTTGCCCGATCCGGTGGTACCGGCAATGAGCAGGTGCGGCATGCGCGCGAGATCCGCGACGATGGGCACGCCGCCGATGTCCTTGCCGAGCGCGAGGGCCAGGGGAGAACCGACCTCGTCGTACGGCTTGGATTTGATGATTTCGCCCAGGGTGACGATTTCGCGCTTCTCGTTGGGAATTTCCAGCCCGACCACGGACTTGCCGGGGATAATCTCCACCACGCGCACGCTGATCGCTGAGAGGGCCCTGGCAAGATCCTTGGCAAGATTGCTGATCTGGCTCACCTTCACGCCCGGAGCAGGCCGCAGTTCGAACCGGGTAATCACCGGGCCCGGCTGGACTGCAACCACTTCGACTTCGATGCCGAAATCGCGCAGCTTGATCTCCACCAGCCGTGACATGGCTTCCAATGCCTCATCGGAGTAGGACTGCTCGCGCGTACCCGGCTCATCGAGCAAGGACAGCGCCGGCAGTTCGCTGGACTTAGGCGCATCGAACAATGGCACTTGGCGTTCGCGTTCGACCCGGTCGCTTTTTTGCGGCAGCGGGGCCGGCGCCTCGATGCGCGGCGGTGGCCGGCTGGCGACCTTCTTCTGTTCCTCCCGCACGACTTCTTGGCGCGCTTGCTTGCGCAGTTGACCGGACGCGAGTTCGCGCCGCTGCTCGAGTCGCGTACGGACCCAATCGATCGTGCGCAGAACCGCCGCGCCGAGCTGGTCCATCATCTGGAGCCAGGAGACTCCCAAAAACAAGGCCACGCCCGCGAGCCACAAGCCGAGCAACAGCAATGTGGCGCCAAGGAAGCTCAAAGCCCTGGCGCTGCCGTTTCCTGCCAGCACACCCAGCACACCGCCGGCGCTGTTGGGCAGCGCCGCGCCGCTCCAATGCAGCGTGGCGAGGCCGCAGCTCGTGGCCAGCGTCAGAACAAATCCCACAGCGCGCAGCAAGGTGTTGATTCGCGAACGAGCGTCGGGCAAGGCTTGATCTTTATGGACCAACCAGCCGGCATAGGCGAGCATCGCCGGAAAAAGGTATGCCGGGCGTCCAAAGAGGAATAGGAAAAACCCGGCGAGCCAAGCGCCCACCGGTCCGATCCAGTTGCCGACCGGTCCGGGCTCGCCGGTATCGGAAAAACCGGGATCGTGGGGGTGATAAGAGAGCAGCGCCAACAACAAAAGCAGCGCGAGTGCGCCAAGCACCCATAGCGTGCCTTCGCGCAACGAACGGGCGACGGCGGCTGAGAGTTTTGCCTTTGCCTTGGCCTTCTTAGGCGCAGCGCTATCCGCTAGATCTAGACCTTTAATGATGAATACTTCTTAACTGGTTGAATAATATGCGATAGTAACCTGGAGAGCGTGATGCAACAAGGGCGGAGTTGGTTACAGAGCGCACTTGTCGGAACTGGCTGGAGCCCACAGATTTACTTACCATGGGTCAGCTAACCTTTAACGACCGCCGGCGTCCAATAGCAGGCGATTATTCACGACAGAGGCAAATTATACATGAGCGTTGTCAGGCACAGTCGTCTCCTCATCCTGGGCTCTGGACCTGCAGGCTACACCGCCGCCGTGTACGCGGCTCGCGCGAATCGCAATCCCGTCTTGATTACCGGCCTGGAACAGGGCGGACAGCTCATGACCACCACCGATGTGGATAACTGGCCAGGCGACGTCAATCACCTGCAGGGTCCGGCACTGATGGAGCGCATGCGGCTGCACGCGGAGCGCTTCAAGACCGAGATCGTCTTCGATCACATCAATCGCGCGGAGTTGCGCCACCGCCCCTTTCACCTCTATGGAGACAATGGCGAGTACACCTGCGATGCGTTGATCATTGCCACCGGCGCGTCCGCTCAATACTTAGGACTGCCCTCGGAAGAGACTTATCGCGGCAAGGGCGTGTCCGCCTGCGCCACCTGCGACGGCTTTTTCTACCGAGGCAAAACGGTGGT
Source organism: Steroidobacteraceae bacterium (assembly GCA_036401515.1). Taxonomy (GTDB): domain Bacteria; phylum Pseudomonadota; class Gammaproteobacteria; order Steroidobacterales; family Steroidobacteraceae; genus Bog-1198. The sequence continues at coordinate 2,818 of DASWUU010000222.1, forward strand.
GGTCGTCGGGGGCGGGAACACTGCCGTCGAAGAAGCTCTATACCTCACCAACATTGCATCCCACGTGACGCTCGTGCACCGGCGCGACAAGCTGCGCGCCGAGAAAATCTTGCAGGACAGGCTGTTCGCGCTCGCCTCTGCCGGCAAGGCGAAAATCATTTGGAATCACACGATTCAAGAAATTTTAGGCGATGAATCGGGAGTCACCGGCGTGCGTCTGCATGCTGCAGCAGGGGGAGCCACGCACACGTTGAACGCTGACGGCGTCTTCATTGCGGTCGGCCACGTCCCAAACACACAGCTATTCGAGCAGCAACTGGAAATGCGCGGCGGCTACATCGTGGTTAAGGGCGGCCTTGAGGGCATGGCCACCAGGACCAGTATCCCGGGCGTGTTCGCGGCAGGCGATGTCGCGGATCACGTGTATCGCCAGGCCGTGACCTCCGCGGGTACAGGTTGCATGGCGGCCCTCGACGCCGACAAATACCTGGAAGTTATCGAGGCCGACACCCTTGTTAAGCCGCGCGCTGCCCACGCGTGACTCTCGGGAGAGTGCGATTTCTGGAGAGCATCGCGCAGATCGAAGCGCACCGCTGGAATGCGCTCGCAGGTGCCGCGCAGCCCTTCCTGCGGCATGAATTTTTATTGGCATTGGAGCAATCCGGATGTGCCGCGCCGCGCACTGGCTGGACTCCCAGGCACCTGCTGCTCGAAGACGCACAGGGTGGGGCGCTGGCGGCAATGCCGCTGTTTCAAAAATCTCATTCCCGCGGCGAGTTCGTCTTCGATTTCGCTTGGGCGGGCGCGTACGCGGAGCACGGACTCAAGTATTACCCAAAATTGTTGACCGCCGTGCCGTTCACGCCGGCGTCCGGGCCGCGCCTGCTCTTGGCTCCACGGGTCAATGCCGCTGCCACCACTGGGGCCCTCATCAGTAGCGTGCTGGAATACGCCAAAGACCAGCGTTTGTCCTCTTGGCATGTGCTGTTCCCTACCGAGGATACGGTCGCCGGCTTGAGCAAGGCCGGACTGATATTGCGCCGCGACTGTCAGTTCCACTGGTACAACCACGGCTACGGATCGTTCGAGGCATTCCTGGCGACGTTCACCGCGGAGAAGCGAAAAAAAGCGAAACGGGAACGGCGGCGCGTAGCCGAAGCCGGCATCGAATTCGACACCCTGCACGGCGGCGACATGACTGCCTCTTTGTGGGACATCGTCTACCAGTTTTACGCCGACACCTTTTATCGTCATGGCCATGAGCCTTACCTTACCCTCGATTTTTTCAAGCGTATCGGTGCCGCGATGCCTACGACGCTCATGCTCAAGGTAGCGCGCATGGGTTCGCAACCCATCGCGGTGGCCATATTCTTTGTGGGCACCGAGGCGCTGTACGGCCGATACTGGGGAGCTGGGGGCAACTTTCACAGCCTGCATTTCGAGGCTTGCTACTACCAGGGAATTGAGTATTGCATCGAGAAGCAACTGCAACGCTTCGAGCCAGGCACGCAAGGAGAGCACAAGGTCCCGCGGGGTTTCGTTCCTACCATGACTCACTCGGCGCATTACATCGCAGATCCGAGATTTGCCGCGGCGATTCGGGATTATGCGCAGCGCGAGGCGCGTGGTGTCGACCACTACGCCGCCGCCGTGAACGAGCATGTGCCCTACCATCGGGCGCCGCATGAGGAGTTGCAGCTCTGACCAGACTGGTTTGGCTGGGGGAACAGGCCGATCCGAATTGGTTTCCGCCGTTGGATCAGGCGCTGCGCGAACCCCCGGGCCTGCTCGCGGCGGGGGGCGACCTTAAGCCGGCGAGATTGCTCGCCGCCTACGAACGCGGCGTGTTTCCTTGGTATTCGGCGCAGCAGCCCATCCTTTGGTGGTCCCCGGATCCGCGCATGGTGCTGTTTCCCGCTGAGTTCAAGCGCTCGCGCAGCTTGAGCAAAACGCTGCGCCACGGCCCTTTCCGCACTGCCCTGGACCAGGCCTTCAGCGCAACCATTCGCGCCTGCGCCGCGCCGCGCCGCTCGGGTCCCGAGACTTGGCTGAACACGGAAATGATCGAGTCTTACGATGAGCTTCACGAGCTCGGATTCGGTCACTCGGTCGAGACGTATCGGGCCGACAGCCTGGTCGGCGGCTTGTATGGAATCCAGCTCGGGCAGGTATTCTTCGGCGAATCGATGTTCAGCCTGGAGCGTGATGCTTCCAAAGTGGCCTTGGCACGTTTGGTGGACGAGTGTCTTGCGCGCGACATCAAGCTGATAGACTGCCAGGTAGCCAGCGCGCATTTGGCCCGTTTGGGTGCTCGCGAGGTCTCGCGCAGCCGGTTTGTATCGCTGCTTCTCGAATACGCGCGTCGAGTCCCCGTGGGAAAATGGCTTTCGCAACCCGAGTAAATTGCTTTAGCAAGGTGCTTTATGCACAATGCGCGCGATTTCCCGTATACCACAAGGACGCATGTCAAAAGAAGAAGCCATTCAATTCGAGGGCGAGGTCGTCGAGACTCTGCCCAATACGACATTTCGCGTCAAACTCAAGACGGGCCATGTAGTTACCGCGCATATCTCAGGCAAGATGCGAAAAAACTACATCCGAATCCTGACCGGCGACCAAGTGACGGTCGAGATGACTCCCTACGACTTGACCAAGGGCCGCATCGTCTATCGGGGTCGCTAGCGGCCGGCAGGCCGGGCCGCGCGTCTAGACGCTGCCCTCGTGCGAGAGCAGCGCGGGCTTCTCCGCAGCGCGCGTTTCCAGCTTGAGCTTCTCGCCATCCTCGCTCAATGTGACTTCGACATGGCCGCCGTTCACCAACTTGCCGAACAGCAGCTCCTCGGCGAGCGGGCGCTTGATGAATTCCTGAATGATGCGCGCCATCGGCCGGGCGCCCATCTTCGGATCGTAACCGCGCTTGGCGATCCAGCGCCGCGCCGGCTCGTCCACGGAAATCGATACGCCCTTCTGTTCGAGTTGCGCCTCGGCTTCGACCAAGATCTTATCCACGACCCGTTCGATGGTGTCCTGATCCAAGGAACCGAACTGAATGACGGCATCCAATCGATTGCGGAATTCCGGGGAAAACAGGCGACGAATCGCCTCCATGCCGTCCGCCCCGGTATCCGATTGGGTGAACCCGATGCTCGGCCGGCTCATCTCAAATGCCCCTGCGTTTGTGGTCATGACGATGATGACGTGTCGGAAATCGGCCTTACGCCCATTGTTGTCGGTCAACGTGCCGTGATCCATGACTTGCAACAGCAGGTTAAAGACATCGGGATGCGCTTTCTCAATTTCATCGAGCAGCAACACGCAGTGCGGGTGCTTGGCGATCGCTTCGGTCAACAGGCCACCCTGATCGAAACCGACGTAGCCCGGCGGCGCGCCGATCAAGCGCGACACGGTGTGCCGTTCCATGTATTCAGACATGTCGAAACGGACGAACTCCACGCCCATGGCAAGGGCGAGCTGACGGGTGACTTCTGTCTTCCCCACGCCAGTCGGGCCGGAGAAGAGAAACGATCCCACCGGCCGGCGCTGATCGCCCAAGCCAGAGCGGGACATCTTGATGGCGGCGGATAACGCTTCGATCGCCTTGTCCTGACCGAATATGGTCAGTTTCAAGTTCCGCTCCAGGTTCTTCAGCACATCCCGATCGGACATCGAGACGTTCTTCGGTGGAATCCGCGCAATTCGCGCAACCACGTTCTCAATCTGGGTCACAGTCACGGACGATGCGCGTTTCTCGACCGGCTGCAAACGCAAGTTCGCCCCCGCTTCGTCCACCACGTCGATGGCTTTGTCCGGCATGTGCCGGTCGTTGATGTGTCGATCGGCTAACTCCGCGGCTGCACGCAGCGCATCATCTTCATACTTGATGCCGTGATGCTCTTCATAGCGTGATTTCAACCCTCGCAGGATATCAACCGTGTCTTGCACCGACGGTTCGGTGATGTCGATTTTCTGAAAGCGGCGCGCCAGCGCATGGTCCTTCTCGAATATTCCTCGGTACTCGTTGTAGGTCGTCGATCCAATGCAGCGCAATTCGCCGTTTGCCAGCGCCGGCTTGATCAGATTGGAGGCATCCATGACGCCGCCGGAGGCAGCGCCCGCGCCTATGACGGTGTGGATCTCATCGATGAAAAGGATGGCACCCGGCTGCTTCTTCACCTCGGCGAGCACCGCCTTGAGGCGCTTCTCGAAGTCACCGCGGTACTTGGTGCCTGCCACGAGCGAGCCCATATCGAGCGAGTAAATGGTGGCGTCGAGCAGCACATCCGGCACTTGGTTCTCGACGATCATGCGCGCGAGTCCTTCGGCGATGGCCGTTTTGCCCACGCCTGCCTCCCCGACGTACAGGGGATTGTTCTTGCGGCGGCGGCAAAGAATCTCGATGGTGCGTTCGACCTCGAGCTTGCGCCCGATCAAAGGATCGATCTTTCCCTTTCGCGCCGAGTCATTCAGATTGGTGGCGTATTTCTCCAAGGCATTGCCGCTGCCGTCTCCCTCGCGCTCCGCATCGGGCGAGGAGGCCGCGTCGTCTCGTTCGCTGCGTTCTTCGCCTCCCGCCTTGGAAAGGCCGTGCGCAATGAAGTTCACGACGTCCAGGCGCGAGACATCCTGCATGCTGAGCAAGTACGCGGCGTGCGACTGCTTTTCACTGAATATCGCCACCAGTACGTTGGCCACCGTGACTTCTTTCTTGCCGCTGGATTGCACGTGGAAAACAGCGCGCTGCAGCACCCTTTGGAATCCTAAGGTGGGCTGAACGTCCCGGTCCTCGCCGGCGGGCAGTCGCGGCGTGGTCTGATCGATGAATTGTTTCAGTTCGGTCTTGAGCTTGGCAGTGTCTGCACCGCAAGACTTCAGGATCTCTCGAACCTTGGGGGTGTCCACGATCGCGAGCAACAGGTGCTCGACGGTCATAAATTCATGCCGTGCCTCACGCGCACCGGCAAACGCATCATTCAAACAAAATTCAAGTTCTTGACTTAGCACTTTACGCCTCTTCTAGCGTTGCCATCAGCGGATGCTGATGTTGTCGCGCGTACGCGATCACCTGAGCCACCTTGGTCTCTGCGATTTCATAAGTGAAGACGCCGCACACTCCTTTGCCCTTGGTATGGACCTCCAGCATAACCCGAGTAGCTTTGGTACGGTCCATCGAAAAGAACCGCTGCAGGATGTCGACCACGAACTCCATGGGAGTGTAATCGTCATTAATCAGAACTACTTGATACAGAGGCGGTCTCTTGAGCTTGGGCGCCGCTTCCTCGACGATTAAGCTCGTTCCGTCCCGCCCGCGTTCTATGTCACTCATGAGTCATCAGTTTATAGGGCGCGTTTGACCGCATTACAAGACATGTAACGCCAAACCGCGTTGCAATCCCTGGGGAGTACCGGTTGCCCACGACTGTCGCCAATCGCTGTCACTTGACTTTAATAAGCAAAAACAAAAGCTTGAGCGTCCCAGCGCAGAGCCCGTATGATTGCCGCCACGGTTAACAATGCTCGATACACGCACAAACGCATGGCTCCCCAGGCTTCAAGCTCAGGGGCCGAAGTTGATATCCCTGGTCTTCGCGGCGCTCATCCTGTTGCAGCTGCTGCAGATCGGTTACTCGATGCTGTCAAAACCGCTGAGGTCGCCTCAACCGGTGGCAACGGCGCCCATGCAGCGTCCGCAACGCTCAGGGGTAGACATTCAATCGGTGGTTTCGGCCCATTTGTTCGGCGTCCCGGCAGTCGACCCGGCGGCCCAGGACCCGGAAAATGCGCCGCAAAGCTCGGCGAATCTTGTTTTGGCCGGGACCATTGCCACCCAAGACCCAAAACGCGGGGTGGCCATCATCAGCGACGCCGGCGGTCCCTCGAAGGTCTATGCCGTGGGCGAGAGGATCAGCGGCGCCGCCCTGCATTCAGTCTATCTCGACCACGTCATCCTGGATCGCGGAGGCACATTGGAAACCTTACTGCTGCCGCGGCAGCTGCCGCCCGCCAGCCGAGGAGCCCCGGTGGCGCACCGTCAAGGCGCGGATCCTCGCACGGTTGCCGTCGTCGACAACATACGGCGATTAGTTCAACAGGATCCGAGCATTCTCGACCAGGTCATGCGCACCGTCCCCTCTTATGACAACGCAGCTGGAAAACTGAGAGGCTTTCGCGCTTATCCGGGACGAAATAGAGCGATATTCAACAAGCTGGGGCTGAAGCCGGGCGATCTGGTCACTGCCATCAACGGCACACCGCTAGATGACCCGCAACGGAGTCAGGATGTCTTCAATACGATCCAAACTTCGGATCACGTAACTGTTACCGTCGAACGCGCCGGTCAGAAACAGGACATTACTTTGAACATTGCGCAAGTAGCGGCACAGGCCACCAAGGAATTGGAGAACGAGCCGAGCAACGGCGCGCCACCCGCTCCGAACAGCGCCGCGCCACAGCCAAACGGGTCGCCAAATCCAAACAATGAAAATGCAAACGAATAGCGGCGGCTGCGGTCGAAGCCGTGCAATATGCGAGCACCCATGAAAGCGACGTCGACTGAAATTCAATTGAAACGCAGGTTTACAGCAATCGTGGCTTTGTCCGGCTTGCTGGTGTCGGGGATGCCGCCCGTGGCGCAGCCGCGGCAGACTCAACCTCAATCGACACCGCAACAAGGCGCGACGATAACGCCGAACTATAAGGATGCGGACTTAGGTCAGATCATTCAGGCCGTCGGCGAGGTGACCGGCAAGAACTTCATCATCGATCCTCGCGTCAATGCCAAGGTCACGATGGTGTCATCGACGCCCATGTCCCCGGCCGCTTTCTATGAAGCGTTTCTGGCGGTGTTGCAGGTCTATGGCTACGTGGCCGTTCCGGCCGGCAAGGTCATCAAGATCGTGCCGAATACCGACCTTCGGCAGTTGCCGGCGAACGACTTACCCAATGATGTGAGTTCGACATCCGATGAAATCGTGACGCAGATCGTGACCTTAAAGAATGTCAGCGCGGCGCAGCTGGTCCCGATGCTGAGGCCTTTGATTCCGACATACGGCCACCTGGCCGCGTACCCGGGCGGCAATATGCTGATCATTTCCGATCGGGCCAGTAATGTGAACCGCGTGGTGCGGATCATTCAACGCATGGATGAGAGCGGCGATGAACCCATTGAGGTCATTCCGTTGCACAACGCCGGTGCTGCCGATGTGGTGCGCATCGTTAATTCGCTCAGTCAAGGCGCAGGCGCCGACGCCGGCGGCGCCATCGTCAAGGTGGTCGCCGACGAGCGCACCAACAGCATTCTCTTGACCGGCGAGCGTTCGGCGCGCTTGCGGCTGAAGGCCCTGATTCTCAACATGGATACGCCCATGGCTTCAGGGGGCGATATCCAAGTACGCTATCTGCGCTACGCGGATGCTGAAAAAATCTCCGATAAGCTCAAAGGGCAGGCTACCGCTTCGGCCAAGGCTCAGGGCGGCCCGCCCGTCGGTGCGCCGGCTGCGGGCGGCGGCACCTCGAATGTCGACGCCAGCGTGACCATTTGGGCCGATGTCGCGACGAACGCGCTCATCATCACGGCGCCGCCTAAGATCATGAAGTCGTTAATGGGCGTCATCGACAAGCTCGACATTCGCCGGGCCCAGGTGCAGGTAGAAGCCATCATCGTGGAGGTCGATGTCAACAAGAGTTCGAATCTGGGCGTGCAATGGCTGCTGTTCGGCCAAGGCAATTCCACGGTTCCGGCCGGCATCATCAATTTGCCCGGCGGCGGCACCAGCATTGTCGACTTGGCGACAACCGCACTGGGCCTCGCGTCGGGCACCACCGGCGCGACTGCCACCACCGGGGTCACCGGCATCAACGGCACACCCGCCATCTCCAGCTCCACGGTCGGTACCGGCGCCACGGTTGCCGTCGGCCGAGTGGTCAAGAACGGCGTCAGTTTTGCGGCGCTGATTCAGGCGCTGCGCAGCGACGGCAGCAGCAATATCATTTCCACCCCTTCATTGATCACCATGAACAATGAAGAGGCCGAGGTGAAAGTCACTCAAGAGATCCCGCTGATCACCGGATCCTTCTCGAGCACCCAGTCGAGCGTCGCGGGCACCACGAGCCCCTTTACAACCATCCAACGCGAAGAGGTGGGCACCATATTGAAGGTCACCCCGCACATCAACGAGGGCAATTCAGTTCAACTCAAGATCGAGCAGGAAGACTCCTCCCCCGGTGCGAAGCTGGCCGATTCGTCTGATATCTCAACCAACAAGCGCTCGATCAAGACCACGGTATTGATCGAAGACGGCGGCATCATCGTCCTGGGCGGCCTCATGTCGGACACGGTCACGGAGAGCGAGGACCGCGTGCCGGGGCTCGGGGCGATTCCGATCATAGGCAATCTGTTCAAGTCGCGCAGCGGCTCGCGGCAGAAGAAGAATTTGATGGTCTTCATCCGTCCTCGGATCATGCGCGATGCGGATATAACCGAGAGCACCAGCGAAGCGAAGTACGAAGAGGTTCGGCGCAGCCAGCAAAGCATCACCGGCGGCCATATCACCCTGCTGCCTGGCGAGCACCAGCCGGTGGTTCCGAGCATCCCCTCCGGTATCGCGTTGCCGCTCGCACCCCCGCCTTCGGAAACGAATCCGCAAGGCGCCACGCCAAATCCGCCGCAGCAGTTCACCGTGCCTGTGCCCCCGACGAGCCCTCCGCGATGAACGCCGAGCTTCACGACCCGGAGCAGCCGAGGAAACTGTCGTTTCCGTTTGCGAAACGTCACGGCGTCCTGGTTCGTGGTGTCGCCAATGGCTCGGCCGATACCGTTTGCCGCCCCGGCGTAACGCCGCAAAGCCTTGCCGAGGTGCGCCGCTACGTCGGCGTTCCCCTCAAGCTGCAGCGAGTTTCCGTTGAAGCCTTCGACTCGATGTTGCGCATTGCCTATGAGGCGGGATCGGGGGCCGCGATGCAGATGCTCGAGGGTCTGGACGACAACACGGATCTGGCGCATCTCGCCGAGGACATCCCAGAATCCTCGGACTTGCTGGAGAGCGATGACGAAGCGCCCATTATCCGCTTGATCAATGCGCTGCTCACCCAGGCAGTGAAAGAAAACGCCTCGGATATTCACATCGAGCCCTATGAGAATCGCCTGGTCATCCGATTTCGCGTGGACGGCGTGCTCCGCGAAGTGCTGCAAACCAAGCGCGCCGTCGCGCCGCTGGTGGTCTCGCGCATCAAAGTGATGTCGAAGCTGGATATCGCCGAACGGCGGCTTCCCCAGGACGGCAGAATCTCATTGCGCATCGCGGGCCGCGCGGTGGACGTTCGTGTCTCCACCCTGCCTTCCGGACACGGCGAGCGCGTGGTGCTGCGCTTGCTCGACAAACAGGCCGGCCGGATCGAGCTGACCTCGCTAGGCATGGATGCGCGGACCCAAGACATGATGGATGAAATCATCCACAAGCCGCACGGCATCATCTTGGTGACCGGGCCTACCGGCTCGGGCAAGACCACGACCTTGTACGCGAGCTTGGAGCGCATCAACGACAATACCCGCAACATCATGACCGTCGAGGATCCCATCGAGTACTACATCGATGGCATCGGCCAGACCCAGGTGAACACGAAAGTCGAAATGACGTTCGCCAGGGGCCTGCGCGCGATTTTGCGGCAAGACCCCGACGTGGTCATGGTGGGTGAAATCCGCGACCTTGAAACGGCACAAATTGCGGTGCAAGCGAGCTTGACCGGCCATTTGGTACTTTCAACCTTGCACACCAACACCGCCGTGGGCGCCGTTACCCGATTGCGCGACATGGGGATTGAGCCTTTCTTGCTGTCCTCCAGTCTGATCGGCGTCATGGCGCAACGGCTGGTGCGCGTCCTCAATCCGTCCAATCGCGAGAAGTTTACGGCAGGCGAGTATGAGCGGCGGCTGTTGAACCTCGACCCTGCGGGGAAGCCCGTGGAGCTATACCGCCCGAGCAGCGATCCGGGAGCCGGTTACCGTGGACGAACCGGGATTTACGAGCTGATCACGGTCGATGATCACATGCGCACCATGATTCACGACGGATCCTCCGAGCAAGATCTTGAACGCTATGCGCGTACCGCGAGCCCCGGCATTCGCGATGATGGCAGGCGCAAGGTGATGGCGGGGGAAACCACGCTGGAAGAAGTGCTGCGCGTTACCCGCGAGGACTAGGTGCCCGTGCGAGCACAGAAGCCTAATGGGAGCGTTTGAATACACCGCCCTGGACGCCCAGGGCCGCGAACGCAAGGGCCTGATCGAAGGCGATACCCCCAAGCATGTCAGACAGTTGTTGCGAGAAAAGCAATTGCTGCCGATGGACATCCAGGAGACCGCTCAGCAGGAGCTCAAGCAGAGCCGGCGGCGCCGCTTCATGCGCCGCGGCCTGTCGAGTTTGGATCTGGCGCTGCTGACGCGTCAATTGGCGACCCTGTTGCGCTCAGGCCTACCGCTCGAGGAAACGCTTCAAGCCGTGGCCGAGCAGACCGAAAAGCCACGTGTGCAGCGCATCGTGCTCGGCGTGCGCAGTAAAGTGGTAGAAGGCCACCCATTGGCCGACGGGTTGAGAGATTTCCCCCAAGCCTTCCCGGAGATATACCGCGCCACCGTCTCCGCCGGCGAACAATCCGGAAAGCTGGATCAAGTATTGGAGAGACTGTCGGACTACACCGAGTCGCGCCAGGTCATGGGCCAGCAGGTGAGCAACGCGCTCGTATACCCCATCGTCCTATTGGTGCTGTCTTTCGGCATCGTGTCTTTCTTGCTGGCCTATGTAGTGCCGCAGGTCGTCGCCGTGTTTCAATCCAGCAACCAGGAGTTGCCGATCGCGACGAAAATCCTCATCGGCATGAGCGATCTCATTCGTCACTACTGGGTCTATGCGTTGATCGTGATCGGCGCGGCCGTTTGGGGGTTTTTGCGCTGGCTGAAAGGACCGGAAAACCGTTTGCGGTTTGACCGATTCCTGCTGCGCGTGCCGGTGGTCGGAAAACTCATTCGCGGATTGAATACCGGGCGATTTTCCCGCACGTTCAGCATTTTAACCGCCAGCGCCGTCCCCGTGCTCGAGGCGCTGCGCATTTCAGCCGAAGTCGTCACCAACATGCCGATGAAAAGAGCGGTCGAAGAAGCGGCGCTGCGGGTGCGCGAAGGGGCACCGATCGGCCGGTCCCTGGCGGCCCGCAAGCTGTTTCCGCCCATGATGATTCATTTGATCAGCAGCGGCGAGAGCAGCGGCGAGCTGGAAAAAATGCTCGAGCGGGCGGCAACGAACCAAGAGCGGGAAATGGACGGGTTACTGTCCAACATGACCAACCTACTGGGGCCTGTCATGGTGGTGTTCATGGGCGGAATCGTCATGTTCATCGTGATTGCGCTCCTGCTGCCGATATTCCAATTAAATGATCTGGTCAAATAGCCGAACTTAAGCGCCGGGGTATTGCACGCGAACCGCGTTTCCGTTTATAACGCGCGCGTGTCAAGCGAAAAACCCGAAACCGAAGAGTTCGAGGAAGAAGACGCGGAGGATACCGCGCCAGGCGGTGACGACGTCGACGTCGATCACATCATGCGCGATGTCGAATCGCAGCGGCGCCGTGCCCCTAAGGGAGCCGAGCCCGCGTGGCGGCGCCTGGAGCGTGTCATGGAAGAGCGGCGCACCGCCGAGCTCATGAGCGATTTCGATGACTACAAGATCGGCAGCGAGGAAAGTGCCGAGGGCGACGATGACGGCGGCGCCGATAAGGGATCTGAATCGGGGGAGAAAGGCGCGCGCAAAAAGAAGAAAGCCCGCTAGCGCAATCAAATCTCATTGCGTTTGGCGAACTGCGCGATGTAATCCCCAGCCGAAACGCCAGCGCCTGAATGGGCCTTGCTCGAATACCAATACGATG
>DASWUU010000223.1:0-21369 GCA_036401515.1 Steroidobacteraceae bacterium
GGCAGTGGGACTTAAGCGATTGAGTTCAGGGAATGGCGTTGCGATGGGCTCGCCGAAGGCTTGCGCCCAACGTCCCGCGATCGTGCTCGCTCCCTTGATGGATACTTGTTGTCCGAGCACGGTGCGCACGCCAAGCTCAAAACCGTCGAATGCTCCTGCAACCCGCAGGCCGGGCAACCTGCGCACGGTGGGCGCAAGAATCTCATCTTGACGCAGCACCATGCTAACCGAATCGGGCGCCGCCCCCAGATCGAACAGATGCTTGACCCTACCGATGACGGCGCCGATGACGGCGGTCAAGGAAGGGGATAGTTCAAGATTCAGCGCGCGATCATCATGCATCGAGACAGCAATCCAGCCTTTTGCCTCGCCGATGGACACCGTGCGCCGGTAATGCGTGGCGTCCGTCATTTCCACGCCGGGGATGCCGCGCAGACGCAAGTAAGCCAGCAGATGACTCCAGGCCAGCGGCGGCCTAAATTCCAATTGAACGCTCAAGGTGTCGGCATCGATGCCCTTGCCGCGCATGTTACGCGGGCTCAATCCGTAGCGTGATTTGAACAAGGCGTTGAAACGGCGCACGCTGCCGAAGCCGCTCGCGAAGGCAATGTCGGTCTGGGTCAGCGAAGTCTCGCGCAGTAGCCGCTTGGCGAGCAACAAACGCTGCGTCTGAGCCAACTCAATCGGTGACACACCCAGTTCCGCTTCGGTGATGCGGCGCAAATGCCGGTCGCTGATGCCTAACGAGGCGGCGAGATCCCCGACGCGCGCGCTGGACAGGGCATGCTCTTCAATGCCGGCCATGGCGGCCCCGACCAATCGGCCGACCGCATCGACTGGCGCCATTCCGGGGGCGCGCTCCGGGCGACATCGTAGACAGGGTCTGAAACCTGCGCCCTCGGCAGCGGCGGCATGGGAATAAAAGCGCATGTTCTTGCGATTCGCGGGACGTGCCGTGCAAACCGGCCGGCAATAAATATGCGTTGAGGTGATGCCCACGAAAAAACGGCCGTCAAAACGGCGATCGCGGGCGCGCACCGCGCGATAACAAGCGTTTGAGTCGAGTTCCATGGCGCTAGAATAGACCCGAGCGGCGGCAAATACTCGCCGTTTTCGGACCTCTAATGCCATGGAGCGAAAGTCAGCCGCGGCTTGCAACGCGGCGACTCTCGCGGATCCTGAGGCGTTAAACCAATGCGGCCTTGAACAACACCAGCATGCGGCTCCACGCTTTCTCAGCTTGCTCCGCATTGTAAACTTGCGAATCCGGCGGACACCAGCCGTGTTTGGTGCCCTCGTACACCTCGATTTCCGCAGGCAGATGGGCTTTAGCGAAAGATTGCTTCAGGACATTTTTGGCCTCGGGTTCCTTCTGATCGTCATTTTCAGCAATCGCGATGAGAAAACGCGCCTTCATTTTAGGTATCAACAAATGAGGGCTGTCGGGCTTGTCGGTGACCAGGCCGCCGCCATGAAAAGTCGCACCGGCGCCGACGCGATCCGAATGGGCCGCCGCGGTTCTAAAAACGAAGGGTCCTCCCATGCAATATCCGGTGGTGCCCATCTTGCGTTTCTTATCGACCGCCGGCCGACCGTCCAGATAGGTAACGAATGCGGTGGCATCGGTGAGCGCGGTGGCAGGAGTCAAGCTGCCCGCCAAACTCATCAGCGCTTGGCGAGTCGCGGGATCATTGAAATCCGGGTGCTCTGGCGCGGTCGGCGCCTTCTTGGTTCGATAGAAAGGATTGATCACCAGAACCGTGTAACCGGATTCGGCAAGGCGCTTCCCCATCTGCCGGAATGCCGGCCGCAAGCCGAAGATATCCGGCCAGATCAATACCGCCGGATATCGGCCCTGCGCAGGATGCACAAGATAGGCATCGCAGGTTCCGTCGGGTGTTTTGATCTCAACGTCCGATTCGTTGGTGTCGGCCGCATCGGCCAGCCGCGGCAGCATGGCTGTCAATCCCGCACCGATCGTCAGGGCACCAAACTGCCTTCTCGACAGATCACGAGAGCGTGAGATTTCATACATGTCATCGAGGTCGTCCTTATCGCACACGGGTATCCTCCTATATCAGCCGTTGAAGAGCCAGTTTGCGATTGTACGAGGGCCGGCGGCTCTAGGCGACCTTGGCCACCCGAAGCACGTGGAACCCCGCCTTGTCGGCTTCCCGCGCGAAGCGTAGATCGGCCGTGACGAGTCGAAGCTCCTGTGAGATCCGGTAGCCTTTTGGGCTTAAGATCAGGCTGGCACCCGCACGGAGGCCTGCATGAGCACAGAAATCGATTATGTTCTCGGAACGCACGATGAGGAAATCCAGCGGCTGGGCTTGCAGCATCGAGTCTGGCAAGCGCGCGTGCTCGACGCCTGGGCCCGAGCGGGGATCAACCAAGGTTCTCGGGTCGTGGATTTCGGCTGCGGCCCCGGATTCGCCACCCTGGATGCGGCCTCCATCGTCGGCCCGCAGGGTCAGGTCACCGCGATCGAGCGATCCGCGCATTTTTTAAGCTTTGCCCGAAAACAAGTCGATGCCCAAGCCCTTAGCTGGGTGCGTTTCCTGCAGGCGGATCTGGATGCCGATGAGCTGCCGCTACAGGGCTTCGACCTGGCTTGGTGCCGTTGGGTGGCCTCGTTTGTCGCTTCGCCGGAAAAATTGATCAATCGCATCGCCGCCTCTTTGCGCATCGGCGGCAAAGCCGTACTGCACGAATATCAGAATTACGCTTCGTGGCAGGTCATCCCACATAGCGAAACCTTCTGCAAATTTGTGGAAGAAGTCATGGCAAGCTGGCGCGCGGCGGGAGGGGAACCGGACATCGTGAATAAACTCATTCCCTTGCTGGAGCCGGCAGGATTAAACGTCGTGAGCTTGCGCCCTCATATCTTTGTTGTCGGTCCTTCGCATTTTACTTGGCGGTGGCCCGCTTCCTTTCTGGGCAGCGGCTCGCGTCGATTGGTGGAGCTGAAGCGCATTTCGCCGGACTATGCACAGCGCATACAGGCCGATTTTCGTGCGCTTGAGAAAAATCCCGCGGCGTTAATGGTCACGCCGTTGGTGGTGGAGATCATTGCCGAAAAGTCAGCCGCACAGCATAGGCGCTGATGGCCTTTGCAGCGGTTTTTAATTGGCGTCATTCGTCATTACGCAGTCCCAATTGCCGCAATATGCCCTGCGCAGCCTCGCGTCCTTCGAATACCGCCGTGACTACCAAATCCGAGCCGCGCACCATATCGCCGCCCGCGAAAATCTTGGGGTTGGTGGTTTGGAATCGGGTTTGCGGCGCACCCGACACGCGCACCCGGCCATTGCCGTGCAGATTTATTTGGTGAGGCTGGAACCAATCCGGCGGACTGGGCAAAAAACCAAAGGCGATGATCACCGCATCGGCGGAGATGGTTTCCTCGGTGTCCGGGACCACTTCCGGTATGCGCCGCCCGCGTGCATCCGGTGCGCCCAGGCGTGTCTCGACCAGTTTCACCCCTTGCACGCGATCGACACCGACGATTTCGACGGGTTGACGGTTGAATAGGAAAGTGACGCCTTCTTCTTTGCTGTTCTTGTAATCGCGCCGCGATCCCGGCATGTTCTCCTCATCGCGCCGGTAAGTGCAGGTGACGCTGGCCGCTCCCTGCCGTATTGCAGTCCGATTGCAGTCCATGCCGGTGTCGCCGCCGCCCAGCACGACGACACGCTTGTCCTTCATGTCGACGAAGTCTGCGCCGCCGCGCTCGAGGTTGAGCTCGCGATTGATGTTGGAAATGAGGTAAGGCAAGGCCTCGTGCACGCCCGGCAGGTCTTCGCCATCGAAGCCGCCTTTGACGAAACTATAGGTGCCCATGCCGAGAAACACGGCATCGAATTCCCGCACGATCTCCTCAAAGCCAATGTCGCGCCCGACCTCCACCTTCAAGCGGAATTCGACGCCCATCTCTTCCATGATTTCGCGGCGTTTCTCCACCACTTCTTTTTCGAGCTTGAAGGGCGGAATTCCAAAGGTCAGCAATCCGCCGATCTTGGCGTAGCGGTCGAACACGACCGGCGTCACGCCGTTGCGCACCAGAACATCGGCGCAGGCGAGGCCTGCCGGGCCCGCGCCCACGACCGCCACGCGCTTTTGTGTGCGCACCACGTTGGACATGTCGGGCTTCCAGCCTAAGCGGAAGGCCTCGTCGGTGATGTATTTTTCGATGGCACCAATGCTGACCGCGCCGAGGCCGTCATTGAGCGTGCAGGCGCCCTCGCAAAGCCGATCTTGCGGGCAAATGCGGCCGCACATTTCCGGCAGGGAATTGGTTTGATGCGAAAGCTCCGCCGCTTCGAACAGCTTGCCGTCATTGACGAGCGCCAGCCAATTAGGAATGTAGTTGTGGACCGGGCATTTCCATTCGCAAAAAGGATTGCCGCACGATATGCATCGACCTGCCTGTTGCGCGGCCGACTCGGCGCTGTACTGCGAATAGATTTCGCGAAACTTCTTGGTGCGCACCTCCATGCCAAGCTTGTCCGGGTCTTTGCGCGGAATATCGAGAAATTGCAGATGTTTGTCGGCCATGGGATTCGACGCGCCTTCACGCTGCGCGGCGCAGATTTTCCAGCAATGAGTCGATAGCTGAAGCCTTCGGTTTAACCACCCAGAACCGGCCGATGTAGGTCCTGAAATCATTCAAGAGCTGCGTGCCCCACAAGCTGCCCGTGGCATCCACATGCTGCTCGATCAGTCCGCGCAGATGCTGCACATGCGTGCCCATGCCCTCCGGCGATACGCGGTGGATATCGATCAAATCGTGGTTGTAGCGATCGACGAAATCGCGCTCCATGTCGAGCACGTAGGCAAATCCACCGGTGAAACCGGCGCCGAAATTCACCCCCGTGGTACCCAACACACACACCACCCCGCCCGTCATGTATTCGCAGCAATGATCCCCAGTCCCCTCTACCACGGCGAGCGCTCCGGAATTGCGCACCGCAAATCGCTCGCCGGCCCGCCCGGCCGCGTACAGTTCGCCGCCCGTGGCGCCGTAAAGACAGGTGTTTCCCATGATCACGGTATCGCGCGCTGCAAAGCTCGCGTGGCTCGGCGGCCTCAACACGATTCTGCCGCCCGCCATGCCTTTGCCGACGTAGTCGTTCGCCTCGCCCTCGAGATTCAGGTGCAGGCCGCCGGCATTCCACACGCCGAAACTTTGTCCCGCGGAACCTTTCAAGTTCACGATCAAAGGCGCCGCGCTCATACCGGCATTGCCCCAGCGCCTGGCAATCTCGCCGGAAATACGGGCGCCGATGGAGCGATTGAAATTGTGGACCGGATAGAAAAACTCGCCGCCGCTCTTGGTATCGATCGCGGCGCGCATATCGCCCAGCATCTGTTCCGCCAACGCGCCCTTGTCGAAGGGCTCGTTGTGAGGATCAACGCAATATTGCGGCTTGTCGGATTTCAAAGCGGCATTGGCCAGCACGGGCCTAAGATCAAGCTTGCGCTGCTTCGAGGTTTCGCCCGGCAGGATTTCGAGCAGCTCGGTATGACCGATCAGCTCCGCCAGCGTGCGCACACCCAGCGAGGCCATGATTTCGCGGCATTCGCGCGCCACGAACCGACAATAATTGACCACCATTTCCGGCAAGCCGATGAAGTACTTGCTGCGCAGTACGTTGTGCTGGGTGGCAATGCCCGTGGCGCAATTGTTCAAATGGCAAATACGCAAGTATTTGCATCCTAAGGCCACCATCGGCGCGGTGCCGAAACCAAAACTCTCAGCGCCGATCAGTGCAGCCTTGATGACGTCGAGCCCGGTCTTGAGGCCACCATCGGTCTGCAGCCGCACCCGATGGCGCAGTTCATTGGCGCGCAACGTCTGGTGGGTCTCGGCAAGTCCAAGCTCCCACGGCGTGCCCGCGTATTTAATGGACGACAAGGGACTGGCGCCCGTGCCGCCGTCGTAGCCTGAAATGGTGATGAGGTCCGCGTAGGCCTTGGCGACGCCCGCGGCCACCGTGCCCACACCCGGCTCGGCCACCAATTTGACCGACACCAAGGCATTGGGATTGACCTGCTTCAAGTCGAAGATCAGTTGCGCCAAATCCTCAATGGAATAAATATCGTGATGCGGCGGCGGCGAGATCAAGCCAACGCCCGGGCGCGCGAATCGCAGGCGGGCGATCATGTCGTTGACCTTATGCCCAGGCAGCTGCCCGCCCTCGCCGGGCTTGGCGCCTTGCGCGATTTTGATTTGCAGCACCTCGGCATTGATGAGGTATTCCGGTGTGACACCGAAGCGGCCGGAGGCCACCTGCTTGATCTTCGAATTCTTTTCCGTGCCGTAGCGCACCGGATCTTCCCCACCCTCGCCTGAATTCGAGCGCGCCCCCAGGCGATTCATGGCGATGGCCAGTGCCTCATGAGCTTCGGGAGAGAGCGCACCTAATGACATCCCGGCGCTGTCGAAGCGCGCGAGAATGGCTGCCATCGGTTCCACCTCCTCGAGTGGAATGGGCGTCGCGCTTAGCTTTAACTTCAGAAGATCGCGGATGCAGGATACCGGCCGCTCGTTGACCAGCGCGGCGAATTCAAGATACTGCTCGTAGCTGCCCGTCATGACAGCCGATTGCAGCGTTGCCACCACATCCGGGTTGTACATGTGGTATTCGCCGTTGTGCATGTACTTGAGCAGGCCGCCCTGCTCCACCGGCGTAGGTATGTCCCATGCGCGCTTAGCCAGGTATAGCGAATCGGCTTTCAGGTCCGCGAAATCCGCACCTTGAATGCGGCTTTCGCTGCCTTCGAAACACAGATCGACTACCTCATCGCCCAAGCCGACGATTTCGAACAGCTGCGCGCTGCGGTAGCTCGCCACCGTGCAAATGCCCATTTTGGACATGATCTTGAACAATCCCTTGCGGATGCCGCGGCGATAGCTGCGGCCGAGTTCCTGGCGCGCAATCGCTTCCATCTTGAGCACGCCCTTGCGCATCATGTCAAACAAAGTCTGGTAAGCGAGATAGGGATATACTGCCGTGGCGCCATAGCCGATCAGGCATGCGAAATGATGCGCGTCGCGCGCCGTTCCGGTCTCCACCAGAATGTTGCACTTGCACCGTAAACCGTTTGCTACCAGCCGGTGATGCACGGCGCCCGTGGCGAGCAGCGCGTGCATGGGTATTTTGCCCTTGACCAGATATCGATCCGAAAGCAGCAACACGAGCTTGCCCTGGCGTACCGCCTCCTCCGCTTGATCGCATACCTTGAGCAGCGCCGCTTTGAGATCGAGGGCCTCGTCGTATTGCAGGTCGATGAATTCATTGGGCACGCCCGAATCGGCGAGCGCCACGATCTGGCGCAGCTTGCGCTGCGAAAGAACCGGGGAGCTTAAGACGATTTGTTCCGCGTGTTGCTGCGCCGGCACGAAAATATTTGCCTCCGGCCCGATCTGCGTCTGCAGCGACATGACGATGCTTTCGCGCAAGCTGTCGATGGGAGGATTCGTGACCTGGGCGAATTGCTGGCGGAAGTAGTCGTAAAGGGAGCGCACTTTCTTCGACAGCACCGGCATGGGCGTGTCATCGCCCATGGAGCCCACCGCTTCGCTCTCGTCTTCCGCGAGAACGCGGATGATTTCATCGCGCTCCTCCGCCGAGACGTTGAACATTTTCTGATATTGCGAAAGGGTCTCGCGGTCGAAGGGCTCGGCGGCCAGCCGCGGATCGATCAGATCCGTCTGCAAATAACGTACGCCTTTCTTGAGCCATGCCTTGTAGGGATGGCGGCTCTTGAGCAAATCGTCGACACGCTTGGTATCCAGAAGCTCGGCGGTTTGCAGATCGAGTGCCAGCATCTCGCCGGGCCCGAGCTTGCCCTTGCCGACCACGTCTTCCGGCGCGTAATCCCACACACCCGCTTCCGAGGCGATGGTGATGTGCCGATTCTTGGTGATGACCCAGCGAGCGGGACGCAAACCATTGCGATCGAGCGTGCAACAGGCATAGCGGCCATCGGTGAGCACGATGCCGGCGGGACCGTCCCACGGCTCCATGTGCGTCGCGTAGTATTCGTAGAAAGCCTTCAAGTCAGGGTCGATCATGTCCACCGACTGCCAGGCCGGCGGCACCAGCATGCGCATCGCGTGCATGGGGTCGAGTCCGCCGACCAAGAGTACTTCCAGCATGTTGTCGAGCGACTGCGAGTCCGAACCGCTCAAAGAAACCAGCGGCAAAATGTCGCTCAAATCCGGCAACACCGGCGAGCGGAACAGCGGTCCGCGGGCCACTGCCCAACTGCGATTTCCCTGCACCGTATTGATTTCGCCGTTGTGCGCGAGATATCGGTACGGGTGTGCCAGGCGCCATTGCGGCAGGGTGTTGGTGGAAAAGCGTTGATGGAAGACCACCACCGAAGCCTGCATGCGCGGATCCTTTAGATCCGGATAGAACTGCGCCAGGAATTGCGGCATGACCATGCCTTTGTAAACAATGGTACTGGCCGACAGCGAAGGCACATAAAAAACCGGGTCATCGCTAAGCTTTTTTTCGCTGCGTCTGCGGGCCAAAAACAATTTTCGGTTGAACGTGGCTTCGTCGATGTCGCTCTCGGCATTGACGAATATCTGCTCGATGAGGGGCAGGGTTTTGAGCGCTTCCGAACCGCAGGCTGAAGGATCCGTGGGCAACTTGCGAAAGCCTGCCACCTGAAGCTTCTCGAGCTGCAGCTGCTCGGTGAGAAGTTTGCGCGCCGCCTGCGCCTCGGCGGCCCCTCGATTTAAAAATACCAGGCCCGCCGCGAACATCGGGTTGAGCTTGAGCCCGGCATCCATGGCCACCGCGCGCAAGAAGGCCGTGGGCTGCTTGATGAGCAGGCCGCAGCCGTCGCCCGTCTTGCCATCGGCCGCGATGGCGCCGCGATGCGTGAGGCGGTTCAAGGAACTGATGGCGGTCTGCAATACCCAGTGACTCGCCCGGTCATCCAGGCTCGCAATGAGGCCGAAACCGCAGGAGTCCCTTTCATAGGCGACGCGGCAAAGGCCCCAGTCGCCCGACCGCGGATCGGCGCCGTCGACGCTGGTGTTAAAAGCTGGAGAATCAATCGCCATAGGTTGCGCCCGTACTCGTGCAAACCCCGCTTTTTAGTGAGCAGGGGCCTTTTGAAACAAAGACTTAATCTGTTCTAGGTGCTTGATATTTAAGCACCGGGTGGGCAAACGCCGCGCAGCGCGCCTAAAGTATAGAAGTCATAATACCTGCGGGAGGATCAGCGTCAATCATTCGGCACATCCTTGAGGCCAATGCATACGTCGGCAACGGCTGACGACAATGAGCGCATGGGCGGCCTCCCGGTGCGCGCGCGCGCAGGTGATGATAAGGGGTGCTAAGCCAGCTTGACCCCGCTTCCGCCCTAGCCATCGGCCTTTTGATCTTTGCGCTTGTCATGGTGATTGCCTTCGAGGCGACCAATGGCTTCCATGACGCGGCCAATGCCGTCGCGACCGTCATCTACACCAAGTCGTTGCAGCCGGGTCTGGCCGTGGTGCTGTCCGGCATCATGAACTTCGTCGGGGTGCTGGTGGGCGGTATCGCCGTTGCCTACGCGCTCGTCGAATTGCTGCCCACGGAGGTGCTGTCTCCGCCTGACGGCGGCCCCGCCGTGGCCATGCTGGTCTCGCTTTTTGTCGCCGCTTTGAGCTGGAACATCGGCACCTGGTGGTTTGCCTTGCCAAACTCCAGCTCGCACTGCCTGATCGGCGCGCTCATTGGCGTCACGGTGGGTAATTCGCTGGTCCATTCCCGAAGCGTCGGCGATGGGATGCATTGGGCGCAATTGTGGAAAGTCTTGGAGGCGCTCGCGATATCGCCGCTGCTCGGCTTTGTCCTCGCGGGCGGCTTGTATTTCCTGTGCCGCAAGAACCTCCGTGATCCACGACTCTACGAGCCTGCGGTCGACCGGCCGCCGGTTTGGTGGATGCGAAGCATTCTGATCCTAACCTGCAGCAGCGTCAGTTTCGCCCATGGCACGAACGATGGTCAGAAGAGCATCGGCCTCATCATGCTGACCATCATCGGCATTTTTCCGGCCACGTACGCCTTGAATCCGGCCGCACACCAGTCTTTGAAAGAAGTGTCTTCAATGATGCAGCAAGCCGAACCTCTGATTCGCCAATACGGCGATGATCGTAAGGCCGCGGCACTGGAGGCTATCCGATCGACCGCCAATCAGGCCGACGCCCTAGGTGCCGGCGCCGATCCCAGCACCGGCCCCCGGCATCTGGAAGTGGGGCCCAAATCCGCGTCGGCAACATTGCGCGCGTCCATACGCGACGATGTGTACCAGGCGATTTCCGAATTGGAGCACGCGGAAGGGGCTAAGGGCATCAGCGCGGAAGACAAGCAGACGGCAGCTAAGCTAGCGAAGACCTTAAGCAAGACCGTGGAATATGCCCCTTTTTGGGTGCGCATGCTCAGCGCCCTGTGCCTCGGGGTGGGAACGATGATCGGCTATAAGCGCATCGTCAAAACCTTAGGCGAGCGCCTCGGCAATATGCACTTGACGCCGGCGCAAGGAGCATCGGCCGAGGTAGTCGCGGCGATTCTTATAGGCACGGCAGGATTTACCGGCTTGCCCGTGAGCACCACGCACATTGTGACTTCCGGCATCGCCGGCACCATGGTCACCTCGGGGGCAGGCCTTCGCTATAGGATGGTCTCGCGCATCGTGATCGCGTGGCTCATCACCTTACCGATCACGATTTCCATTGCCGCAGGCTTGTACTACTTGTTGGCGAGCCCGACGGTCTAGCTCGCGACGTTTTGCTAGCCCGCGATGTAGCGTTCCAGTTGCTCGATGTGCTGTGACTGTTCTTGGATAACAGCTTTAACGAGATCACCGATGGACAACATGCCGACGACGCGTCCTGCTTTAAGCACGGGTAAGTGCCTGAAGCGGCCCTCGGTCATGAGCTGCATACAATGATGCACCGTATCCTCCGGCGTCACACTCACCGCAGGGGAAGTCATTATGTCGCTCACCGGCGTATCATGGGAGGAGCGATTTTTGAGAATGACCTTCCGTGCATAGTCGCGCTCGGAAATGATCCCCAGCAGCGCACCTTCATTCATGACCAGAAGCGCGCCGACATGCCGTGTCGCCATGATTTCTATGGCCTTCAGTACCGAATCGGTCGGCGCGACGGAGAAGACTTGATTGCCCTTAATCAGCAAGATCTGACTGACGGTTTGCATATTTTACCTCCCCCACTGGCATCGGACGCCCTTGGGCTCTCATGACTATACTCGTGCCGGATACCAGGACAACCCAAAAGATGAACGACAACTCGGATCCGAAGCCGCCCGTCGCCCCGCGCAAGCCTTACGCGGTGGTGTCGCCCCATGGCACGCGAATTGACCCTTATTACTGGCTACGGGACGACGAGCGCTCGAATCCTGAGGTTCTGGCCTACTTGAAGGAGGAAAATGCTTATCGCGAGCGCAGCATGGCCGGATCCAAGGCGCTCGAGGACACGCTGTACGGTGAGATTTATGCGCGCCTGAAGCAAGACGATTCGACGGTGCCCTATCGAAAGAATGGTTATTGGTACAGCACCCGGTT
The DNA here is from genome assembly GCA_036401515.1 of Steroidobacteraceae bacterium. Classification (GTDB taxonomy): domain Bacteria; phylum Pseudomonadota; class Gammaproteobacteria; order Steroidobacterales; family Steroidobacteraceae; genus Bog-1198. Next base: position 11,596 of record DASWUU010000223.1, read on the forward strand.
CGAGCCCGGCAAGGAGCACCCGATATTTGTGCGGCGCAAGAACTCGCTGGACGCGCCCGAAGAGATTCTGCTCGATGCCAATGTGCTGGCGGCGGGTCATGAGTACTACCGCATCGGCGGCATCGATATTTCGGTGGATTCGCGATGGATGGCCTATTGCGACGACACCGTAGGCAGGCGCCAATTCACGCTACGCTTCAAGAATCTTGAAAGCGGAGAGATCCAGCCCGTTGCCATCGCCGATGTCGAGTCCGATTTCGCATGGGCCAATGACAACAGGACCCTGCTCTACGTCGAGAAAGATCCTGAGACGCTGCTCGGGCTGCGCGTCAAGAAACATGTGCTCGGGAATGATCCGAAGAGCGATGAATTGGTTTTCGAGCAAACCGATCGGCGCTTCTACACCGGCGTGTCCAAGTCCAAGTCCGACTCATTCATTTTCGTCCACATGGAAAGCACGCTGTCTTCGGAATGGCGCTACGCGCGGGCCGACGACCCGCACCTTCACTTCGAAATCTTCCTGGAGCACGAGCCGGAACACGAGTATGACCTTGAGCACTTAGGGAACGACTTTATCGTGAGGTCGAATTGGCAGGCGCGCAATTTTAGGCTCGCGCGTGCGCCGATCGGCCCGCACAGCGACCGGGCCGGCTGGACCAATGTCATGGCACACCGGGAAGACGCCTACATCGAGGACTTCGACGTTTTCAATGAGTTCCTCGCCGTCTCGGTGCGCACCGGCGGCTTGCACAAAATTTGCATTCACTCTTTTGTCCGCGGCGCGGATTTTTTCATCGCGAGCGACGAGGCTGCATACACCACCTCCATGTCGGTCAATTTGGAACTGGACACCGAGGTCGTGCGCTACGCCTATAGCTCGCTGACCACGCCGACCACCCTATACGACTATAACGTTCGCACGCGGGAGCAGGTGCTGCTCAAGCGCGATCCGGTGATGGGCAGTTTCGATCCCCAGGATTACGCCACCGAATTTCTAATGGCGCCAGGGCGCGACGGCACCGCCATTCCGGTGTCGCTGGTCTATCGCAAGGGCTTCATGCGCAACGGCTCAAGTCCGCTGCTGCAATACGGGTATGGAGCCTACGGCCTCTCCATGGACCCGAGCTTCTCATCGGCGAGGCTCAGTCTCCTCGATCGCGGCTTTGTGTATGCAATCGCGCATGTTCGCGGCGGCCAGGAAATGGGCCGTGCGTGGTATGACGCTGGACGGAAACTGCATAAAAAGAATTCCTTCAACGATTTTATGGACGTGACGCAGATGCTCGTGGAGCGCGGCTATGCGGCAAAGAACAAGGTCTTTGCGATGGGCGGCAGCGCGGGCGGCTTGTTGATGGGCGCCATCAGCAACATGAGCACAGATGTTTACCGCGGCATCGTCGCGCAGGTGCCTTTCGTCGATGTGATCACGACCATGCTGGATGAGAGCATACCGCTCACTACCAACGAGTACGATGAGTGGGGAGATCCAAAGGATAAGGAATACTACGACTACATGTTCTCCTACTCACCTTACGACCAGGTCAGCGCTAAAGCTTATCCCGCCATGCTCGTCACCACCGGCCTTTGGGACAGTCAGGTCCAATACTACGAGCCGGCAAAATGGGTAGCGAAGCTTCGCGCGATGAAGTCAGACAACAATCGCTTGTTGCTGCATGTGGAGATGGATGCGGGACACGGCGGAAAGTCCGGCCGGTTTCAGCGCTATCGGGAGATCGCGATGGAATATGCATTCCTGCTCGATGAGCTTGAGAACACCTAAAAAAAAACGGGCGCCGCGAACGGGAAGGGGGGAAGAGCCAAACCGCGGCGCCCTGGGGTGACCCAAAAAATTATCGCTTCGGGGTATAACCCTCCAGCGATGAATACTGCGTCGGGGTAGGCGCATAGAGAATATCGGCAAGCCGCGCGGCTACGGCCACGCGAGCATCGATTCGGGAGAGGGCGAACTGACCGTCACCGCGGCGAACCAACAAGGTTGCTTCGCGGCTGCCCTTTTCTGCCAATAACGCAACAATTTTCGATTGCATGCACAAGACGAAGCAAGCCGCGTGCCAGCCTCAACATTCAATCAAATCAATGAGTTATTCGGCCCCGGCCGGCGCCAGGTGACGTGATTTGTCGGGTGCTGACGCGCACCGCCAGCTTATAGCTTGACCTCAAGGATGGAGCAGCACGCAGGCCTGCGAGGCCGCCTTCAGGGCCTTACAAATCGAATTCGCACGGTCTTCGCTTAAGCTTGCGACTTGCAGGCGATATAGGGTGCCGGACGCGCCTTTCGTCGGGGAGACCTTGGGTGAGAGCCCCGAGAGCACTTTGGGATATTGCTTTTCGAGCGCGGCCCAGCGTTGGTTGGCCGCATCGGCACCTGATTTGAATGCGCCCAGCTGTACGCCATAAGCACCCTGCGACTTTGCGTGAGTTCGCACGGTGGTACCCGGCGCGGCTGCGCCCGGCGCGGCGGCGCGCGGGGCTGCGGTAGCCCTTGGCGCCGTGGCCTTGATCGCGGGCGTACCCGCTGCCGGCGGCAGCTCCGGCGGTGGGGCCTGCGGTGCGGCCTGCGGCGAGGCGGTTGCATCCGCGGATGCGAGAGTGAAATTCTCGACGCGGATGCGCGCTTCCTCGGTCCACTTGCCTTCCGGATATTGCTTCAAGAATGCTTGATACGCCTCGAGCGTGTCCGTATCACGGGCTTTTTGCCAGTCCCGCTCTTCGTACAGTTCCTTCACTCGAGCTTGCGCTTGAGCCGTGAACTCGCCGCTCGGATATTTTTTCAAAAAAAGCTCGTAGGCATCGGTGGTGTTCGCGGCTCGGGTTTTCTCCCAGTCGGTCTGTTGGCGGCTGCAGGCGGCCAGACTCAGCACGGCGCACAAGCATAGGACCAAAGACGCTTTGTTGATGACCATTTTCACACAACCCTAGGGTAAAAAAAGAATGCGCCATTCTACTTCTAATCACGACCTCGCGGCGACGCCAAGCTCGTCACACCAGCGGCTATCTCGATAGGTTAAGAAGGGGCATGGCCCAACAAAAACGCCGTTTTCTGGACAGCAGCTCGGCTAGTCCCACCTTCATCGGAATAAATTCGGTCTTCGTGGGCGACATTCGCGGTTCGGGACAATTCGTGGTTTCCGGCGAAGTGCATGGCGATGGTGAAATTGATGGGGCATTGAATCTGGCGGCGACCGGCAGTTGGCACGGCCAGGTTCGAGCGCAGCAGGCCATCATCGCGGGCACCATTTTGGGAGGCTTGATCGTTCAGGATAAGCTCGAGATCGGCTACACGGCTGTGATCCGCGGCAGGGTCAGCGCGCGCACGGTGGCGATCGCTAAAGGTGCAATCGTCGACGGCGAAATAGAAGTGACCTCCGACACGCCGGTCATACAGTTTGAGGAAAAGCGCGACGCCAACCCCGGCGAATGACAATACCGCGCGAGATGTTTGCGAATGGCGACACTCACGCAAAGTTGGTGTGTTCGCGCGTAATCACGCATTCTAGCGCCAACAGTTCAAGCTCCACCCAAAATGAAAGAATACGATGTGGTCATCATCGGCGGCGGCATTCACGGCGCCGGCGTTCTACAAGCCGCGGCCGCGGCAGGCCACAAGGCACTGCTCATCGAGCGCCAGGCATTGGCCAGCGGCACATCGAGTAAATCCAGCAAGCTCATTCACGGCGGACTGCGCTACCTGGAATCGGGACAATTCGCCCTGGTGCGGGAGAGCTTGCATGAACGCGCCGTGATGCTGCGCATTGCCTCCGAGCTTGTGGAATTAAAGCCGTTCTACATTCCCGTTTATCGCGACACGCGCCGCCGCCCTTGGCAGTTGAAAATCGGATTGGCGGCGTATGCGCTTCTCGGGGGTTTCGATGCGTCTACTCGCTTCGGCAGCGTTCGCAAAGCAGAATGGTCCAAGCTCGACGGCTTGAAAACGCAAGACCTCGATGCCGTTATTCGCTACCACGACGGCCAGACCAACGATGCCCTGCTGACGCGCGCCGTGGTGAGGTCGGCGCTGGGACTAGGCGGGGAACTTGCCATGCCCGCCAGATTTGTCCGCGCCGCTTTGAGCGACGCTGGCGTGACGGTAGCCTATACCGCGTCGGGCGCCGACGTGGAGGTCAAGGCCCGGGTGCTGATCAATGCCGCCGGTCCCTGGGCAACCCAGGTCGCACGCGCCGTTGAACCGGCCATCCCAATCCCAGACGTCGAATTGGTTCAAGGTACGCATATCATCATTCCGTACCCGCTCACCGCAGGCATTTACTATGTCGAGAGTCCGACGGACGCGCGCGCCGTCTTCGTCATGCCGTGGGGAGGCGCGACCCTGGTGGGCACCACCGAGACGCCGTACCGCGGTGATCCGGATCAAGTGCATCCGCTGCCGGAGGAAGAGGACTATCTGCTGGCCGTGGTGCGCCACTATTTTCCGCCCCTTTCGGCTCTGACGCGCGATGACATCACCGAGCGCTTTGCCGGACTTCGGGTATTGCCCGCAGCAACCCAAGCCGCCTTCGACCGGTCGCGCGAGACGATATTCACCACGGATCGAGACGCACGCCCGCGCGTCCTCTGTATCTATGGCGGCAAACTTACCGGGTGGCGGGCGGCCGCGGCCCATGTCATGCAGCGAATTAGCCCTTCCCTGCCGGCGGCGGTCAAGCGCGCCGAAACGGATCTGTTGATTTTGAGGAGACCATCATGAATAAGAGCGGCTTGGCCCTGGCGGGATTGGCCTTGTTTGCGGTGCTGGCGCACGCGGAGGACTACTTGAGTCCGACCGAAGAGCGCGTTCGTTTATCCATCGGGGTCGCGCGCCTCTCGAACAGCACCGATTTTCAAATCAACAGCAGCACGGGCGTGCCGGGTACGCCGGTCGTTGCGGAGGATACCTTTGGATTGGACAAGTCCGATTACGAAGCCAAGATCCAAGCGATGGTGCGCGTGGGTGAACGGCATCGATTGCGATTCGATTATTTTTCCCTGGACCGCACCGGTCAAGCGACGATCACGCAACCCCTGGTCTTTCGCGATGTCGTGCTGCAGCCCACGGATCCCGTGAGCTCGGAGTTGTCGATACGCACCTTCGGCATCACCTACGGCTATTCATTTTTGCACGGCGATAAATACGAGGTGGCCGCGACGCTCGGCATCAATGACACCGATATCTCAGCGCGCGCGCGGGTTCAGACTCAAACGCGGCATGTCGATCAGAGCGAGGACCAAGCCGGGCCTTTCCCCACGGTGGGACTCGATGCGACGTATGTGATCAGCAAGCGATTCTACTTCGACGGGCGCGCCCAATACTTCAAGGTCCATATCAATAATCTCAATGGCTCGCTCGGTATATACGAACTGGACGCGCTGTATCGCCTGCGCCCCAACATATCCTTCGCGCTGGGCTACACGTCGTTGCGCGCGCACCTCGACTCGACCCAGGCCAAGCAATCGGGATTGTTCGATTTCAATTCCAGCGGTCCCGAATTTTTCGTCCGCGTCGCCTTCTAGGGGCGATCGGCTCTCAAGGCGTGCTGGATTCGGCGGAGAATTCGACCCGGTTGTTGGCCGTGGCGGCGCGATTCCATTCACCCGCCGTGACATTGTCGGTACGTGCCGGATACGGGACGCTGGCATGGGTGGTGCCGGTACTTTCCAGCGCGACCGTGATCGCGCCCGCGGTGCGTTGGCGCACGGCCGCAATCAAGTTGGCAAACGCCAAGGACTGGCGCTGCTGTCCCGACAGCGCCTCATCGAGCGGATTGCCGATCATGTCGCATTTATTGATCGGCAACGTGGGAGCGGCCGGCACATAACCGTCACTGGCATTGCCGCTGAGACAAAACAGTCCCGCCGCGCTCGTAATTTTCACCACGCCATGAAATCCTTGGACTTCGAGCTTCGCCAACATCTCGCGCAGCACCTCGAGTCGGCTGCGATCAAATGCGATTTCACCGTACGGCACCGCTTCGATGTGCTGGGCAACGGCTTGAGCCCCTGTACCGAGAGCTCCCGGCGGTGTGCTGCTGTTTGCGGTTGCGAGCGCCCCGGTCAGGTCTTTGACCGCGGCTGAAAGATCCAGGCGCGCGCGTTGCAATTCGCCGTTCGCGGCTTTGAGGCCGGCAATCTCGGCCCGCGAGTTCGCCAAGTGGTTACGCTCAACGAGCCAGCTTGCAGCAAAGGCGATCGCAAGCAGCAACCCTGCTATCCCGGCCACCCAGGGCCAGACGTCGCGCTTGGGCGGCACTGGGGGCAGCGCGATCGGATCGGCGCCCGGTGGCGGCGCGCCATTGCGTAAGTCGCTGATGATGCGTGTCGAGAAGCTGTCGAGACTGGCGACGATGAAGCGGCGGATGTCCACTGCCTGGTCTTTCACCGCCTGTTCAACCCGCCGTCCCCAATCGATGGTCCCGCCACCGGGGACCTTGGATTGCGGCGGCTTTTCGACGGGGGTTCCCGAGGGTCCGGACTCCAGTTCCACCGGCTGCAATGCCGGTTCTCCCATGTCGCGACGATCGGGCAACAAATGCAGCTCGTACAATACTTTCGACACATCGACAGGGCGAACCTGCTTGGGCAAAACGCCCATGGCACCGAGAGCGCGTGCTTGACCGACGTACAGTTCGCCTTCCTGCGAGGTGTACATCATGATGGGAATCATCGCGGTCTTCGGATTGCCTTTGATTGCCTGCACCGCCTGAAGGCCATCCATGCCAGGCATCAAGTGGTCCATGAAAATCGCATCGGGCCGGTTGCCCTTCAGGTACTCAATGGCCTGCTCGGCCGACTCGGCCATGTCGACTTCGATGTCATATTTCTCAAGCATACGGCTTAAGATGACGCGAGCCGATTTTGAGTCATCGACGACTAATGCGCTTTTTCGAGCCATAAGGTTTAAGTGTAGCGCACGACGGGCACAACAGGTCCTTGAGCCGCACCGCTCGGGCGTTGGGCTTGAAGCGGCCGCGCAAAAATTTATGCGGGATCAGCGTTAGCGCCCTGCGATTCCTTGTTTTGGGTAATCCAGGTCAGCGCCGATTCGACATCGGCAAGTTCACTCGCCGTGAACCCTTCGATTCTCACGCCTGTGGTCTCGGCCTTCTTCTTCGCCAGCTCGGCTGCCGCAACGGTGTGTACCCAAACCAATCCGCGGCGCACTTTGGCCGTGAATTTTTGCTGCTTCTCTTCGGTCATTACTCACTCCTTAAAAATAGTACCGCAGTCTACGGTGCCGCGATGGCGCGGTCCATTCGAGCACTGTAGTTGTTGAGCGCACGCGAGACCACCCCAATATATTGATTGGCCTCGTCCCATCGCCGCTCTTCGATGGCCTCGCGAATTCCCGGCAGGGTCTTGACGCCGTACCCGGTATGCGCACCCGGCGCATATATCATGTGCTGGTACCACGCGCGCCCCGGCAAGCCACGGGAATCCATCAAGTTCTGCTCGAGCACCGCGAGGGTGGCATTCACCCGTTCACGCTCACCGCTGCTTCCCGAATCGCTTGTGGTGCTAAGACGCGCATATTCCTGGTCGAAGGCCTTGGCGCTTTGTTCCAACCTTGCCACCGCATTGTCCAGGCCGGCAAAATTAAGGTACGGCACATCGGCAAGGCGCGCAGGTGGGGCACGCGGGAAGTCCGGATTCACGGTTAATTTGTAGGACTCATCGTCCAGCAATTTGGCAAGCTCGCGCGTCTTGGTTCGCATACCGTCGGCGAGCTTGTGCAGCTCCTCGTTATAGCCCGCGACCGATGCGGCGAAGTCGCTTTCCCTCGCGGGGATCAACTCAGCTTGGCTCGCGCGCAGCGCGATTCGGCCGGCCACCTTGGCCAGGGCCACGCCATACTCGAAGGTGGGATCCACGAACCGTCGGTAGTGATCGAAGGAATCGTAGGCCGAGTGATACACGCCATATTGCGATTCACCCTGAAACCCTAAGTTCACTGAATTGATGCCCAGGTGCTGCAGGAACGGAGTGTAGTCGGATCCGGAACCAAGCGCACCCAGATGCAGATCTCCGTTGGCATTCGTATTGCCACGCGCCGAGGAATCGGTTTGAGGCGCGCCGTCGAAACTCGCGACTCGTCTTTCGGCCGTCGAGCGCGCCAACACACTCGCCCCTGTTTCCGGGTCCTTCACATCCCGCGTCACTTCGCTCAAGAAGTGCTGCAAGGCATGGCTGCCTTCTGCGCTGAGAAAACCGCGGCCATTGGTATCCGAATTAACATACAAAACGGCCTTGGCCTTGAGTTCCGAGGCATGCTGTTCGGCCCATTCAGTGGAGCCCAGCAAGCCGGGCTCCTCGCCGTCCCAGCTGGTGTAAACCAAGGTGCGGCGCGGATGCCAGCCTTGCTTCAGTAATTTGCCGATGGATTTTGCTTCGGCCATCAAGGCCACTTGCCCGGCCAAGGGATCCATGGCGCCGAAGACCCATCCATCGTGATGGTTGCCGCGAATAATCCATCGATCGGGTTCTTCGCTGCCTTTGATCTTGGCCACCACATCGTAGATCGGCTTCTGAGTCCAATCAGATAGCACCTTCATGTGCACTTGAGCAGGTCCAGGACCTACGTGGTAGCTCAGCGGCAAACCGCCGCGCCATGAAGCCGGCGCCACGCGGCCTCCCAGGGCGGCGAGCAAGGGCTCGGCATCACCATAGGAAATCGGCAGCACCGGAATTTTCAACAGGGTCTTGGCATCCTTGAGCGCCAAACGTTTGGCCCCCGGTACCGCTCCGACGCCGGGAGTGAGGGGGTCGCCGCTGTACAAAGTGAGATCCTGCACCGAACCGCGCTGCACGGCATCGCGCGGCCGATATCCTCCCTTGGGATAGACATCGCCCTGGCCATAACCGTCGTCTTTCGGATCGGAATAAATCAAGCAGCCCACGGCGCCGTGCTCGTAAGCCAGTTTGGGCTTAAGTCCCCGCCAGCCGCCGCCATATCGCGTCAACACGATGCGCCCCTTGACGCTCACACCCTGGCGTTCGAGCTCCTGGTAGTCGTCGGGCATGCCTTGATTTACGTAGACCAGTTCGGCAGTGACGTCGCCGTCGGCGCCGTACACGTTGTACGGCGGCAGCTCATCCTTGGTCTGCGTCGAGGTGCTGTCACCCTCGATGGGTCCCTCGCTTAAGCGTGCCTTGAAATGGGTGGGCGCAATCAGCTCGACCGACACCTCGCGCGGCGTCGGATATAACACCGAAAACGTTTCGATCGCGGCGTCCCAGCCCCACTCGCGAAACTTCGCCAGTTCGAATTCGGCATTCACTTTGTCGTGCGCGGAACCCACATGATTCGGCGCGGAGGCCATCTGTTGCATCCAGGCACGCAGATCCGACGCCGACAAGTCGGAATCGAACCTCTGCTCCAACTGCAGCTCGGTCGCTGCGGCGCCGCTGGAAAAGCCTTCGAGATCGCCCGCTGCCGACGCCGGGTCCGCCTTAACCGTATCGGCAACCGAACCGGCAATGATCAGGCCCGCCGCCGCGGCGATGAACGCGCTCAAAGCGCGCGAGATCGTAATTACCACTTAATGCTCACTCCTCTATTCGCGAATTCCGGTGCCGCGGTTCAACAGGGTTACCGCGAGTGTGAACATCACGACGGCGGCGCCGATCATGATGGCATAAGCCAACGTCAAATCGACGTCGGTGGTGCCGAGAAACCCATATCGAAATGCGCTCACCATATAGAGAATCGGATTGGCGTTCGAGGCCATATGCGCCCAGCTCGGCAGCATGGTGACTGAATAA